>JAZDMQ010000080.1:0-3198 GCA_043800755.1 bacterium | reverse complement strand
CTTTTCGGTTTCGATGATTAGGGAGGCCATCCTCCCCAGATAAAGCGGGGTCAACGACTTGAGAAGATGGCGCCAGTAGAAGATTCGGTAATGATAGGCCAATAGCATGTCGTAGATGACCCGGACCCAAAGGTCCATGGGAAATCGAAAGTCGCTCGCGGTCAATCCTCCCAATGGGTATAGGTCCTGAAGGGTCTCGGGCGATAGGGCTTGTTCCCATAGTGGAAGTAGATCCCTGAGTCCTCTGTGAAAGGCTTGGATCATCGGATGGGGATCAACGGGAGGGGGATTTGAGGGCTGAGGGATTGAGGTGCCAAAGATGGGAGGATGGGATTCGGGCAACCCTTTTTGCCATACGCCCTGATAAGATTCCGCCAAGTGAAAGAGGGAACCCACCACCTGGCAGATTATGGAGGAGAGATCCGCAGATGGGCTTTCATAGAGTCTGGGGCCCACATAAGCTTGACAGATTGCATAATCGCCCACAATCGTCGAGCACGCCATCCATATGTCAATTTCTGGAAGGGCATCCGGATTCCTCCAGGCCTCCTGAGATGATAGATAATGACTGATCAACCTCGCCGACATGGCAAATTCACCGCCCATAGGATGTCGAATGTCCTTACCATAAAGGCCCCTGACGAGGGGATAAACAATGCAATTCACCAGGCCCCCTTCGTACTTATGGCGGGCATAGATTGGAGATGCATAATCAAATTCCAATTTCCAGATCGGCGTGATGAGCGATTCGATCCATTGGGGGGTCATGCTTTGGAGGCGGGAGTCCAGGATGACGCAAGCCTTAGCCTGCAATCTCTCCGCAATCTGTAAAATGGTCCACAATGCCTCTCTTCGGCCCGGTATACCATGATAGGGAAGGGACAGCAACCCCGCGTGGTCCACCGGGTAAGGGCTCAAGAGAATTGGAACAAAAGGGTCGCGAGCCAGTTCAATGGCCGAGTTGGTTTCTTCCAGGGAACCTCCCTCCGAGATGACAATGAGAGACCGGGCCGGAGAAAGAGATTCCCGGAGGGCAATATTGGCTGCTCTTATTACGGTGTCGATGGTTTGAGCGCTATTGTAGCTGGCAATGCCGACCAAGAGGTCAACATTTCCTATCTCCTGCATCTCTTTTTGAACTTCGGAAGGTAAGGAAAGGAAATCGCCCATTTTTCACATCCGATGGGGCATTAGGGCTGGGTGAGAAAGGAAAGTAGGGTCAGATAATCTCCCAGATGCCGGGTGATCAGGAAATTTCGTCGTACATATTCCCTCCCTGCGCCCCCCATTCGAGCGATCAGGTGCGGGTTGTTCAAGAGGTAGCGAATCCGAAATGCCGCTCCTTCCACGGAGTGTACCGTATAGCCCGTAACATTCTGCATGATCTGGACCTTGATACCCCCGGTAGCTCCTCCGATCACCGGTTTTCCCTTCCACATGGCCTCAGTTACGGTAAGGCCAAACCCCTCTCTTATTGATTTTTGGATCACGATATCTGCTGCCCGCTGCAGGGCATTGATCTCCAGGAATGCATCCGGCGGAAGCTCGAGCACATGAATGTCGGGATCGCGGCCCGCGGCGTCTCTCACATCGGATAGAACCTCTGCCCCCTCCGGATCATCGGTTGCTCCTCCCCCCGCCAGTATCAACTGACAGTCGATTTGCCTCTTCACAATTCGATAGGCATTGATGACGCCAATGGGGTCTTTGAAACGGTCGAAGCGCGATACCTGAAGCAGGATCGGCTTATTCCTCTCGATTCCTAACCTCTCCAGGACCGTGGCGACCTCCTCCCGGCTCAGGGGGCGGTTTTTGGGGCCGAGGGGATCGATCGAGGGATAGACCAGGAATTGCGGGATGGGGAGCCGCTGGGCGAATTTAGGCAAGGACAAGATGGCGGCATCATAGCGGACCACGAAGCGACGGAGGAAATTCCAAACGCTCCGTTGGGGTTGAGCGAGGTCAATGTGGCACCGCCACACCCATTTCCCGCCGTGTCGGTGTTGGATGAGGGGTGCGGGTTGAGGGTCATGAATGAAGACCAGGTCGGCCTCCAGGGAGATCTGGCGCGCATTCTCCTCGGCGCACTCCAGGTAAGTCCGATACATCTCCTCGGTAATGACCTGTTCCTTGCCCTGGAGGGCATTATGAAAGGCCTTGGTAACAGAAAAAAACTCCCGATTTCCTTGGATCACTTCCCAGATGACATTGATTCCCAAATCCTTCATCATGGGGACCAGCCGCTGTAGAATTTCCGCTACACCCCCCCCCATTTTGGTGGAATTGACGTGAAGGAAGGTTCTCCCCTGGACCTTTTCCGCCAGACGATACAGAAAATCGAGGGTTCCCTTGGGGGCTACCTCTCGATAGGCTTCGATGCCTATGCTCATCCCCCTCGCCTCCGTTCTTCCATTTCCCTTCCGCAGAGGCTCAGCAGCTTCGAACGCAGCTGTTCCAGGGTCATCGAATAAGGTTGGATCTTTCTGATTTGCTCCGCCAAATCATTCAAGCCCAACTCCTCGATCAGCCAGAGAGGAATATCGTTCTCTCTCCTTTTCACCCGAAGCCTCACTTCGAAGAGGTGAAAGTAGATAGCACTGATATCCACCTCCTCTAAGCTCTGGCAGAGCTCGCTCAAGCTGTAAGCCTCCAACCCAGTGGGAATCTGCACGATTCGGGATTGCATGAAGGAAAAGGACTCTCCGAAGATAACCTGGGGGACAATGCGAGCCCCGGCAAGATGGTCGTCAATGATGGAGAGGATCTCTTCTCTGAGCGCCTCCAGGGTTTCAAATTCGGAAGGGTCGATGATGCCGAGGCGCTCACCCAAGACCCGGTCTTCCACCTCGGTAGCAACCCAATTGGCGAAATCATTCAGGTATTCCCCGTTGGCAAGCCGATGGCGCAACAGGAAACTGTGCGTATGATAGAAGATGGAATCCGAGGGAACATCCTGGATGAGATCTGCCAGCTCCTTTTCATCCTCGGCCGTCTTTCCCAGAATCTCCCGGAGCTCCATGCAGCCGTAGAAGACGAAGGGTCGTTGTGCACGTTGGTTCATTCGGACCTTACCCCTTTCCGCTCAAATCGGCCCACCTGAGAAATAGTTCAATATCTTTAGCTCGAATCGCAGGGAAAGTCAACCCTGGATCACTTGTCGATCGCCTGGCCCTTATGGCTCGAGATCGTGGGCAAGGG
>JAZDMQ010000076.1:0-56319 GCA_043800755.1 bacterium | reverse complement strand
GGAGTGCTGGACGCATCGCCCACCGGGGATCCTTCGGAGATGCTCCTCTCCTTAAAGCCGAAAGAAGTGAAACGCCTCCAGGAGTACGCCGTTCGTCAATGCCTGGAGACGATTCGCAATCGAGTGGACCAGTTCGGGGTGAGCGAGCCCCAGATCGTTCCGGAGGGGGAGCGGCGGATTGTGGTGCAGCTCCCCGGCATCAAGGAGCCCCAGCGGGCGGTGGAGCTGATCGGGAAGACCGCCCTTTTGGAATTCAAACTGGTGGACGGGCGCACGGAGGATGCGAAGGTGATGGAGGCGGCCATGGCGGGCAATCCCCCGCCCGACACCGAGGTCTTGTACCAGAAGACCACCGACTCCAAGGGGAATGTCAGCAAGCCCCCCTTCCTCTTGCAGAAGAAGGCCCTCCTCACCGGCGACACGATCACCACGGCGGAGGTGCAGATCGGAAGTGAGATGAACGAACCCAATGTCTCTCTCGAGTTCGATCGGGTGGGGGCGAGCATCTTCTCCCAGATCACCGGGGCCAATGTGGGGCGTCGGCTGGCTATCATCCTGGACAATACCATCTACTCCGCCCCTCGCATCAACGAGAAGATCCCCAACGGCAAGGCCCAGATTACCGGTCGTTTCTCGATGGATGAGGCCCGGGATCTGGCCATCGTGTTGCGGGCGGGTGCCCTTCCGGCACCGGTTCACATCCTTGCCAATGTGACCGTGGGACCTTCTTTGGGCCAAGACTCGATTCAGAAGGGCCTCCGGGCCACCTTGGTGGGGGCCGCATTGGTGGTCCTGTTCATGGTCTTCTATTACCGCGTCTCAGGGGTGGTAGCCGATTTCGCCCTCCTTTTGAACATAATCATGTTGATGGGGGCCCTCACCTGGTTTCGAGCGACCCTCACCCTGCCCGGGATCGCGGGCATCGCCCTCACCATTGGGATGGCCGTGGACACCAATGTCTTGATGTTCGAGCGGATCAGGGAGGAAATGCGCCTGGGCAAGACAGGGCGCTCGGCCGTCGATAGCGGCTACACCAAGGCCTTCCTTACGATCGTCGACTCGCATGTCACCACCCTGATCACCGCCGTGGTCCTCTTCCAGTTCGGGACGGGACCGATCAAGGGCTTCGCGGTTTCCCTCAGTCTGGGCATCCTGATCAACCTTTTTACCGCCCTGATCGGAACCAAGACCATCCTCGACTGGATGACCACCAAATGGGAGATGAAGAGGATCAGTGTTTGAGGATATCATTCACCAGGGCCCTCCGTTTGGCCCGCATTGTTTGCAGCAATACTTTAAGTCCATTATGGAGCTCTTGCTTCCGGCTTTGAGGAGAGATGGGGAGGATCGATGATTGAAATCCTGGGAAAGACCAAGATCGACTTCATGGGAAAGCGTTATTATTCCTTTGCCCTTTCCGGCATCTTAGTGCTCTTGGGCCTCTTCGCCATCATTCAAGTATTCCGAGGACATGCCAATTTGGGCACCGATTTCGCAGGAGGGACCTCGGTGCAATTGAGGTTCGACGGGCCGGTGGAGGTGGGATCCGTGCGGGAGGCCCTGGGCAAGGCCAATATCCCGGAGAGCAATCTGCAGCAGTTCTCGGATAGCTCGCGGGTCCTCATCCGGGTGAAGAAGGAATTCGCCCAGCAAAGCAGGACGCTGGACAAGATCCAGGAGGCCCTAAAGGCGAATCTCCCGGAAAGATCCTTCGTGGTGGAGGGCAGCGACGAAATCGGACCGGCGATCGGAAAAGGACTGCGTCGGTCTGCGACCTGGGCGATCGTCCTCTCAATGATCGGAATCCTCATCTATATCGCCTGGCGTTTCGATTTCCGGTTCGGTGTCGCCGCCACTATCGCCACCTTCCATGATGTCCTGGCGGTGTTTGGGGTCTTTCATTTGATGGGAAAGGAGATCAATCTTCTGCTGGTGACCGCCCTGTTGACCCTGGCGGGCTATTCCCTCAGCGACACGGTCGTGGTCTTCGACCGCATCCGGGAAAACCTGAGGGCCAGGCGCAAAGACCCATTGGGTCTGGTGATCAATTCCAGCATCAACGAGGTCCTCTCTCGCACCATCGTCACCGGCCTCTCCGTTTTCCTGGTGACTCTCTCCTTCCTCTTTTTGGGAGGGGAGGTCCTCCATGACTTCTCCCTCGCCATATCCATGGGGATCATTGTGGGGACCTTTTCATCGATCTTCGTGGCCAGTGCCCTCGTATTGGAATGGCCTGGCCAGGTGCGGGTGAAGAAGGTAAAGCCCACTGGCAAGAAGAAATAGGCACGGAGCCTCCCATGCGCAGAAGGTGGTGTCTCCCCCAGGGGGATTCGAAAGAGGCGCAGGAGATCGCCAGGGAGTTGGAGATTCATCCCCTGCTGGCTCAGATCCTCGTTAATCGGGGCGTCAAGAGCACCTCTGAGGCCCGCGCCTTTCTCTCCCCCTCTTTGCAGGATCTCCATCAGCCTTCGCTGCTCCAGGATATGGAGCCTGCGGTCGCACGCCTGCGCTCTGCCCTTTCGCGCCAGGAGAAGATCCTCCTCTATGGGGACTACGATGTGGATGGCATCACGGGGATGGCCCTCATGTGGTATCTCCTGAGGGAGTTGGGGGGCCATGTCATCCACTATCTCCCGGATCGGGTGCGGGAGGGCTACGGTCTAAAGGAGGAGGTAATCCACTGGGCCAAGGGGGAAGGGGTGGGATTGATCATCGCCGTCGACCAGGGCATCAATGCGGAACGAGAGGCGGCCTTGGCCCAGGATCTGGGGATGGACATGATCATCTGCGACCACCACCTCCCTGGAGAGAAGCTCCCTTCCGCGGTGGCGATCCTGAATCCGCAGCGCCTTGACTGTCCCTATCCCTTCAAGTCCTTGGCCGCAGCCGGGGTGGCCTTCAAGATCTGCCAGGCGCTGGCCGAGGCAATGGGGCGAGGAGGGTATATGGAGGAGCACCTCGATCTGGTGGCCCTGGGCACCATTGCCGATGTGGTGCCCCTGAGGGGCGAGAACCGAGTCTTCGCCCAGTTTGGTCTGAGGCAGTTGCAGAGATCGCCCAAGGCCGGAATTCGCGCCCTGCTGGAGGAGGCTGGCCTCTCCCACTCTTCTCTGGGGGCGGGTCAGGTGGCTTTCGTCCTGGGCCCCCGGCTCAATGCCGCAGGGAGATTGAAGGAGGCAGACCTGGCCTTTCGCCTCCTCTGCACCGAGTCTGCCTCTGAGGCCTCACAACTGGCTCGCCTGCTGGAGGAGTTGAATCGCGAACGCCAGGCGATAGAGAGGGCAGCGATCGGGGAGACGAATGCCATGCTGGAGGCCAAGGGGGAACTGCCCAAGGCGATCTGTCTATGCTCTGAGCGATGGCATGTGGGGGTGATCGGCATCATAGCCTCCCGGTTGGTCGAGGCCTACCACCGACCCGTGGTCATCGTCGCCCTGGGGGGCGAGAAGGGGAGGGGGTCCGCACGGAGCATCCCGGCCTTTCCGGTCAATCAGGCCCTGGAGAGGTGCGCCCCCCTCCTCGAAGGCTTCGGAGGCCATTCCCAGGCTGCGGGATTCACCATTAGCCGGGAGAAGGTCCCCGCCTTTTTCGAACGATTTCAGGAAGAGGCGGAAGCCCTCTTGTCCGAAGAGGATTTCCTCTCCCCGGTCGCCCTCGACGGAGAGGTCTCGCTGGAGGATCTCTCTTTCAAGTTGGTGACGGAGATGAAGGCGCTTGAGCCCTACGGACTGGGGAACCCTGAGCCGACTCTGGCGAGCCGGGGATTGGAGGTCATGAAGTATCCCCGGCGGGTCGGGGAGAGACACTTGAAAATGAGGGTAAGAAACAGGGGAAAGGTGTTGGAGGCGATCGGATTCGGCATGGGCGAGCTCTGCGAAGAACTCCAGGGCCGCCTTCCCCGGGTCGATCTGGCCTTTTCTCCCTTCATTAACGCCTATCAGGGCAATCAGAGCCTCCAGTTGCGGATCAAGGACCTCGTCTTCCGGCCCTTCTAAGATTTCCCTTGACAATTGGGATCAAAGGTATCATTAGTTGAACGCAAAGGTGTAGGGGCCTCGCTCGCTATTACCTTCCCTATCGCTGATCCAAAGCTTTCCGAACAGGACACCCGGTCTCTAAATCCCATTTTCTGTCCCGCGAGGCCATTCTTCTCTTTCGAGGGAGGGCCCTCGGGGAATTGCCTGTCTGGAATTTGGCAAAGAGGAGGGAGGTGAGAGAGGATCCATAGGCGCGTTGGAGTAATGGTGAGGCCGCCAGACGGATTGGCAGGCCCCGCTGTGATTCTGTGGCCAGCGAGGAAGGAGAGCGTGAATTCATGAAAAGAGCATTGTTGATTGTCACTGCGATATTCGTGGTTTCTCTGTTTGCCGGGACGGCCGTGGCCTACAAGATCGTCGACCTGACCCAGAAATTCGAGAACGGGATGCCCGCCTGGGCCGGCAAATGGGAAGGTATGAGTATGTGGGGCGGATGCAAGACCCAAGCGGAGTGCTACGATAAAGTCGGCCCCAATTTCTATGGCTATGACCTCAAGTTCACCGAGCATACCGGTACCCACATGGATAGCCCGTCCCATAACCCTTATGGCTTCTGGCGACTAGATCAAATTCCCCAGGACAAGTTCATCGGCAAGGCCGTGATCATGGACGTGCGGCCCTGGGTGAAGGACCGGGATGGCTACGAGGTGAGCCTGGCCGACATCAAGGCCTGGGAGCAGAAAACCGGCTGCGACCTGATGCGGGATGCGGCCCGCTCGATGATCTTCATGTGGACCGGCTGGGACAAATACTGGGATGAGTATATCGCCGGCAAGAACCAGCGCTTCATCAAGTATGGCTTCCCCGGCATCACCGAGGACGCGGCCAAGTACATGGCGGATTGCCGGATCAAGGGCTTCGGCATGGACGTCCTCTCCATCGACACCTATAAGAGGGTGGCGGATGAAGGCAAGCCCCTGGCCCATCGCGCCATGTTCAGCAACCTGATCTGGGTCCTGGAGAACATTCGCTTCGATCCCTCCGTGGCAGACAAGTGGGTCTTCGCGGTCCTGGGACCGATGAAGATCTACCAGGGCTCCGGCGCCCCCACCCGGGTCTTCGCGCTGGATGACACCAAGGCGAAGGGGATGGCCGCCTCCTATGCCTCCATGAAGGAGCTGGAGAAGAAGTTCATGGCGGTCCCCATGTTCGATCTGGCCAACGACCTCCGCAATGGGATGCACATCTGGACGGCCGTCTTCGGGGGCAACATGGTTGGCGTGCCCAGCCTCAATGACTTCCGGGGGATCTATCCCTGGATCAACTACCAGTATGACGGCTGGTATGGGCAGCAGCTCTACTGCAACGAGCACTTCGGTACCCATACCGATTCCCCGTCCCACCGGAGAGAGGGCGCCCAATGGACCATCGACAAGGTGCCCTTGCAGCACTGGGCAGCCCCCTGCCTGATCATCAATGCCTCCCGGTACGGCCCGGAGGAAGGGGACTGGATCTTCAATATGGCGATGTTTAAAGATTGGATGAGCAAGCACCCCGGCCTCACTGTCAACAAGGGTGACATCGTCTGCTTCTCCCAGGATATGGTGCACAAGTGGGCCCTGCACAATAATGGATTCCACCGTGACTGGGTGACCTACACCTTCCCGGGCGTCGGCGGGGATGTGGCCAAGCATTTGGCGGATAAGGGCATCGTGGGTGCGCTCTCCGATGTGACCAGCATCGATGCCGCCATGACCTGCCAGCGGGGCAAGGGTACCGATGTGGAGAACAACATCACCCATGTGACCCTGCTCGGCAAGGGCATCTATATCACCGAGAATGTGGGCGGCGACCTACAGCAAGCGGCCAACTCTAAGGGCTTCGCCTTCGTCATGCCCTGCATCAACGGCAAGGCTGGCTCGGGGAGCCATTCCCGCATCTGGTACTTCGAGGGCCTGGATATCCCCATCGAATAGATCGGGGATCCCGACCTCTGAGGGCAAAGGGGCTATCTTCGGATAGCCCCTTTCATTTTGCGAGCGGATTGGTCATTGACTCCCCTGGGGAAATAGGGTAAGAAATAAGGTGTTCGGCATTGGGACAGAGCGTCATGGTAAAGAGGCGATGAGGAGGCTATGCAGAGGAAAGGTGCAGCTTACTCCGATTACTATCAGGTCCTGGGCCTGCAAGAGGGGGCCAGCGAGGAGGAGATCAAAAGGGCCTACCGGAGGCTGGCCTTTGCCTGCCATCCTGATCGCAATCCGGGAGATAGGGCGGCGGAGGAGCGTTTCAAAGAGATTAGCGAGGCCTATGCCTGTCTCATGGGTAAAGGTCAAGCCGGGCAACAGGGTCGTCCTGGAAGAGGGGACTTCCGCGCTCCTCAGGACCGCGAGGGTCCTTTCTCGTATCGGCCAGGGGATCCCTTTTCCGGTTTTCCTTTCCACTCCCGTGCCCAGGATCTCTTTTCAGATCTGGAACGGGAATTTGCGGCCTTTGGCCTGCGCTTCGATGAGGAGTACCTGCGCCGGGTCTTCTCTCAAGGCCAGGGGTTCTATTTCCAGGGGACCCTATTCGGCTTTCCACCTGCTGGCGGCTCCGTTCGAGCGGATCGACCCGGCAGCCCTGGTGGGGATTCCTATTCAGACCCCCCGCCGGTCAAGATATCCTCCCTGTTGTGGCGGGGCCTGGTGGTCGCTCCCTTCCAACTCTGGGTGGGGCAGCTCAGGGAGCAAGGGAAGCGGTGGAAGTGGGGAGTCATTGACTCTTTGAGCGGTCTTTGGGGCGTTTTGCGGAGCCAGAAAGGCCAGCAGGACCTCTACTGTGACCTGAGCATCTCTCCCCAGGAGGCCCTAATTGGCTGTCAACGGGTCTTTTCCTTTGTCCGCAATGGTCGAGAGGAAAAGATCCTCCTTCAGGTTCCCTCGGGGGTGAGACCCGGGATGCGCCTGCGCGTCGCAGGGAAGGGATTGAGGTCTGGAGAGGGGAGGCAGGGCAATCTCTATATCCGTCTGCATGTTGCCTAAATGATGGGATGGGGAGATGGCGAGGACGCATCGGGAGATCAAGAAGCTTCATCGGAAGCGGGAAAAAAGGTTCAAGGAGAGGCATCAGCCTCTCCAGGCCGCGGCGGTATCAGAAGGCAGGAGCAAAACGAGGCCAAGGCCCAAGAGGGCATCCCGGAGCAAGAAGGAATAGTTCTTCTCTTTCAGCTGGCCAGGTTGGGGAGGACGGCCCGGGCGCTGCCGAGGGATGAGGGTCTGCCCGGCCTGGCCCTTTGTTCCCTTTGTCCTCTTCTGCGGAGAGAGGGCGGGACTTTTGGCCCAGGGAGGGAGGTATGAAGGTCCTGATCGAGCGGCTGCTCAAGGAAAGTGTGGCAGTCAAACAGGATCTGATCCGATATCAGATAGAGCACATTGGCAAGGTGGTGGAGGTGACCCTAAAGGCCTTGAAGCGAGGGAACCAGATCCTGCTTTGCGGCAATGGAGGCTCGGCAGCCGATGCCCAGCATCTGGCAGCCGAGTTCGTCAACCGCTTCCTCTTTGATCGCCCCGCCCTTGCTGCCATTGCCCTCACCACCGATACCTCCATCCTGACGGCCATCGGCAATGATTCCGATTTCTCCCAGGTCTTTGCGCGACAGTTGGAGGCCCTGGGCAGGGCCGGGGATGTCCTCTACGCTATTTCTACCTCCGGCAACTCGGCCAATGTGATCAGGGCGGTGGAGGCGGCCCACAAGCGAGGCATCGAGACGGTGGCCTTCACCGGAGGTGATGGAGGTGGGCTGGCGCCGATCTGCGACCTGGCCCTGATCATCCCCTCCCGTTCCACCCCCCGCATCCAGGAGGCCCACATGACCCTTGGGCATATCATCTGCCAGATTGTGGAAGAAGAACTCTTCCCCGGCAAGGCCTCCTGAAGACCTTGGACGATCAAAGCCGCTGCAATCTGCGGCATAAAGCCCCATTTTCCCCCTTGACAGGGAGGCGTAAAGACATTACGGTTATCGGAAGTGAAAGAGGCTCAATTCTCCCCCCTCACAGCAGCGAGTCCAGGGTAAGGCCTCTGGCGCCGGGCGGGGAAAAGCTGAGGAGGCACCTTCATTCGGGAGGTACTGCGATGATCGGAATTAGATCAGCCCTGAATCAGACAGTGACAGGCTTGGCCATACTGGTGGCCATGGCCCTTTTTTCGGGTTGTGCCTCGCAGAGGATCGAGACGCTTTCCCAGAAGATGGCCGACCAGCAGAGGCAGATCGGGACGCTCCAGCGGGAGGACATCGAAATGAAATCCCGCATCGAGGAGCAGAGGACGGGCTATTATCTCATGGAGAAGAGGCTGAAGGAGAATAACGACCGTACGGGAGAGATTCAGGCCCGATTGCAGTCCTTGGAGATCAGCCTAGGAGAGATAAAGGGGAGCCTGGAGGGGATGAAGGCGCCCTTGGAGAAGCCTCTCGCCACAGCCGCTGCTCCGCCCTCCGCAGCCCCGGCGGAAGTCTCCTCCGCCGCAGTCGCCCCCCTTGCCGTCGAGGTGGCTCCCAGTGCCCCTGTTTCCCAACCAGAGCCGCCGCAAAAAGTCCAGCCTGCCCCTACCGGGGCCTTGGGGTCACAGGAGCTTTACAATCGGGCCATGAAGTTTCTGAAGGCGGGCGAAATGGGACAGGCCATCCTCGAATTCGAGAGATACACCCAGGAGTTCCCCCAGAGTGAATTGGCCGACAATGCCCAATACTGGATTGGGGAGGCCTATTATTCCCAGAAGGAGTTCAAACGGGCCCTGGCGGAGTTTCAGAAGGTCCCGGATCGCTTTCCCCAGGGTGACAAGGTCCCTGATGCCCAGCTCAAGGTGGGGTTGAGCTATCTGGAGCTCGGACAGAGGGAGAAGGCAATCGCCGAGTGGAGGAAGCTGCTTTCCAAGTACCCGGACAGCGCGCCCGCCTCTTTGGCGCGGAAAAAGCTGGCTGAGCTCTCCAAGTCGAAATAGAAAGGGTCACATTGAGGGCTATCTCGACCCTTTCCGCGATCCTTCTCACTGCCCTCCTGGCTTGGGCCTCCCCGACCCTGGGGGATCAGGTCTTTTTCAAGAATGGGAGCGCGCTCCAGGCCAGGGTGTTGGAGCAATCAGGAGAGAAGTTCATCGAGCTGGAGGTGGGAGGGGGGATCATCGCCTTGCCTTGGGCAGAGGTGGAACGGGTGATCCCCGATCCCGAGGATCGGGCCCCCGAACTGGTCCCTCCGGAGGTCAGCGCCTCCTCCGCACTCCTCATTGACGGAGGATCTGGAAGGGTGATTCTGGAGAAAAATCCCCGCGCGAGGCGCCCCATAGCAAGCCTCACCAAGCTGATGACTGCGGTCATCGTCGCCGAGAGGGGACGCCTGGAGGATTGGGTGAGGGTGAGCAGAAGGGCGGCCGCCACTCCAGGGGTTTCCCTGGGACTGAGGCCTGGTCAGCGGGTCTTGTTGAGGGATCTGCTCTCCGCCATGTTGGTTAGATCGGCCAACGATGCGGCAGTGGCCGCCGCTGAGCACCTGTGCGGCCGCGAGGAAGATTTCGTCAGGGAGATGAACGGGAAGGCCCTCTCCCTGGGACTTCTTGACACTCACTTCTGCAATTGCCACGGCCTCGATCATCCCCGTCATTATTCGACCGCCTCGGACATAGCGAGATTGAGCCAATATGCAATGTCCTTGCCCTTTCTGGCCGATTGTGTTAAGAACAGAGAGGTTGCCATCTGGCTGCAAGGCCTCCATCGACCGAAGACCTGTAGGAACTCCAACCGCCTATTGGGTTCGTGTCTGGGGGCGGATGGCATCAAGACGGGCTACACCGAGGAAGCCGGGAGGTGTCTGGTGGGCTCGGCCTCGCGAGGTGGCCATCGGCTGATCGCCGTCCTGCTCAACGATAAGGAAAGGTGGCAAGATGCCTGTGAGCTCTTCGAATACGGATTTGCCGCCTTGTGGAAAGAGAAGATCCAGCGGCTCTCCCTGCCGGGACCGGAGAGGGTTGACCAAGGCGGATCCGGTGGATGAGTGACGAGTTGCCTCAGCCCCTGACCAATAAATCCCTAAGAAAAGGAGATGGACCATGTTGAGGAAAAAGGGTCGGTCTCTCTTGGGCCTGTCGGTGATCTTGATGATCACCTGTGCTGCCAGCTTGGGAGCCGGGGAACTGGAGAAAGGGACCTATACCGTGCGCAAGGGGGATACCCTTTGGCACATCTCGGGCGCCTACCTTCAAAATCCACGACTCTGGCCCAAAGTCTGGGAGATGAACAGGTATATCAAGAACCCTAACCTGATTTACCCTGGCGACCCGATCACCCTTCCCGGACAAGGGGCAGCCCCGGCGGCGCAGGAGGGGACGATGGCCCCTGCGGGCACCACCCAGGCAGGGGACCTGGCGACGGCCCCTGAGGCGAGGGAAGAGGGTATGGCCGCCCCCCAGGAGGGCGCCGCTGCCCCAGAGAGCAAGCAGGGAGAGGAGGCCTCGCAAGAGATCGCCAAGCCCCCTGCGCTCGAGCTCCCCCCCTATCAGCCTGCACCGCAGGTAACGCCCCAGATCGTTGCCGACTGCGGCTTTATCGGAAAGGAGGACATCCTGCGGGAGCGGCGAAGGATCGTGAAGCCCATAGAGGACATCAACGAGCTATCCGCCGGCGATTGGGTGATTGTTAACATCGGACCCAAGGAGGGGGTGAAGGTGGGGGATCAATTCTCCATCCTGCGGCCTACACGGAAGGTCCATCATCCTCTCCGGGGAGGAAGGTTAGGGATCTTGGTGCTGAATGTCGGGCGGCTGGAGATTAAGGAGGTCATGGAGAACTCCTCCAAGGCGGAGATCGCTTACAGTTACACCTCAGTCGCCAAGGGAGACTGCTTGATCCCCTATCAGACCCCTGTGTTTCCCTTCGACCTGAAGCCTGAGCCGGCCAGCACGAAGGTGAAGGGATGCATTGTGGTCTCCCGCGACGAGAAAGGGGCCCTGGGGGGCCGTGATATCGTCTACATCGACCTGGGAGCAAAGCAAGGGATTAAGCCGGGCGATATCTTCTCCATCTCTCGACCAGATGTTATGCCCAGAGGATTAGTTCCTCGCGGGGCCCAGCCCCCCTCTACCCTGATGGGGGAGCTGGTGGTGTTGCGGTCGACTGAGCAGGCCTCCACCGGCCTTATCTTGGAGAGTAGCGGGGAAATAGAGCGGGGGGATCGGGTCTCCCTGGAGAAGAGAATACCTTGATGGGGTTCCGGAGCTGAAGGATACGGGCCCTTGCCCAGGAAGGAGGGGATGAAGTTGGACTTCATCCCCTCCTTCCTTTTTGACGGTCGAATCCGCTGCCGCTTGGCGGGGCATGGATTGAACTTCCCCTCCTGCTCGAATCCTGCCCGAATTGGTTATTGACTACTCTTCGGGCTGGGGTATAATGCGGAAGCTATGGACGAACGGCAGGCCTGGATCGCCTTGAATATGGTTCCAGGGGTAGGTCCACTGTGCTTTCAGGCGCTGGTGGAACATTTTGGTTCTGCCCTGAGAGTCCTCTCGGCGAACGAAGCGGGGCTGCGATCCGTCCCGGGGATTGGCGGAAAGATCGCGTGCTCCATCCTCAGATTTCCTGCCGAGGTTTCAATGGAGCGAGAGGAAGCACTTGCCCGGAGCCTGGGGATCAGGATCCTGACGGGCCAGGATGTCCATTATCCCTCCAGTTTGGCCCAAATTCCCTCCAGGCCGCCAGTCCTCTATCTCCAGGGGGAGCTGATCGAGGAGGACGAGGTGGCGGTGGCGATCGTTGGCTCCAGGAGATCGACGGAGTATGGGAGGGGAGTGGCGGGCGATCTGGCGTACGATCTGGCGTCCTGCGGCTTAACGATCGTGAGCGGAATGGCCTTGGGAATCGATACCGCCGTTCATCGCGGGGCCCTCAAGGCGTCGGGGAGGACCTTGGCCGTGTGGGGATCGGGGCTCGATGTCCTCTATCCGCCGCAGAACCGGGACCTGGCGGAGAGGATCCCCCAATCCGGGGCCCTCCTCTCCGAATTCCCCCTGGGAACCGCCCCGGTTCCGGGGAATTTTCCCCGGAGAAATCGGATCATCAGTGGGATCTCCCGAGGGGTAGTAGTGGTGGAGGCGCACGAGCGGAGCGGGGCCCTTATCACGGCGAATTTCGCGGTTGAGCAGGGCCGGGAGGTCTTCGCCGTTCCCGGTTCGGTCTATCTCCAGGGGAGCCGGGGATGTCATCGACTCATCCAGATGGGGGCGAAACTGGTGGAGGACGCCGAGGATATCTTAGAGGAGTTGAGGCTCCAGTGTCCACTTCCTGTTCGCCCAGGGGCCCGGAGAGGAGAGGGGTCCAGGCCTCCGCTGGAAGGGGAAGAGGAGTTGCTCTATCAGATGCTGTCCGATCAACCGCTGCATATCGATTTACTCATCGCGAAAAGTGGCTTGCCCGCCGGAAGGGTGGCTTCTCTGCTGTTGAGCCTGGAGATCAAAGGCTATTGCCGCCAGGAGAGGGGAAAGCAATTTCAGAGGGCGTCCTGATAAGATTTTGGAGGAGTAGCGACCGTGTCTCCTAACTTGATCGTGGTGGAGTCCCCGGCCAAGGCCAGGACCATTCAAAAGATACTGGGGCCGGAATTCAAGGTGATGGCCTCCATGGGCCACCTCAAGGATCTGCCCCCTGGTCGTCTGGGGGTGGATGAATCCAGCTTCGACGCCGAGTACATCATCGTGAAGGGGCGGGAGAAGACCCTGCGGGAGATCAAAGGGGCGGCGAAGAAGGCGGAGAAGATCTTCATCGCCACCGACCCTGACCGGGAGGGGGAAGCGATCGGATGGCATCTGGCCGATGAAATGAAGGAGCTGCAGGATCGCATCTGGCGTGTCCTGTTCCACGAGATCACCCGCTCCGCCGTAAAAGCAGCCATGGACCTTCCTGGTCGGCTGGATGAGAAGAAGGTAGATGCCCAGCAGGCCCGGAGGATATTGGATCGCTTGGTGGGATACAAGATCAGTCCCCTGCTGTGGCGGAAGGTCAAGGCGGGGCTTTCGGCAGGGAGGGTGCAGTCGGTGGCGCTTCGTCTCATCTGCGACCGGGAAAAGGAGATCCGGGCCTTCATCCCTGCTGAGTACTGGACTATTGCCGCTCAGCTCTCTGCCGCCGTTCCTCCTCCCTTCAAGGCGCAGCTCGCCAAGATCGGAGGGCAAAAAGCGGAGATCCGGAATGAAGAAGAGGCCCAGGCCCTCGTCGCGGAGTTGGAGGGTAAGCCCTTTCAAGTCAGAGGGGTGAGCCAGAAAGAGAAAAGGCGCCATCCGGTTCCGCCCTTCACTACCAGCAAGCTTCAGCAAGAGGCGAACCGTAAGCTGCGCTTCTCCGCCAAGAAGACGATGGCTACGGCGCAGCAATTGTATGAGGGGATCGAGGTTGGGGAGGAAGGGGCGGTCGGCCTGATCAGTTACATGAGGACGGATTCCGTCAGGGTCTCCATGGAGTCTATCCAGGAGGCCCGCAGATGGATCGAGGCCAGGTATGGACCTCAATTTCTCCCGGCCCAGCCCAACTTTTACCAGAACCGCGCTCGGTCCCAAGAGGCCCACGAGGCGATCCGTCCCACCTCGGCATTTCATGACCCGCAGAGCTTGAAGCCCCACTTGACCAAAGATCAGCTGGCCCTCTACTCCCTTATTTGGAACCGGTTTCTGGCGAGCCAGATGAATCCAGAGATCTTGGAGGTGACCGTTGCGGAGGTCGAAGCCGGGAGGGCGCTATTCCGAGTCGTCGGCACGGTGAAGAAATTCCCGGGCTTTTCCATCCTCTATGCAGAGGGAAAGGATGAAGCCACTTCCCCCCCGGGGGGAGAAGAGGACGAGGAGAGAGAAGGGGTCCTGCCCCCCTTGGTCGCGGGGGAGAGGCTGCAGGTTCAGGGCCTGGAGCCAGAGCAGCACTTCACCCAACCCCCGCCGCGTTTTACCGAAGCCTCCCTGGTCAAGGAGTTGGAGGAGCGGGAGATCGGTCGGCCCAGCACTTACGCGGTCATCCTCTCCACGATCCAGGAACGGGACTATGTCTTCAAGGAGAAGGGCCATTTCAAGCCCACCGACCTGGGGATGATCGTCACGGATATGCTGGTGCCGAATTTTCCCGAGATCCTGGATGTGAAATTCACCGCCGCGATGGAGAAGCAATTGGACGAGGTGGAAGAGGGGACTGCTCGGGGGAAGGAGCTGTTGCAGGAATTCTATGGGAGATTCCGGGAGACCCTGAGTCAGGCCGGCTCCGGGATGAAGAGCATCAAGACGATCGCCCTGGAGACCTCGGAGGTCTGCGAGAGGTGTGGGAAGCCAATGGTGATCAGGTGGGGGAGGTATGGCAAATTTCTGGCCTGCAGCGGTTACCCCGCTTGCAAGAATACCCTGAAGCTGAAGGAGGACCAACAGGGGCCGCATAAGCCCCCGGTCCAGCAGGCAGCGGGGGAGGTCTGTGAGAAGTGCGGCAAGGAGATGGTGGTTCGCGAGGGCCGATTTGGCAGATACCTGGCCTGCCAGGGCTTTCCTTCCTGCAAGAACACCAGGCCCCTGACCTTGGGCATCCGGTGTCGCCGGGAGGGATGCGACGGCTTCTTGGTGGAAAGGCGCACCCGCCGGGGGAGGGTCTTCTATGGATGCAACAAATACCCCGACTGCTCTTATGCCTCCTGGGAGAAGCCCAGCCCCCCTATCCCTGAGGAGGGAAGGTTGGAGGGAACGGAAGAGGGGCCTCACGAATGAGGGTCAGCATTGTCGGGGGGGGATTGGCCGGATCAGAGGCGGCATGGCAGTTGGCGAGGGCCGGATTCGAGGTGCTCCTATGGGAGATGAGGCCTCGCTCCATGACCCCGGCCCACCGAAGTGGACTCCTGGCCGAGCTCGTCTGCAGCAATTCCCTTAAATCCAATGCCCTGGATTCTGCCAGTGGGTTGCTGAAAGAGGAGATGAGGCGGCTTGGGTCCCTCGTTATCAGGGTGGCCGAAGACCATGCCGTGCCAGCCGGTTCCTGTTTGGCGGTGGATCGCCACGCCTTCTCCTCCTCCATTACCGCCATCCTGGAAAGACACCCCCGCGTCGAGGTGGTGCGGGAGGAGGTGGAAAGCGTCCCGCAAGAGGGATTGGTGATCCTCGCCAGCGGACCTCTCACCTCCGCGCCTCTGGCCCAGGCCCTTTCGTCGTTGATCGAGGAGACAGTCCCGGGCTCGGCCTCCTCCCAAAAGGGATTGCTTTCCTTCTTTGACGCCATCTCCCCCATCGTCTGGGCCGAGTCTCTGGATTTGTCCAGGGTCTTCAGGGCCTCACGGTATGGGCGGGGCGGGGAGGATTACCTCAACTCCCCGTTGAGCCAGGAAGAGTATGATTGGCTGTGGGGGGAATTAATGAGGGCCGAGACGGCCGAGGCCAAGGATTTTGAGACCCACTTTTTTGAGGGATGTCTGCCCATAGAGGAGCTGGCGATGCGGGGCAAAGATACCCTGCGGTTTGGCCCCATGAAGCCGGTCGGTCTGATTGATCCCTCGACCGGAAAACGGCCCTGGGCAGCGATTCAGCTACGCCTTGAGAATCGCGAAGGCACCATGTATAATCTGGTGGGCTTCCAGACTCGGATGAGGCAAGCCGAGCAGGAGAGGGTCTTTCGTAAGATCCCGGGCCTGGAAAGGGCGGAATTCTGCCGCTATGGCAGCATGCACCGCAACACCTTCATTAACTCACCCACCCTGTTGGACAAGAATCTGCAATGGAAGGGCAAGGGCGGCCTGTTTCTCGCGGGCCAAGTGACCGGGGTGGAAGGGTATGTGGAGTCCGCGGCGACGGGCCTGTTGGCGGGAATCAACGCCGCTCGCCTCCTCCAGGACAAGGCCCTGGAAGCCCCTCCTCCGGATACGGCCCTTGGGTCGTTGATCCGCTATATCACGGAGGCCGATCCCGATCACTTCCAGCCGATGAATGTGAATTTCGGCCTCTTTCCCCCCCTGGGCGCAGGGGGAAAGGTCCCTTTCAAAGAGAGGCGGATGAGGTATGCCTGGCGATCCTTGGTGGCCCTCGAACAATGGAAGGCCCGCTATGTCTCCTGAGAGGGAAATAAAGAATCGGGATATGGATGCCTTCCTGCGTTTTCTCTGGGTGGAAAGGAATGCCTCCCCTCATACCATCCGCAGTTATGAAGGTGACCTCTCGCAGTTCTTGGAGTACCTCAAGGTGACGCGAAGCCTTCTCTCTGAGGCCATTGATTGGAAGGAAATCGATGCCTTCCTCATCCGGGCCTTCATGAGCGACCTCTTTGCCAAGGGAATCGCCAAGGCGAGCGTGGCTCGAAAATTGGCCTGCCTTCGCAGCTTCTTCCAATACCTGCTGCGGCAAGGGAGAATTGCTTTCAACCCGGCCCAGCGCGTGGCCAGCCCCAAGCTGCCCCGGCGGCTCTCTGCCTTCCTGACGGTGGATGAGACCATTGCCCTCCTGGAATCAGCCGATGCCCCCACTGCCCAGGGGGTCAGGGACAGATCGATCTTAGAGCTGTTTTATGGGGGTGGAATTCGCCTCAGTGAGCTGGTGGGCATGGATCTGAATGATCTAGATCTGGAGGCAGGATTGATTCGCGTTTTGGGCAAGGGGGGGAAAGAGCGGGTCGTGCCCATTGGCTCCCAGGCGGTGCTCTCCCTCCAGGTCTACCTGTCACGGCGGCGTGAGTTCCTGCCTCAGGAAAGGGTGGAGGGGGAGGAGGAGCGTGCGCTTTTTTTGAACCGTTGGGGAGGCAGATTAAGTGGTAGATCGGTGGCCCAGATTGTGTTAAAATACTTGAGGAAAAGTGGGATCGCGCACCGCATCAGTCCTCACGGCCTCAGGCATAGCTTTGCCACCCATCTGTTGGACGCGGGGGCGGATCTGAGGGCAATTCAGGAGCTATTGGGCCATGCCCGCCTCTCCACCACCCAGCGCTATACCCATTTGAGCATGGACAAGATCATGGAGGTCTACGATAAGGCTCATCCCAAGGCCTGAGGGGGAGCTCTGGATTTTAGGGCAAGGCTTGATGAAGCCCTTCTTCGATCGCCCGGGGGTTCAAGGAGCAGAAGATGCGGGAGCTGAGCGGAATCAAAGGCAGGGCCACGGGTTTTGGCCCCACACCACATGCCCCTTCACCGGTACATCGTTCCACGACCATCCTCTCGGTGCGGCACAAGGGAAGGGTCGCCCTGGCCGGGGACGGCCAGGTCTCCTTCGGAGAGACGATCATGAAGACCACTGCCAAGAAGGTGCGCCGCCTATACCACGATAGAGTCCTGGTCGGTTTTGCCGGGGCAGCGGCGGATGCCTTCGCCCTCTTCGCCAAATTCGAGACGAAATTGGAGGAGTACAACGGCAATGTGCCTCGGGCGGCGGTGGAGCTGGCCAAGGATTGGCGGACGGACCGGGTACTTCGACGATTGGAGGCCCTGTTGGCGGTGGTGGATAAGGATTATTCCTACATCATTTCGGGCACTGGGGATGTGATTGAGCCAGACGATGGGATCATCGGCATTGGCTCGGGTGGTCCCTACGCCATGGCCGCCGCCCGTGCCCTGGTGCGATACTCCGACTTGGACGCCCGGGGCATTGCCGAGGAAGCGATGAAGATCGCTGCCTCCCTCTGTGTCTACACCAATGAGAAAGTGATCATCGAGGAGATCTGATGTGCATGTTGGGCAGGGAAGGAAGATGGAACAGTTGACCCCCAAGCAGATCGTCCAGGAATTGGATAAGTATATCATCGGCCAAAAGAATGCCAAGCGGGCCGTGGCCGTCGCATTGAGGAATCGGTGGCGGAGGCAGAAGCTCCCCCCTGAACTGCGGGACGAGGTAGCCCCCAAGAACATTATTATGATCGGTCCCACTGGGGTGGGCAAGACCGAGATTGCCCGTCGGTTGGCCAAATTGGCCGAGGCCCCCTTCATCAAGGTGGAGGCGTCGAAATACACCGAGGTAGGATATGTGGGCCGGGATGTGGAGTCCATGGTGAGGGATCTGACCGACCTGGCGGTGAATATGGTGAAGGGGGAGAAGGCCCGCGAGGTGGAGTCCCGTGCCAGCATCCTGGCGGAGGAGCGCATCCTGGACCTGCTTCTCCCATCCGCCAAGGGCTCCGTCTCCGCTGGCGGACAGAATGAGGTCGAGGCGGAGGCGCAAAAGAACTCGGACACCCGCGAGAAACTTCGCAAGAGGCTGGAAGAGGGCAAGTTAGAGGAACGAGCGGTGGAGCTGGAGGTCAAGGACCGGACTGTTCCCATGGTGGAGATCTTCTCCAGCGGTGGCCTGGAGGAAATGGACATCAATATCAAGGAGATGCTCTCCAACCTCCTGCCCCAGAAGAGGAAGAAGAGGAAGGTGAAGATCGAGGAGGCGAGAAAGATCCTCGCCCAAGAAGAGGCCCAGAGGATGATCGACATGGATGAGGTTCTCAGCGAGGCCATCCTCCGGGTGGAGAATTCCGGGATCATCTTCTTGGATGAGATCGACAAGATCGCGGGGAAGGAATCGACCCATGGCCCTGATGTGTCCCGAGAGGGGGTCCAGAGAGACCTGTTGCCCATCGTGGAGGGTTGCACCGTCTCGACCAAATATGGTCTGGTGAGGACCTATCACATCCTGTTCATCGCGGCGGGGGCCTTCCATGTCTCCAAGCCCTCCGACCTGATCCCAGAGATGCAGGGGCGATTTCCCATTCGGGTCGAGCTGGACTCCTTGGGAAAGGCCGATTTCGTGCGCATTCTGACCGAACCCCGGAATGCCCTCACCAAGCAGTACACGGCCCTCCTGGAGACCGAAGGGGTCCAGATCGAATTCACCCCCGATGCGATCGAGGAGATCGCCAAGATGGCCTCCATGGTGAACGAGGCGACGGAGAACATCGGGGCGAGAAGGCTCTACACCATCATGGAGAAGCTCCTGGAGGAGGTCTCCTTTGAGGCCCCCCAGATGGAGGGGGCAAAGGTGGTCATCGATGCCCACTATGTTCGAGATCGACTCACCGAGGTCATCAAGGATCAGGATCTGAGTCGCTACATCCTGTGAGCCATCCGGGAGGTCTTTGCGGTCCGGCAAGAAAGAGGAGGATTATGGTCAGAAAATCGGAGAGGCAGGTGGAGGTGCTGATTGAGGCCCTGCCCTTTATCCGCCAGTTTCAAAATAAGGCGGTGGTCATCAAATATGGCGGCTCGGCGATGACGGAGGAGGGACTGCCAGAGGCGGTGATGCTGGATGTCATCCTGATGAGGTATGTGGGGATGCGTCCGGTCATCGTGCACGGCGGGGGACCTCAAATCGATAAGGCCATCAAGCAACAAGGCCTGCAGCCAAGATTCGTCGACGGCCTTCGGGTGACGGATGCGGAGACCATGCGGATCGTGGAGATGGTCTTGGTGGGCGAGATCAATTCCAATCTGGTGTCGCTGATCAACCGACACGGAGGATGCGCGGTGGGCCTCAGTGGCAAAGATGGCGGATTGATCAAGGCAGCCAGGATCAGACACCGAAGGCAGGGGGCGAGGGGGCCCCAGAGAATAGATTTGGGGCAGGTGGGGCAGGTGGTGCAGGTTGACCCGCGCCTCCTCCTGACCCTGGAGGAGGCAGGGTTTATACCCTGCATTGCCCCGATTGGTGCGGATGAGGAGGGGCGCACCTATAATATCAACGCCGACTCGGTGGCAGGAGAGGTAGCGGCCGCACTGGCGGCGGAGAAGCTGATCCTGCTCTCCGACACCGATGGAATTCTGGATCGAGAGGGGAACCTCATTTCCTCCTTGAATCGCAAAGAGATCAGGCGGCTCATCCGGGAAGGGGTGATTGCCGAGGGCATGCTCCCCAAGGTAGAAGCCTGCCTGCGAGCCCTGGACGGGGGAGTGGGGAAGGCCCACATCATCAACGGGAAGGTCCCCCATTGCTTGCTCCTGGAGATCTTTACGGAGAGGGGAATCGGCACCGAGATCTTGAACTGAGCGGAAAGGACAGGAAGGTAACCTCCTTTTCATCTGAGGGGAAAAGAGATGAGCTTGCAGGAAGGATGGATGGAAGATGCCAATCGATATGTCGCCCAAACCTACGCCCGGCTTCCCATTTGCCTGGTAAAGGGTGAGGGCTCCTCCGTATGGGACAGCGAGGGGCGCCGGTATCTGGACCTGGTCATGGGGATCGGGGTGAACGGGCTGGGCCACTGCCACCCCAAGGTGGTGGCGGCCATTCGGGAGCAGGCGGGGAGGTTGCTCCATGTCTCCAACCTTTACCATATCGAGGCCCAGATTCGTTTGGCCAAGGTCCTTTGTGAGATCTCCTTCGCGGACCGGGTCTTCTTTTGCAACAGCGGGGGAGAGGCCAATGAGGCCTGTATCAAGCTGGCGCGGAAATACGCCAAAGATAGCGGCCATCCGGAGCGATACGAGATCATCACCATGGAGGGCTCCTTTCACGGCCGCACCCTGGCTACCTTGACGGCCACCGCTCAGACCAAATACCATAAGGGCTTCGAGCCCTTGCCCGAGGGCTTCAAATATGTCCCTTTCAATGACCTGAGGGCGGCCGAGGCCGCCCTCAGTCAGAAGACGGCAGCGATTATGCTCGAGCCCATCCAGGCCTTAGGAGGGGTGAATGTGCCGGCGGACGACTTCCTCCCGGGGCTGAGAAGGCTCTGCGATGAGAAGGGCCTGCTGTTGATCCTGGACGAGGTGTTTACCGGGATCGGTCGTACGGGCGCCATGTTCTGCCATCAGCATTATGGGATCGAGCCGGATGTCATGTCCCTGGCCAAGGCGCTGGCCGGAGGACTTCCGGTGGGGGCGATGCTGGCGAAGGAGGAGGTCGCAAGGAGCTTCGGTCCGGGGACTCATGCGGCAACCTTTGGGGGGAATCCTCTGGTGGCCTTCGTAGGGACCGAGGTGCTGAAGGCCATTGGGGAAGAAGATTTGCTGGGTAACACCCAACGGATGGGAGGCTATTTCATGGGGCGGCTGAAAGACCTCCAGAGGAAATACGGTTTCATCAAGGAGGTGCGAGGAAAGGGCCTTTTGATCGGGGTGGAGCTGGAATTCCCGGGCAAGGAGATCGATGCGCAATGCCAGGAAAGAGGGGTGCTGATCAACAGCTTGGGAGATAAGGTGCTGAGGATCATCCCAGCCCTGAATGTGAAGCAGGGGGAGATCGATCAGGCGATTGGGGTCCTGGATTCAGTCTTCGCGGGAATGGCAAAATGAAGAAAGATCTACTGAGCATCGCAGACTTGGGCCGACCGGAGATCGAAGAGCTCCTCGATCTGGCGGAGGATTTGAAGGCGAGGCAGAAGCGGGGGGAGCGCTACACCCCTCTTCTGGGAAAAACCCTGGGGATGATCTTCGAGAAATCCTCCACTCGGACCCGGGTCTCCTTCGAGGTGGGGATGTATCAATTGGGGGGCCATGCCCTCTTCCTGAGTTCCAAAGACCTGCAGATCGGCCGGGGAGAGACGATTGCCGATACCGCACGCGTACTCTCCCGTTATGTGGATGGCCTCGTCATCCGCACCTTCGGGCATCAGGTGGTGGAGGAGTTGGCCCGCTGTGCCAGCATACCGGTCATTAACGGCCTCACCGACCTGCACCATCCCTGTCAGGTGCTGGCTGACCTGTTCACCATTCGGGAGAGGAGGCAGGGACTCAAGGGACTCAAGGTCGCTTATGTGGGGGACGGAAACAACATGGCCCACTCCCTGATGGAAGGGGCGGCCAAATTGGGCATCCATTTGGTCATCGTCTGCCCGGAGGGCTATGAGCCGGATCAGGGGATCCACCGGGAGGTCTTGAAGGAGGCGGCCATCTCCGGAGGAAAGATCGAGATCGACCATGACCCGCAGCGGGCAGTCGAGGGCGCGGATGTCCTCTACACGGATGTTTGGACCAGCATGGGTCAGGAGCAGGAACGGGAAAAGCGCCTGGAGGCCTTCCAGGGGTTTCAAGTGAACGCCCCCCTCCTCTCCCTGGCTAAACCCCAGGTCCTGGTGATGCACTGTCTGCCGGCCCATCGGGGAGAAGAGATCACCGATGAGGTGATGGATGGTCCCCACTCGGCCGTCTGGGATCAAGCTGAGAATCGGCTCCACCTGCAAAAGGCGATCCTGGTGAAGCGGATGGGGGGATAGGTTGGGGGGAAGGGTGGAGGGGCGGAGGCCCATTTATTCTAAGTCGGCGGGGAGGATATGATGGAGAAAGCGGTGAACAAGGTGGTGTTGGCTTATTCGGGCGGGCTCGATACCTCGGTCATGATTCGGTGGCTCATTGAGCACTATGGCTGCGAGGTGATTGCCCTGGCCGCGGATGTGGGCCAGGAGGAATTTTTGGAGCCCCTGCGGGAAAAGGCGTTGAAGACCGGGGCGAGCAAGGTCTACCTCGAGGACCTGAAGGATGAATTTGCACGGGACTACTGCCTGCCGGTGCTTCAGGCCAATGCCGTCTATGAAGGGAAGTATCTCCTTTCGGCCGCCATCAGCCGCCCCTTGATCTCCAAGCACCTGGTAGAGGTCGCCCGCAAGGAAGAGGCCGATGCCGTGGCCCATGGCTCCACGGGCAAGGGCAATGATCAGGTGCGCTTCGAGGTCTCGGTCATGGCGCTCGCTCCAGATCTGCGCGTCTTGGCGCCCGTGCGAACTTGGGAATTCAAGTCTCGGGAGGAGGAGATCGAGTACGCCAAGAGGCACGATATCCCGGTGCGGGCTACCAAGGAAAAGCCCTACAGCATCGACCGCAATCTGTGGGGCATCAGCATCGAATGTGGCGTCTTAGAAGACCCGTGGGTGGAGCCCCCGGCCGATGTCTATATTATCACCAAGGCCCCGGAGGAGGCCCCGGATAAGCCCCGCTACCTGGAGGTGAGTTTCGAGGAGGGGGTGCCCGTGGCGGTGGACGGCAAGGAGATGTCCGTGCCCCAGCTCCTTAGGAGCCTCAACCAGATCGCAGGCGAGTATGGAATCGGCCGGCAGGATTTGGTGGAGAATCGCCTGGTGGGGATCAAATCGAGGGAGGTCTACGAGGCCCCAGGGGCCACAGTCCTTCATATCGCCCACCGGGAACTGGAGAACCTGACCCTGGATCGCGACACCTTCCATTTCAAGGAATCCCTGGTACCCCGGTATGCAGAACTGGTCTATTACGGCCTCTGGTTCTCTCCGCTCAAGGGGGCACTGGATGCCTTCGTCAAGGAGACCCAGAGAAATGTGAGCGGGGTCGTGAGGATGAAGCTCTACAAGGGGCAGTGTGTGCCGGTGGCCCGCAAGTCAGAGTTCTCTCTCTATGATTTCAACCTGGCGACCTACGATGCCGCGGATACCTTCGACCATCAGGCCGGGGAGTCCTTTTGTAAGATCTGGGGCCTGCCCTTGCGGGTGAGGGCCAGGGTAGAGAAAAGACAGAGGGGTTGAGAAGCGGTTTGGTGGCGGGAAGGGAGGTCTGCCTTCCCGATGGGGCCGGAAAGGGCTGCAAAGGCGGGTCAATGAAGAAGAAGCCGTGGGGAGGGAGATTCAAGGAGAAGACCCATCAGTCGGTCGAGGCCTTTACCGAGTCGGTCTCTTTTGATGGCCGCCTGGCGAAATACGATATTCAGGGCAGCATTGCCCATGCCCGGATGTTGGGGAAGGCCGGGATCATCAGCCCGACAGAGGCCAGGGAGATCGTGGCCGGGTTGCGGGAGATCGCAGGGGAGATCGAGGCCGGAAAGGTGACCTTTGATCCGGCGTTAGAGGATGTCCATATGAACATCGAGGCCCTGCTGATCGAAAAGGTGGGGGAGGTGGGAGGCAAGCTCCATACCGGCCGCTCCCGCAATGATCAGGTGGCCCTGGACATCCGCCTCTACCTTCGAGAGCAGATCGATGCCCTGTGCCTCTTAATTCGCTCTCTGCAGTCGGCCCTCTTGGAGTTGGCAGAGGATAACCTGAGGACGATCCTCCCTGGCTACACCCACACCCAACGGGCCCAGCCCATCCTCCTGGCCCATCACCTCCTCGCCTATTTTGAGATGTTGGACCGGGACTTGGGACGCCTTGGCGACTGCCGACAAAGGGGGAATGTCTTGCCCCTCGGGGCCGGGGCCCTGGCCGGGACCAGCTTCCCCATCGATTCGGATTATGTCGCCCAGCTCCTGGGCTTTGCCCAGGTTGCGGAGAATAGCCTGGATGCAGTCTCGGATCGCGATTTCTCCCTGGAGTTTCTGGGCGCCGCCTCGATCTTGATGATGCACCTCTCCCGCCTCTGCGAGGAGATCATCCTCTGGTCTACGGCGGAGTTCGGCTTCCTCGATCTTCCCGATGCCTTTGCCACCGGATCGAGCATGATGCCGCAGAAAAAGAACCCCGATGTGGCCGAGCTGGTGAGGGGGAAATCGGGTCGCGTCTTCGGCAGCCTCTTCTCCTTGTTGGCTACCATGAAGGGTCTGCCTCTGAGCTACAATCGGGATCTGCAGGAGGATAAGGAGCCCCTCTTCGATGCCGTGGATACGGCCAAGGCCTGCCTGCAGATCCTCTCCCTGATGCTTCCGCAAATGAAAGTCCATAGAGAACGAATGCGGCAAGCTGCGGAGCAGGGATTTCTCAATGCCACCGATCTGGCCGATTACCTGGCGGGGAAGGGTCTGGCCTTTCGGTCCGCCCACGAGATGGTGGGCAGGATTGTCCGCTATTGCCTGCAGAAGGGGAAGGAGAAGATCGAGGATCTCAGCCTGGAGGAGTTCAAGGCCTTCTCCCCCCTCTTCGGCCCAGAGGTCTTTCAGTTCATCTCCCTGGAGGCCTGTGTCAATCGCCGACGGTCCTCCGGCGGCACCTCAGGGGAGAGGGTGGAGGCCGCACTCAAGGCAGCGAGAAGAAGGCTGAATCGCCCCGGGCCAGGTGAAGCTCCTCGCCCACCGGGCGGGGCTTCCCGGAAATGAAGTACATATCAATTTGTATTGTGCCCCTTGACCCCGCCCACCGGGCGGGGATTGCGGGACACACCCCGGTCAAAGGGAAGACAAAGAGTTGACCTCTTCCTTTTCTTTTCAATCCCCTATGGGCAACCGATATTTCATCCTCGGCCTGAACCTCCTTCTCCTGGGGGCGACTCTTTTTGTCTCCTCCTGTGGCCGGAAGGCCCCCCCGGTGGTGCCTGAGTTGACGACTCCTTCGGCAGTGAGCCAGGTGACGGCGGTCAGCCGGGATAACCGGGCTTATCTGTCATGGTCCCGCCCTGCCAAGAGCCTGAAGGGAAAACCCGCCCGGGAGATCATGGAGTTCGAGATCTATCGACGGGAGGTGAAGCAAGAGGGGGCTGCCTTGCCGGCGACCCTGATCGCAAAGGTGAAGGCCAATCTGCCAGAGAACGCAAAGGTCAGTGGCGATTCCTATGAATTTGTCGATGATGGGGAAGGAAGGGGGTTGAGTTACGATCAGCAATATGCCTATCACCTTCGGGCGATCAATTTTGGCCAGGGACCGGGTCCTCCCTCCAAGGAGGTCATGGTCCGCATCGATCCCGGCCCCAACCCCCCCTCCTTCCTGAAGGCGATCGGGGGCGATCAGACCGTCTTCCTCTCCTGGGAGGCCCCCAGATTCAGGGCAGACGGGAAGGAGCTTACCTCGCCCCCCCTCTACAACCTTTATCGAGGAAAAGCCCCCCAGTCCTACGATTCAAGGCCGATCAACACCCAGCCGATTGAGGGGCGGAGTTTCATCGACACCGGGCTGGCCAACGAGGTGAGCTATTACTATACCGTCAGGGCGATTGATCCCGAGCTTCCTTCCGGCCATGAAAGCCTGGAATCCAACGAGGCGGTGGCGATCCCCAGCGACACGACTCCCCCTTCGCGGCCCCGAAACCTGAGCGCAGCCCTTGCAGGAAAGGAGGTTCGGCTGGCCTGGGAGGCCAATCCCGAGGCGGACCTGGCAGGCTATTTCGTCTACCGGAGCCTCTATCCAGGGGTGGGCTATATCCGCCTCAATCTCGTGCCCACCACCAAGGTGACCTTTGTGGACAAGAACATTCCCCCCGCTACCATCCTCTATTACGCAGTCTCCGCCGTGGATTCCTCCCCCCAACGCAATGAGAGTGGACTCTCTGAGGAAGTGAAGGTCGAAATCCCTTGAGGGCCGGCTTTCATTACCAGAATCCCTTTGACAAGGAGGGGGGAATGTGTTATCAAAAAAAAACCTTCCATCGGGGGGAGACCTTCTTGCTGAGGGGAAGCGAAATCCATGCACGACTTCCAATATCGTGAGGGCGAATTATACTGTGAGGAGGTGCCCGTCCGCCGAATTGCAGCGGAGATCGGGACCCCCTTCTATCTCTATAGCCACCACACCCTGCTCCATCACTTCCGCGTCTTCGATTCCGCCTTCTCCGCCATTCCCCATCTGGTCTGTTTTGCCTTGAAGGCCAATTCCAACCTGGCCATCCTTCGGATCTTTGCCAAGGAGGGATCAGGCGCCGATGTGGTCTCCGGGGGGGAGATCTACCGCGCGCTCAGGGCGGG
This sequence comes from bacterium, assembly GCA_043800755.1. Taxonomy (GTDB): domain Bacteria; phylum Methylomirabilota; class Methylomirabilia; order CAVQYV01; family CAVQYV01; genus JAZDMQ01. The sequence goes on along the minus strand of JAZDMQ010000076.1, from coordinate 29,830 downwards.
CATCCCCGCCGACCGCATCGTCTATGCGGGGGTGGGGAAGAGTCGAGAGGAGATCGAGTTTGCCCTGAGATCGGGCATCCTCATGTTCAATGTGGAGTCCTCTCCGGAGTTGATTCTGATCAACCAGGTGGCGAAGGATCTGGGGACCCAGGCAAGAGTGGCCTTGCGGATCAACCCGGATGTGGACCCCCAGACCCACCCCTACATCGCCACCGGTTTGAAGAAGAACAAGTTCGGCATCGACATCGCCCGGGCCCTGGAGGAGTACCAGATGGCCGTGGAGCTGAATCACATCGAGGTGATCGGGATACACCAGCACATCGGGTCTCAAATTATTGAAATCGCCCCCTTCGTAGACAGCCTGGTCAAGATGGCGGAGCTGATCCAGACCCTGCGGGGGCGCGGGATCCCCATCCAATATCTGGATGTGGGGGGCGGGTTGGGGATTACCTACTATAATGAAAACCCTCCCACGCCGCGGGTGTTCGCCGAGGCGCTGATCGCGGTGATCCAGGACTTGGGCTGCACGGTGGTGCTGGAGCCGGGGAGGGTGATTGTGGGCAATGCCGGGATCCTGGTCACCAAGGTGCTCTATCTCAAAAAGGCGTCCCAGAAGGACTTTGTGATCGTAGATGCGGGCATGAATGATCTGGTTCGGCCCAGCCTCTACGGCTCCTACCACTCGATCCAGCCCATCCGGCAGAGGGATGAGGAGGGGACCCTCACCGCGGATGTGGTGGGGCCCATCTGCGAGTCGGGAGATTTCCTGGCGAAGGACCGGAGGTTGCCACCCTTGGATCAGGGAGAGCTGCTGGCGGTGATGAGCGCAGGCGCCTATGGTTTCGCCATGTCCTCCACCTACAATTCCCGACCTCGGGTGCCAGAGGTGTTGGTGCACGGCGGGGAATTCCATCTCCTCCGCGAAAGGGAGACCTGGCTGGATTTGGTCCGCGGGGAGAGGATCCCCGCCTTCCTGGAATAGGCGTCCTTATGGAGAAGATTCGCTTCTGGAAGATGAATGGCAGCGGCAACGACTTCCTGGTGATCGATCGCCGGGATCAGGCCTTGATTGCCGATCCGTCAGGCTTCGCCCGGCAGGCCTGTCGGCGCAAGGTCTCGGTGGGGGCGGATGGAGTGCTGTTCCTGGAGGGATCGCAGAGGGCCGATTTCCGAATGCGCATCTTCAATGCCGACGGGAGTGAAGCGGAGATGTGTGGGAACGGGGCCAGGTGCATCGCCCGCTTTGCCTCTCTGCAAGGGATCGTGGGAGGGACGATGACCTTTGAGACCTTGGCGGGGATCGTGCAGGCTGAGGTCTCGGGAGAGCGGGTGAAGATCAGGATGGGCGAGCCGAAGGATCTGAGGCTGCACTGCAAGATCGAGGTGGATGGGGCGGAGCATCTCCTGCATCACATCAATTCCGGGGTCCCTCATGCAGTATTGTTTTGCGAGGACCTGGAGGCCGTTGCGGTCAAAGACCTCGGCCGAAAGATCCGTTTCCACGAGTCCTTTCGCCCGGCGGGGACCAATGTCAATTTTATTACCGTGAAGGATTCCCATCACCTTGCCCTTCGGACCTACGAGCGGGGAGTGGAGGATGAGACCTTGGCCTGCGGCACCGGGTCAGTCGCCTCCGCCCTGATCTCTGCAGCCTTGGGGTTGGCCGACTCCCCCGTCTTCTTGCACACCCGGGGGGGAGAGGTCCTGGGCGTCTATTTTGTGCGGAGGGGACTGGAATTTGACGAGGTCTATATGGAAGGAAGCACGGCGGTGGCCTACGAGGGAGAGCTCTGGGAGGAGGCTCTGCGGTGAGTCCCAAGCCATGGATCCCAGGTGCTTAAACGAAGCGCGCTGCTTGCGGGGAGGAGGGAAGAGATGTTTAAAGGATCGATTGTTGCCATCGTAACCCCGTTCCAAAATGGGGAGGTCGACGAGAAAAGGCTGAAGGAGCTGATTGAGTTTCAGATTGCCAATGGCACAGATGGCATCGTTCCCTGCGGCACCACCGGAGAATCGGCCACCCTGACCCACGAGGAACACCATCGGGTCATCGACTTCACCATCAAGGTCGTGGACGGGAGGATCCCGGTGATTGCGGGAACCGGGTCCAACAGTACGGCAGAGTCCATTAGCCTCACCAGGCATGCCAAGGCCGCGGGCGCGGACGGCGCCCTCCTGATTACCCCCTACTATAACCGTCCCACCCAGAAAGGACTGGTTGCTCATTTCCGGGCGGTTGCCGAGGCGGTGGAGATTCCCATGATCATCTACAATGTTCCGACTCGCACCGGGGTCAATATGCTGCCGGAATCCATCGCGGAGCTGTGTACGATCCCGCACCTGGTGGGGGTCAAGGAGGCCAGCGGCTCGCTCCAACAAATCACCGAGTTGATCACCCTCTGCCAGGATAAGATCGCCGTCCTGTCCGGGGATGATTTCATCGTCATGCCGATCCTGTCGGTGGGAGGCAAGGGGGTCATCTCGGTGGTGGCCAATGTGGCCCCGCGCCTGATGGCCGATCTGGTGGATGCCTTTGAGGCGGGGGATTTTATGCGGGCCTCCCAGGTCCAGAGGGATGCCTTCCCCCTTTGCCAGGCGATGTTCCTGGAGACCAATCCCGTCCCGGTGAAGACCGCCCTGGCCCTCATGGGAAAGATCGATGGAGAGCTGCGGCTCCCGCTGGTGGGGATGGCGGAGGGAAACCTCAAGAAGTTGAAGGAGGTTCTCGCAAGATATCGGCTGATCTGAAGCAGCCGGCAGGAAAGATGGCGCAGGAAATGCCGAACCTGCACCGAGCGAGAAGGAGGGACGGGATGATCAAGGTGGCAGTGACCGGGGCTGCGGGGAGGATGGGCTCGCGGATTATCGCCCTGCTGAAGGAGGATGAGGGCCTGCAATTGGTGGGGGCAACGGAGAAAGAGGGCCATCCGGCTGTGGGCAGGGACGCAGGGGAGGTGGCGGGGGTGGGCCCCTCGGGCATTCCCATCCTCCAGGATCTTGCACAGGTGATCGAGGGATGCGATGTGGCCGTCGATTTTACTGTACCTTCAGCCTCTCTCCGCCATGTAGAGATCACCTCGGCTGCGGGGAAGGCGATTGTGGTTGGGACGACAGGTTTCTCCAAGAATGAGGTGGAGCAGGTCCGGGGACTTGCCGCGCATTGTCCCTGTGTCCTTTGCCCCAACATGAGCGTGGGGGTCAATGTCCTCTTTAAGGTGCTGGAGGAGATCGCCCCCATCTTCGCCCATGGATATGATGTGGAGATCTCGGAGATCCATCATCGGTTCAAGAAGGATGCCCCTTCCGGCACCGCGTTGCGCATGGCCCAGATCATAGCGGCGGCCACGGGGAGAGACCTGGAGAAGGTGGGGATCTTTGGCCGCCAAGGAATCATTGGAGAGAGGCCCCGCGAGGAGATCGCCATCCACACCCTCAGGGCGGGCGATGTGGTGGGGGAGCACACGGTGATTTTTGGGGGCATGGGAGAGCGGGTGGAACTGACCCATCGGGCGGGAAGCCGGGACAATTTTGCGCGGGGTGCCCTGCGGGCGGCGAGGTTTGTGGTGCACGCCAACAATGGACTCTATGATATGTTGGATGTGCTGGGACTAAAATAGAGGAAGCGGCGGGGGCCTTTCCCGCCCGGCTCATTGCATTGGCTCGCTTGGCCGGAGCCTCCCTGGGGGGAGGGCTCGGGCGATGAACTTTACCATCGAGGAGGGATGATAGTGGAACCTGGGAAGGCGGAAAAGTGGTTCGTCAGTGCCTGGAATTACTTGCCGGAGGTCACCTCCGGTTTTCGATTTCCCCAGAAGATCAAGATCCACGATGTGACCTTGAGGGACGGAGAACAGCAGGCCGGGATTGAGTTCCGCAAAGAGGAGAAGGTGCGGATCGCCATCAAGCTGGCGGAGGCTGGCGTCCACCGCATCGAGGCGGGAATGCCCGCAGTCTCCCCCGAGGACGAGGCGGCCATCAAGGAGATCGTGAAGTTGAACCTGGGCCCGGAGATCTTTGCCTTTTCCCGCTGCATGGTCCCCGATGTCAAAAGGGCCGTAGACTGTGGGGTCAAGGGGATCGTGGTGGAGGTCCCTTCTTCCCCCCACATCATTCAGTATGCATACAAGTGGCCCTTGCAGAAGGCAATCGATCTCTCCATTGAGGCGACCCGATTCGCAAAAGAACAGGGCCTGTACACGGTCTTCTTCCCCATCGACTCCTCCCGCTCCGAGATGGGCTGGTACCTTGACCTCATCGAGAAGGTAGCCACCGAAGGGCACATGGATGCTTTAGCGGTGGTGGACACCTTTGGGGTTTGCTCTCCCCATGCCATCGGCTTCTGGATCAGCAAGATCAAAGAGCGGATCAAGAAACCCCTGGAGACCCATTTCCACGATGATTTTGGCATGGGGGTCGCCAACACCGTCATGGGCCTGGCCGCGGGGGCGGAGGTGGCCCATACGACCGTGACTGGCATCGGGGAGAGGGCAGGAAATTGCTCCTTCGAGGATCTGGTGCTCAGCCTCCTGACCATGTACGGACAGGATCTCGGCATTCGCTGCGAGGAATTCTATCCCCTTTCCAGGCTCATTCGGGAACTTTCAGGCCTCCAGATCCCTTCGAATCGGCCCATCGTGGGAGATTGGGTTTTCAACATCGAATCGGGCATCATCGCCTCCTGGTATCGCAACTGCGGGAAGGATCGTCCCACTGAACTCTTTCCCTTCCATTGGGGACTCGTGGGCCAGGGGCCGGCCGAGATCGTGTTGGGTAAGAATAGTGGCCTCGATTCCATCGCCACCTGGCTGGAGCGGATTGGGGAACGGGCCTCCGAGGAGGAGATTACCAAGATCCTTTCCCAGGTGAAGATGAAATCGCTGGAGAAAAAGGGCCTCCTGACCGAGGAGGAATTCCGGCAGATCGTGAGGCAAGTCAAGGAGGGGCGATAGATTGCGGAGCCCAAGAAGCGGAAAGGGGAGAACATGTCCAAGTACTTGAGATTTCGGACCGGGGGAGAGATCCGGTATGGGATCTTGGAGGGGGAGCGGGTGAGGATCCTGAAGGGCGATCCCTTTGAAGACCCGGAGATGACCGGCTCTGAGGTTTCCCTGAACGCGGTGCAGATCCTGGCGCCCTGCGACCCGTCCAAGATCGTCTGCGTCGGCCTCAATTACAGGGATCATGCGGCGGAGGTTGGCCAGGCCCTGCCGGAGGAGCCCCACATCTTCCTCAAGCCTCCTACGGCGGTCATCGGCCCGGGGGAACAGATCCTCCTGCCGCCCATGTCGGCCCGGGTGGATTACGAGGGGGAGTTGGCGGTGGTCATCAAGAAGAAGGCCAAGAACATCCCCCGAGAGGAGGCAGGGGAATATATCCTGGGCTATACCTGTTTTAACGATGTCACGGCGCGCGACTTGGTGGCCAAGGATAATGGCCCGCTGCGGGCCAAGATCTTCGATACCTTTGCGGCCTTCGGCCCCCACATTGTCACCGATATTGATCCGCTGGGGCTGGCGATCAAGACCTATCTCAACGGCGAGGTGAGACAATCCTCCAATACGGTCCACCTGATTTTCGATCCCTTCCATCTGGTGAGCTTCATCTCCTCCGTCCTGACCCTGCTCCCCGGGGACATCATCTCCACGGGCACGCCTTCAGGCATCGGGCCTATGAAGGCCGGGGATGTGGTGGAGGTAGAGATCGAGAAGATTGGTCGCCTGAAGAACCTGGTGGCGCAACCTTAGAGGAAAGGCAAGAGATGGATCAACGATTTGGACAGGCCAAGCGATTGCAGGCACTGCCTCCCTATCTCTTTGCGGAGCTTGATCGCTTGAAGCAAGAAGCCGCCAAACGGGGAATGGACATCATCAACTTGGGCATTGGAGATCCGGACCTCCCCACCCCCTCCCACATCGTAGAGAAATTGGCCGCGGCGGCTGTCGATGCCCGGAATCACCAGTATCCGTCCTACGAGGGCATGCTCTCTTTTCGGCAGGCGGTGGCCGATTGGTATGACAGGAGATTTGGGGTGAAGCTGAATGCCGAGGCTGAGGTGCTGAGCCTGATTGGATCCAAAGAGGGGATTGGCCACATCCCCTTGGCCTTCATTGATCCCGGTGATTTCGTACTGGTTCCAGATCCGGGATACCCCGTCTATCAGGCAGGGACAGTTCTAGCAGGGGGCATCCCTCACTTCATGCCCATCATGAGAGCCAATGGCTACCTGCCGGATTTCCAACAGGTTCCCCGGGAGGTCCTCGGGAAGGCAAAGATGATCTTCATCAATTACCCGAATAATCCCACCGCCTCCGTGGCCTCCCTGGATTTCTTCCGCCAGGCAGTGGAGCTGGCAAGCAGACACGGCCTCATCCTGTGTCATGATGCTGCCTATTCGGAGATCTGTTTCGATGGCTATCGCCCCCCCAGCATCTTGCAGGTGGAGGGTGCCAAAGAGGTGGCAGTGGAATTCCACTCCCTCTCCAAGACCTACAACATGACCGGGTGGAGGATCGGTTTCGCCGTGGGGAACGCCCAGATCCTGTCCGGGTTGGGCAGGGTCAAGACCAACCTGGACTCCGGGGTGTTTCAAGCGGTGCAATATGCAGGGATAGCCGCTTTGAATGGCCCTCAGGATTCCCTGGAGAAGGCCAGGTTAACCTTTCAGGGTCGTCGGGATGCCCTGGTGAGGGGCCTGCGCGAGATGGGATGGGAAATAGACCCACCCCAGGCCAGCTTCTATGCCTGGATCCCGGTCCCCAAGGGATTCACCTCGGCCGAATTCACGGCAACCCTCTTAGAGCAGACCGGGATCGTTGTGACCCCGGGAAACGGATTTGGCCAGCACGGAGAGGGATTCTTCCGGGTTGCCCTCACGGTTCCCGAACCGCGCATCGAGGAGGCAGTAGAGCGCATCCGGGGGATTGGCATCCGGGAGAAGGCTTGTCGGGCTTAGTTGTGTGAGGCTGGGGTTGGACAAGATCCTGATCGAGGGTTTGCAATTCTATGGTTACCACGGCGTCTCCGAGGCTGAAAGAGGCCTGGGGGGGCACTATCAGGTCGATCTGGAGATCTCCTATGATCTCTCCCGGGCGGCTCAAAGCGATGCCCTCGCTGATACCATTGATTACGGGCAGGTATGTCGGCTGGTGCAGAAGATAGGGCAGGAGAGTCAGCACCTGCTCCTGGAATCCTTGGCCGAGGCTATGGCAGCGGCGATCCTGGAAGTGTTTCCAGCGCAGGGACTAATGATCCGCCTTAGGAAACGATGCCCTCCCCTTGATTCTCGCCTCGACTTTGTGGGGGTGGAGATTAGGAGAGGTCGCCTTGCCTAAGTGCGCCCTCTTATAATTTCGGTTACGTATTCGGGATTGATGGAGCGCCATAGGGGCGTAAGCCCCTGTGGAAGTGCTCCGTTTCCGGGAAATAGTATGTTACAGCATTTATGAAACGGAGCACTAAGGTCTATCTGGGGATCGGTTCGAATCAGGGCGACCGGTTAGGACACTGCCAGGAGGCCCTGCGCCGCCTCTTGGCGATCGAGGGATTTCGCCTGATCCGCACCTCTTCAGCTTATGAGACCGAACCGGTGGGAGAGGGATTTGGAGGCTGGTTCGTCAATGCCGTCGCCGAGGGAGAAACGGATCTGGCCCCCAGTTCACTCTTGCGGGGCCTGAAACGGATTGAAAGGGCCATGGGAAAATCAGGGGGGGCAAGGCCGGCGGATCGTCCCATCGATCTCGATCTCTTGTTTTATGGAGACCTCCTCCTGGAGTCGGAATCGCTCATCGTCCCTCATCCCCGACTGCACCAGCGGCGATTCGTGCTGGTCCCTCTATCGGAGTTGGCCGGCCAGCAGGTGCATCCCAGGCTGGGGAAGACGGTGAAGGCCTTATTGGTGGACCTCGAGGATCCTCATCAAGTAAGGAGGATGGAGGGCCCACTCTGGGAAATCCCTTGATCCCCTGAGGGAGGGGGGGAGGGCTTTTCAGGGAGGTGCAACAGAGGAAAGCGAAACCAGGGCCCGCTTGGATCCCAGGAATTGGGACCGAGACGGGTCTTTCGGGGGAAGGCGACAAATTGTGCTTTGTGGTCCGCCAGAGGACGGGAAATCCTGCCTCGAGGTGGGCGGATTTTTGAATTGAGGCGTTGGCCATTAGCCCCCGGATCCGTCCGAGGGGCTGTTTTTTTTGGGGGGGGAGGTGTGGTGTGGGAAGATCCATGCAGACCATGGAGAAGGTTGAGGAGATGCGGGCGATCTGCCTTGGTCTCCGGCAGGCGGGGAAAGCGATCGGACTGGTCCCCACGATGGGGGCCTATCATGAGGGGCATCTCTCCCTGATCCGAGAATCCCGGAAGAGGGATGAGGTGGTGATTGTCAGCCTCTTCGTCAATCCCATCCAATTTGGGCCCTCAGAGGACTATCGTGGGTACCCCAGGGATCTGGAGGGAGATAAAGCCAAGGCCTCCTCCTTGGGGGTGGATTACCTCTTTGTCCCTTCCCCGGAGGCCATTTATCCCAAAGGGTTCAGCACCTATGTCTTGGTGGAGGGGCTGAGCGACAAGCTCTGCGGAGCCTCTCGACCCGGGCACTTCCGAGGGGTGACTACCGTGGTGGCCAAGCTCTTCCACCTGACCATGCCCAATCGGGCCTATTTCGGCCAGAAGGATGCGCAGCAGGCGATGATCATTGGCCGTATGGTGGCCGACCTGAATTGGGACATCGAATTGGTCATCCTCCCCATAGTTCGCGAGGCAGATGGGCTGGCGATGAGTTCCCGCAATGCCTATCTCAGTGGGCAGGAACGGCAGGAGGCGGCCGTTCTCTTTCGTGCCCTTCGCTGGGCGGAGGAGGCGATCCGGAAGGGGGATCGAGAAGCCCAGCGCATTCGAGAGGGGATGAGCAGGATGATCGCCTCCATGCCCACGGCCCGGATCGACTATGTAGCCCTGGTGGGCGCGGAATCGTTGGAGGGGATAGAGAAGGTGGAAGGCAAGGTCCTGCTCGCCCTGGCTGTAAGGTTTGGAGAGGCAAGGCTGATTGACAACTTGGTGGTGACGGTTTGAAGGGGATTTTTTTTGAAATTGGCAAGAAATGACTTGACAAGCCCCTTGCACCCTATATATATTTCGCCCCATAAGTGGGATAAAGTGGGGAAAAATGGGGAGAGGGGCGTTAAGTGTTCCGGGGAAGATTTGAACATACAATCGACGAAAAGGGTCGTCTGAGCATTCCTTCCAAATTCCGAGAGCTTCTCTCTGCCAAAGGGGAGAACGAGCTCGTCCTCACCGATTTTGATTCCTGCCTGACCGCATATCCGAAGGACGAATGGAGAGTGCTGGAGGAGAAGATGAAGCAGCTCTCCATGATTCAGAAGGATGTGCGCAACTTCCTCCGCCTTTTCTATTCCAGTGCCACCGAAGTACCTTTGGACCCGCAGGGTCGGATTCTGATTCCCCCCCAGATGCGCGAGCGAGCCCAATTAGATCGAGAGGTCGTCTTGCTGGGGCTCTTGAACAAGATAGAGATTTGGGACAAGGAATCCTGGGAAGACTTCATGGCCCGTTCTGCTGGTACCTTTGAGGAAGTTGCCTCAAAGCTTGTGGAATTGGGGATTTGAAGAAAGGCGCGCGAGGGTTTCTCCCCGGCCTCGATCGTAGCTGAGGCCAGAGGCCTTCTGTTATGGGGTGCGGCCGACCTGAGATCGTTCATATCCCGGTTCTTTCGCAAGAGGTCCTATATTGGCTCAAGCCAGGGCCTGGTGGTCGCTATCTGGACGCGACCGTAGGATTGGGTGGACACGCGGAAGAAATCCTGAGACAAAGTAACCCCGATGGGATTCTCTATGGTCTCGATTGGGATCTGGACGCACTGGAACGGGCCCGGTCTCGCCTTCAAGCCTTTGGAAGCAGAGCGGTTCTGATCCACGAAAGCTTTAAACACCTAAGAGAGATCGAAGAAGAGCGGGAGATCTCTGGGTTAGACGGTCTCCTCTTTGACCTGGGCCTTTCGGCCCTGCAGTTGGAGTTAAGCGAGAGGGGATTTGCCTTTTCTCGCGATGGACCGTTGGACATGCGGATGGATCAACGCTTGAACCTGATGGCGGATGATTTGGTGAATCACCTCTCGGAGAGAGAGCTGGCCGATTTGCTGTGGAAATTTGGTGAGGAGCGCTTTGGCCGTCGCATCGCCAGGAGGATCGTCCAGTCCCGTAAGCGGGAGAGAATAAGGAGCACTCGGCAGCTGGCAGAGGTCGTCCAGGGAGCGATTCCCCCCAAATCTCGTCGCTTCCGCATCCATCCGGCGACCCGGACCTTCCAGGCCTTGCGCATCGCGGTCAATCAGGAATTGGAAGGCCTGGAGAGCGCCATTCGAATGGGCATAGATCTTCTGAGGCCCGGAGGGAGATGTGCAATCATCAGCTATCATTCCCTGGAGGATCGCATCGTCAAACAGACCCTAGTCAGCCTAAGCAGACAGCCCGAGCCTCCCTTTGCTCCGGTTTCCCCCTGTCCCAGTCAGCCCAAGGTTCTGGTCCTTTCGAAGAAGCCCATCACCCCCACCGAGAGAGAGATTGCGGCCAATCCCCACTCCCGTAGCGCGAAGTTGAGGGTCGCGGAGAGGATATGAGGGCCAAGCGGGTCAGGTTTGAATCGCTGCCACGGGACCCTTCCAGGGCGGGGCTCTTGCCCCGGGTTCAGTCAGTCTCTGCCCCTGCCGGGCGGGAAAAGGCGAGGCGGGCAAAGGAGCTATGGGCCATTTTGCTGACCACCCTCATCATCTTGGTGGGGGCCCTTTCTTATGTCTGGCAGCACATTCAGGTGATTCGCATCGGGTACGAAGTGGAACGCCTCAATGCCGAGCTTTCCGCTTTGACGCAAGAAGAGAAGGAGCTGACCGTTAAGATCGCGCAACTGAAGTCATTAGCGCGGATTGACGAAATTGCTCGCAAAAGGCTCAGGATGGTGGATCCCGCTCCTTCACAGATCATCCTCTTTTCCGGGGAGAATCAATCGAACCAGAAGGCTCCTTAAGGGATGGGTGACATGCGAGAGGATTCTGGCTGCACAGCATTGGATTCAAAGGCGATGAGAATGAGGATGTTCTTCCTCTTCCTGTCGCTGGCCACCATCCTCATGGTCATCCTCCTTCGGCTTTTTGACCTCCAGATCAGGCAGCACAAGCACCTCACTGCCGATGCCATCCGACAACAGCAGCGACAGATCCCCTTATCCTCCAGGCGAGGGAGCATCCTGGATCGCAATGGAAAGGAACTCGCCGTGTCGCTGCGGTCTTACTCCTTATTTGCTCACCCCTCTTTGGTGGAGGATGTCTCCCGGACCTCCGCCAAGCTTTCCTCCCTCTTGGATATGTCGAGCAGCGAGGTCTCCAAGAAGTTACAGAGCCGAAAGCCCTTTGTCTGGATCAAGCGGAAAATCGATCCGGACCGCGCCAAGGGCCTTGCCGAATTGAAGCTTCCGGGCGTCTTTTCCTTGGAAGAAAACAAGCGTTACTACCCGAAGCAGGAATTGGCCTCCCACCTTCTGGGGTTTGTGGGCCTCGATGATAGGGGTCTGGAAGGCCTGGAATATGGCTACGATACCTATCTGGGGGAATCGCGGAAATCCCCGCTCGGATATTACGATGCCTTGGGCAGGATCGCCTTTCGGGAGGCCGAGGCCGATGTGAGCCTGGAGAGCTGCAATCTCACCCTCACCATCGATGAGGTCATCCAGTACTTCGCCGAACGGGCCCTGGAGAAGGGCGTGAACAGCAGCAAGGCGAAGGCCGGATGCATCGTCGTCATGGACCCCCAGACGGGCCAGGTCTTGGCCATGGCCGATCGCCCCACTTTCAACCCCAACCGTTTCCAAAACTACCCCCCGACCTTTCGGCGCAATCGGGCCATCACCGACTGCTATGAGCCCGGATCCACCTTTAAGGTCGTCATGGCCGCCGGGGTTCTGGAGGAGGGGATCATGGGACCGGAGCAGAGGATTTACTGCGAAATGGGCGGGATCAATCTGTGTGGGGTGTATATCCGCGACTACAAGAAATATGGATGGCTTACCTTTTCCCAGGTCCTGGAGAATTCCAGTAATGTGGGGGCGATCAAGGCCGGCTCCAGGTTGGGAAAGGAGCGCTTTTATGACTACATCCGCAGCTTCGGCTTCGGTGCTCGAACAGGAATCGAGCTTCCCGGGGAGGCGCAGGGCATCCTGAGGAATCCTCGGGATTGGTCATCCATCTCGCTGGGGGCTATCTCAATCGGCCAGGAGATCTCCGTGACCCCCCTGCAACTGTTGACGGCGTTCTGTGCCATCGCCAACGGGGGGAACCTAATGCATCCTTATGTCGTGGCGAGCATTCGGGGTCCCCATGGCGAGATCCTGCGGGAGAATGCACCTCAAGTCCTGCGGCGGGTCATCTCCCCGGCCACCGCTTCCACCCTGACGGACATTCTGACCAAGGTGGTGGAGAATGGCTCGGGGAAGAATGCGGCCATTCCCGGATTTGCTGTGGCGGGAAAGACGGGTACGGCTCAAAAGCTGGAAGGGAAGACCGGCGAGTATTCTCATCATAAGGTGGTGGCTTCCTTCGTAGGCTTCGTCCCCGCGCAATCCCCCAGACTTGCTATCCTGGTGACGATTGATGAGCCCAAGGTCGGGTCCTGGGGAGGGACCCTTGCCGCTCCAGTTTTTGCGGAGGTTGCCAAGGAATCCCTTCAGTACTTGGAGATGCGGTCCTCAGCGGGGAGTGCTTCCTTGATAGCCGGGGATAAGGTAAATGAGGCTGCGAGAGCTGATTGAGGGCGTTGAGTATGTCCGCCTGGCCGGGGATGTGGAACGAGAGATCGCCTCTCTTCACTATGATTCGCGCCAGGTGAGACCTGGATCTCTCTTCGTGGCCATCCGGGGATTTTGCCGCGATGGTCACGATTTTGTCCACTCAGCCCTGACAGGCGGTGCATCGGCTCTGGTAGTGGAATCTGACCCCAAGCTCTCCCCCCTTCCCCCCGGGGTAACCCTGCTCAAGGTATCGGACTCTCGCCTGGCTTTAGCCCAAATGGCGGCCAATTTCTACCATCATCCCTCGCGGAGACTTCGCCTCATCGGGGTGACCGGGACCAATGGAAAGACGACTACTACCTTTCTCATTGAGTCCCTGTTTTCCCGGGCAGGTCGGCGAGTCGGGGTGATCGGCACCATCAACTACCGCTTTGGGGGGCGAGAGCAGGTGGCGGAGAGGACGACCCCCGAATCGTTGGATTTGCAGAGGGTGTTGGGGGAGATGGTGGCGGCAGGGATTGATATCGCGGTGATGGAGGTGTCCTCCCACTCACTGGAACTCAAGAGGGTGTCCGGCTGTGAGTTCGACCTGGCAATCTTCACCAATCTGACCCTTGATCATCTCGATTTCCACCAGGACCTGGACCACTACTTGCGAGCCAAGCTTCGCCTCTTTTCGCAGTTGGGGAAGGGGAGCGAAAAGGGGACCCGCAAGATGGCGCTCATCAACCTGGACGATGCCTTTGCCGAGCAGTTCCTGCAAGTCACTCCCACTGAGGCCTGGGGTTATGGCCTGGGAGAGAAAGGACAGATCAGGGGCTCCGGCCTCGACCTGTCGAGTAAAGGCATTCGCATGAACATCGAGAGTCCCCGCGGACCCATCATCATTCGATCTTCCCTGATCGGGGAGCACAATGTTTACAATATCCTGGCAGCGGCTGGTGCTGGCGTTTGGGGCGGGCTGTCTCCCTCGGAGATCGCGGAAGGGATCGCGATGGTTCGGCGCGTGCCGGGAAGATGGGAAAGGATCGAGGAGGGCCAGAGGTTCACGGTGGTGGTGGACTACGCACATACCGGGGACGCGCTGGAGAGGACGCTAAAGGCAGCGAAGGACCTCTGCGAAGGGAGGCTGATTACGGTTTTCGGATGCGGTGGGGATCGCGATCGAGCGAAGAGGCCGATCATGGGCGAGGTAGCGGCCCGCTACAGCGAGTATTTCATCATCACCTCAGATAACCCCCGAAGTGAAGACCCGGCGACGATCATCTCGGAGATCGAGGAGGGGGTGAAAAAGGCATATCCAGGCAAGGACAACTATGATAAGATAATCGACCGGCAGGAGGCCGTCGCGAAGGCCGTCCAGATGGCTCAAGACGAGGATCTCGTGGTCATTTCCGGGAAAGGGCACGAAGCCTATCAGATCCTGAAAGAGGGAAGGGTTCCCTTTGACGATCGGGAAGTGGCAGGTGCCTGTATTCGAAAGAAGCTGAGGGCAGAAGGATGAGAGACTATCTCACTTGGGGAGAGATACTGGAGGCCACTGGAGGCAGACTTCGCCGGGGAGATCCGGAGATGCATGTCCAGAGCTTCTCTACTGACACGCGCACGCTGAGGCCGGGAGACCTCTTCATTGCCCTCCCCGGCCCGAACTTTGATGGCCACCATTTTGTCCTGGAGGCCCTTCGCAGAGGGGCCATAGGGGCCGTTGTCGCCTCGATCGAAGGACTCGCGGTCGATCAGGCCGCTGGGCTCCTGGAGGTGGAGGACACGCTCTCTGCCCTGGGAGAGATCGCCTCCCTCTGGCGCAGGCTTCATCCTGTTCCCCTGGTGGCCGTCACCGGAAGCGCTGGAAAGACGACCACCAAGGAGTGGGCCACCCTCCTCCTTGGCCGGCGTTATCGGGTCCTCTCCTCCCCCGGCAGCTTCAATAATCTGATCGGTTTGCCCCTAACCCTCCTGCAAATTCGCCAGGACCATCAAATGGTGGTGGCGGAATTGGGGACGAGTGCCAGGGGGGAGATCCGTCGCCTCAGCCAGATCTGTCAACCCGACATCGGGCTGATCACCAATATCGGGGCCGCCCACCTTGAATTCCTGGGGTCCCTGGAGGGGGTTTTGGCCGCTAAGGCAGAGATGTTAGAATTCCTGGGGGCCGAGAAAACCTGTATCCTGAATGGGGAAGATCCATATCTGAAGACCCTGATGAGAGGGGTCCGCGGAAGGTGCTTTACCTACGGACTCTCTGCCGAATGGGATCTGTGGGCAAGCGGGATTGTGGTCGGCAAGGAGGGAACGGACTTTCAGCTTCGCTATGGCCCCCAAGAGGCCCCGGTCCACCTCTCGGTGTGGGGTCGGCATAATCTCTATAATGTCCTGGCAGCAGCGGCCATCGGGGTCATGGCTGGCCTTTCCCTCCAGGAGGTTGGGGAGGCCCTGAGTGCGATCCGGCAGCCACCCATGAGAATGGAGAAGGTCCTCTTGCCCGGGGAGGCCGTGCTGATCAACGATGCCTATAATGCCAATCCCGTTTCCATGAGGGCCTCCCTGGGGACCTTTTTCGAGATGAAGGGGGAGGCCCGGGGCATCCTGGTGCTGGGAGATATGCTCGAGCTTGGATCTCAGGGGGAGCGCCTGCACCGGGAGATCGGGGCGATTCTGGCGTCTTACAATAATGTGGGAGCCCTGATTGCGGTGGGGCCGCACACCGGTGCCCTCGCCGAGGAGGCGCAGAGGAATGGGTTTTCTGCTCCCATCTTCATCTGCCAGGATCAGAATGAGGCCTCCCTTGCCTTGAGGCAAAACCTCAGGCCTAAGGATTGGGTTTTGCTCAAGGGTTCGCGGGCCATGAAGATGGAGAAGGTGTTGGAGGGCCTTAATTAGTCATGCTTTATCACCTGCTCTTCCCTCTGCATAAGTATCTGATCGTCTTCAATGTGTTCCGCTATGTGACCTTCCGCACGGGAGGCGCCATCTTCACCGCTTTCCTCATCAGTCTGCTGGCAGGCCCCTTCCTCATTAAGAAGCTGAGACAATATCAGATTCAGCAGCAGATCCGTCCGGATGGCCCCCAAAGCCACCTCTCCAAGGCAGAGACTCCCACCATGGGAGGCATTCTGATCCTGTTGTCTATTGTGGTTTCCACCCTTCTCTGGGCGGATCTGGGGAATCGCTTTGTGTGGTTGTGCCTCTTCTCCCTTCTGGGGATCGGGGGGCTGGGATTCTTCGATGATTTCTTGAAGCTCACCCGCAAGAACAGTCAGGGGTTGCCCGCCCGCTACAAGATCTTCTGGCAAATCCTGCTTGGCCTCTCCGTGGGGCTTTATCTGTACCTCTGGCCGACCGGCATGAGTTTCAGCAGGCTGGCTATCCCCTTCTTCAAGATGTGGCTCCCCGACCTGGGGTGGTTCTATATTATCTTGGTCATGGGGGTGATCGTTTCTACTTCCAATGCCGTGAATCTCGCAGATGGCTTGGATGGCCTGGCGATCGGGCTGTTTCTTATGGCCTCTGCCACCTACACCCTTATGTCTTACCTGGCGGGGCACGCCTCGGTGGCCAAGTACCTGCAGGTTATCTTCGTTCGGGGAGCCAGCGAAGTGACGGTCTTTTGTGGGGCCATGGTAGGCGCTAGCATTGGTTTTCTGTGGTTCAATGCCTATCCCGCCCAGATTTTCATGGGAGATGTGGGCTCCCTGGCCCTGGGGGCGGCCCTGGGGACTGTGGCGGTGATCATCAAATCCGAGCTGCTTCTGATGATTGTGGGTGGGGTCTTCGTGATCGAGGCCATCTCCGTCATCCTTCAGGTCTTCTCATTCCGAACGACGGGAAGAAGGGTTTTTCGGATGGCCCCGATCCATCATCACTTCGAGTTGAATGGGTTGAGGGAGCCCAAGATCATAGTGCGTTTTTGGATTATCTCCTTCATCTTCGCTTTGATCTCCCTTACCACCCTGAAGCTGAGATAGCCCTTGGAAAACCTTCGAGGCAAGAAGATTATGGTGATGGGATTGGCACGAAGCGGCAGGGCCGCGGCGCGCCTTCTGGTGGAAGCCGGCGCCAGGGTAAAGGTGAGTGAGGCCCAGCCCCGGGAGAAGATCGAAGGGGATCTCTCTCCCCTCGAGGATTTGGGGGTGGAGTTCGAGTTTGGGGGTCATCGCCAGGAGAGCCTGTTGGGAGCAGACATGATCGTCATCAGCCCCGGCGTGCCGTTGGCGCTTCCGGTTTTGAGGGAGACCCAGCGCGCAGGGGTGCGGATTATCGGGGAGGTAGAGCTGGCCTCCCTCTTCACCTCTGCTACCTTCGTGGGCGTCACCGGGAGCAATGGGAAGAGCACCACGGTTAGCTTGATCGGGGAGATGTTGAAAGAGGGAGGAAGGCCAGTCCTGGTCGCAGGCAACATAGGGACTCCCCTGTGCGAGGTGGTTCGTGGCCTCCCCCCCCAGCATGTTATCGTGACCGAACTCTCGAGCTTCCAGCTGGAGACGATTGAGACCTTTCGGTGCCACATCGGCCTGCTGCTCAATATCACCCCTGATCATCTGGATCGATACCCCGACTTGATGGCCTATGCGCGGGCCAAGGCCCGGATCTTTGAAAATCAGCGGGAGGAGGACTTCGCTGTCCTGAATGCCGAGGATCCCCTCACCATTTCCCTCTCCTCCGAGATCAAGGCCCAGCGCCTCTTTTTCAGCCGCAATGGACCAGTCGATGAGGGCTGCTATCTGAACGGCGGAAGCCTTCTTTTTCGCTGGAGGGGCCAGGTTCGGCAGATCTGTCACGCCGCGGAGATCGCGATCAAAGGCGTGCATAACCTGGAGAATGCCATGGCGGCCACGATCGCCGCCTCGCTCCTTGGGCTGGAGCCGAAGGCCATCAAGAAGGCCCTCAGGGAATTTCCCGGCTTAGAGCATCGGCTGGAGTGGGTCCTGGAGAGGGATGGAATTCAATTCGTGAACGATTCCAAGGGGACCAATGTGGGGGCGGTGTTGAAATCCCTGGAGGGCTTCAACTCTCCCATCATTCTTATTGCCGGGGGGAAGGACAAGGAGGGCGATTTTGCCCCCTTGGCTTCGATGGCGCGAGGGCGCGTCAAGGCCTTCATCCTGTTGGGAGAGTCAAAGGAAAAGATCCGGGCGGCGGTCGAGGGATCGGCCCCGGTCTTCGAGGCGGCCAATATGGGCGATGCGGTACGCCAGGCATCCTCACTGGCGGAGAGGGGAGATGTGGTCCTCCTCTCTCCTGCCTGTGCCAGCTTCGATATGTTTGCCAATTTTGAGGAGCGGGGAAGGGTCTTTAAGGATGAGGTGCGGCGCCTGAATGGACGAGGGGATCAAGGTCCTGGCCATGTTTAAGGGTCTCTCCTTCGACAAGTTGATCTTCACCATCACCCTGGTGCTGATCGCCCTGGGCATCCTGATGATTTACAGTTCCTCGGCGATCCGTGCCCAGGAGAAGTTCGGGGATTCCTATTTCTTCCTGAAACGGCAGTTGGTATGGGCCTTTCTGGGGATCCTGATCATGATCTGGATGATGAGTTGTGATTATCGGGGCTGGCAGAGATTGGCCTTCCCCCTCTTCCTCCTCTCCCTGCTTTTCTTGACCTTGGTCCTCATTCCCCAACTTGGCGTCAAGGCAAATGGTGCGCGGAGATGGCTTTCGGTGTTCGGTCTCTCCTTTCAACCCGCCGAGCTGGCCAAGATCTCCCTGGTCCTCTTTCTATCTCACCTCATGGCTAAGAAGGGGTCCCGGGTTCAGGAATTCACCCATGGCCTATTGCCCCTGTTGGCAGCGGCCGCGGTGATCATTCTCCCCATTCTGCTCCAGCCGAACCTGGGCAATGTCGTGGTGCTGTTGATCGTGGCGATGATGATCTATTTTGTGGGCGGGGTACGCATCTCCCACCTCTTGCTGCTGGGTGTGGGATCTATGCCCCTCCTGTTCCTGGTGATGATGCACTCCTCTCATGCTCGCTCGCGCCTCCTGACTCTCATCGACCCTTCCCGTGTGCCGGAGGGTGCGAGATATCAGATCAAGCAATCCTTTTATGCTTTGGGACCGGGAGGACTTCTGGGACGGGGATTGGGAGATGGGATGCAGAAACTCTTCTACCTTCCCGAACCTCACACCGATTTCATCTTTGCCATCGTCGGTGAGGAGATCGGATTCCTGGGCACCTCATTGGTCGTCCTGCTTTTTGGAATCATCCTCTGGAGGGGCACGCGCATTGCGCTGCAGGCCCCTGACCCCTTTGGACGCTTTGCCGCCATAGGGATTACGATTCTCATCGTATCGCAGGCGGCGATCAATGTGGGAATGGTGGTCGGGCTCCTTCCCACCACTGGCCTCCCTCTCCCCTTGGTCAGCTTTGGCGGATCCTCCCTGGTCCTCACCCTCATGGGGATAGGGATCCTTTTGAACATCTCCCATCACGCGGGGTCAAGGGTGCGGTGAGGATTCTCATTGCGGCGGGGGGGACGGGAGGACACATCTTTCCGGGGCTGGCCATTGCTCGCGCCCTGCGAAGGAGGACCCCGGACGCACAGGTTGAGTTCGTGGGCACTGGAGGAGGGCTGGAGACGGATTACTTCAAGGCATCAGGGTTTCCTCTGCACCAGGTACAAATCCGGGGCCTCAAGGGGAAGAAAGCGGCCAAGCTGATGGGATCCCTTGCCCTCTTGCCCCAGGCCTTCTTGCGCAGTTGGATCATTCTCTCTCAGGTCCATCCCGATGTAGCCGTGGGGGTCGGGGGGTATGTCTCTGGTCCACTGCTTCTGCTTTCAGCCATGAGGGGGATCCCTACCCTGGTCCATGAACAGAATTGCTTTCCGGGATGGACGAATCGAGCCTTGGCTCCTTTGGTCAGACAGATCGCTTACTCCTTTCCCGAGAGTGCGGCCCATTTTGCGAGCGGAAGAAAGAAGATGACCCTTACAGGAAATCCCATTCGTCGGGAGATCCTGACCGGCGACCGTGAGGAGGCTGCCCGCCGATTTGACCTGAGCCCGCATCGGTTCACCCTGCTCAGCTTCGGGGGATCACAAGGGGCATCCAGGATTAATCTTGCCCTGTTGGAGGCCTTGCCCTATCTGGTGCCCTTGCGAGAGCAGATCCAGTTTCTACACGCAAGTGGTGAGAGGGATCTCTTGCAGGTGGAAGAGGGCTTGGCTCGGAGCCATCTCCAGGGCAGGGTATGTCCTTTCATCCAGGAGATGGCCTCTGCCTATGCCCTGGCCGATCTGGTCCTCTGCCGCGCAGGGGCCACCACGATTGCCGAGCTAGTGGCATTGGGAAAACCCTCCCTCCTTGTCCCTTATCCTTATGCCGCGAACGATCACCAAAGGCACAATGCGGAGGCCTTGGTTCGACTGGGCGCCGCGCAGCTCATCCTTGACCAGGATTTGAACGGTAACATCCTGGCCCGGCTTGTGGAAGAGGCCTTGCGGGATCCTCAAGGCAGGGAGCTCATGGGCAGCAAGGCGAAATCCTTGGCGAGGATCGATGCCGACGATCAGATTGCTGATTTGGTTTCAAGAATGGCAAGCCGTTCTTGATGCAAGGGAGGTTGAGAAGTTTGAGGGGAAGGGTGGAGCGAGAGAAGAGGGCAGAAAGTGTTGAGGATGGCTGGGCTGGCTTGGCAAGAGCACTGAGGGTCAATCGATGTTGAGGAAGGTGCAGCAAATCCATTTCGTGGGGATCGGGGGGGTGGGGATGTCCGGGATTGCCGAGGTCCTGGCAAACCTCGGTTACCGGGTTTCTGGATCTGATCTCAGGGTTTCCGAGAACACGGTGCACCTCGAATCCCTGGGCATCCGGGTTTACATCGGTCACGATGCCTCACAGGTCGAGGGTGCGGATGTGGTGGTGCGCTCCTCCGCGGTTGCCCCCAACAATGCGGAGCTGCTGGCCGCCCGGGAAAGGCTGATTCCCATTATCCCCCGGGCGGAAATGCTGGCGGAGCTTATGCGCATGAAGTACGGGATCGCGGTGGCAGGGACCCATGGGAAGACCACCACCACCTCTATGATCTCTGGCATCTTGGCCAAGGCAGGATTGGATCCTACCATTGTCATTGGGGGAAGGCTGAACAGCCTGGGGTTCAATGCGCGATTAGGCAAGGGGGACTTTCTTGTGGCCGAGGCCGATGAGAGCGATGGCTCCTTCCTCAAACTCTCGCCCACCATCGCGGTGGTGACGACCATCGACGAGGAGCACCTGGATTTCTATCGAGACCTCGATCATATCAAGTCCACCTTCATACAGTTTGTGAATAAGGTGCCCTTCTACGGGGCAGCCGTGCTCTGTTTGGACCAGGTGAACATCCAGGAAATCCTGCCTGCGATTGAAAAGCGCTTTGTCACCTATGGCCTGCATTCTCAGGCAGACCTCACCGCGCGGGGGATCCGGCTGATCAACCTCAACGCCAGCTTCGAGGTTTTGTCGCACAATCAATTCCTGGGGAAGGTCTCCCTTCAGGGTCCGGGATTGCACAATGTGCTCAATGCCCTCGCAGCGGTCGCGGTAGGCCTGGAGCTGGAAATAGACTTCCCTATCATCCGGGAGGCGTTACAGGAGTTTAGCGGGGTGGCCCGCCGCTTCCAGGTGAAGGGAATATTTGCCCAAGATGTGATGCTGGTTGACGACTACGGCCACCATCCCGCGGAGATACTGGCGACCCTCAAGGCAGCCAAAGATTCCTTCGATCGGCGATTGGTGGTGATATTCCAACCCCATCGGTACACCCGCACCCACTTCCTGCTGCCCGAGTTCTATCGCGCCTTTCATCAAGCGGATGTGCTCATTGTCACAGAGATCTATCCGGCTGGAGAGGAGGCCATCCCCGGAATCAGTGGATCCCTTATTGTCCAGGGGGTCAGAGAACGCGGCCACAAAGAGGCATATTTTGTGAGGGAGAAGGGAAAGATCTGCGATCTGGCGATGGGTTTGATCGAAGAGGGAGACCTGGTGCTGACCTTGGGGGCGGGAGACATCTGGAGAGTAGGAGAGGAGTTGGCGGGGAGGTTAGAGACCGAGGGCGGAAGCCTCTGAGCCAATTGGCGACCATTGGGCAGGGAAGCATTCAGATCCTGGGTGAAGGAGAAGTGGAAGGGTGCCGCCTTTGGTGATGAGCCTCTTGCTCATCATACCTACTTGAAGGTCGGGGGCCCCTGCGATCTGATGGTCTTTCCCCAGAGTTCAGAAGACTTGAAGGAGATCTTGGGGGAGGCAAGCAAAGCTGGGGAGCCTCTCTTGGTCATGGGAAGGGGAACCAATCTCCTGGTCCAGGATGGAGGGATCAGGGGGACGGTGCTCAATCTCTGCCGGGGCTTGAAGGAGATGAAATTCGACTGCGATGTCGTCCAGGCAGGAGCAGGAGTAGATCTCCCCTTGCTTGCCGCGGGGGCGGCGAAGAGGGGCCTGTCAGGCCTCGAATTCCTGTCGGGTATCCCGGGAACGGTGGGCGGAGGCGCTAAGGGGAATGCGGGGGCTTTTGGAGGTTCGATCGATCAGGTCCTGGAGAGGTTGTGGATTCTAAATTGGCAGGGACAGCCCCATACCTTTCCTCGAAGGGATTTGGCCTTTTCCTATCGCAGGTGTCTCCTTCCCTGCGAGGGGGTGATTGTGGAGGCGGAATTCCGCCTGCGGCAGGAAGAGCCACCCGTTGTGCAGGAAAAAATGGAGAGCATTCAGGCGGAGCGCAGGAGAAGTCAACCGCTGCCGGCGGCTACTGCCGGATCGGTATTTCGGAATCCGCCTGGGGCTCATGCAGGACAGATCATCGAGTCTTTGGGGCTGAAGGGGAAGATGGTGGGCAGAGCCAGGATATCCGAGCTTCATGCCAACTTCATTGAAAACCTGGGAGGGGCAAGGGCCGCGGATGTGTGCCGTCTGATCGAGCTTGTTCAAGAGCGGGCAGAGAGGGAACTGAATATCAAGCTGGAGCTGGAGGTACAGGTGGTGGGGGAGAGATGAAGATCGACCGGCGCATCGGGGTATTGATGGGAGGGACTTCGGCGGAAAGAGAGGTCTCCCTCAGGTCGGGCCGGGCCATTGAGCGAGCCTTGAAGGCACAGGGTCTGGAGGTGGAGGGGATCGATGTGGGCCCCGATGTTGTGGATCGGCTCCGGGCGGGAAGAGTGGAGGTGGCCTTTATTGCCCTGCATGGCCGCGGAGGCGAAGACGGGACCATCCAAGGACTCTTAGAATTGTCGGGGATTCCCTACACTGGGTCAGGGGTCCTGGCAAGCGCCTTGGCCATGAACAAGCTCTATTCCAAGCAACTCTTTGAATTCCATGGGCTGTCGACGCCCCCCTATCGGGTCTGGAAAGGAGATTGTAAGACGCCCATTCCCGTTTCCAAGATCCCCTTTGGTTTGCCGGTGGTGGTCAAGCCCCTGGAAGAGGGTTCGACGATTGGTGTGAGCATTGTGCGAGAGGAGAGGGAACTGGGTCCGGCCCTGGAGGATGCTTTTCATCATGGTTCTTCGGCCCTTATCGAAAGATACATCCCGGGGAAGGAAATCACCGTAGGTATTCTCGGAGAGGAGCCATTGCCTCCAATCGAGATGGTTGCGGCTTCGGGATTCTATGATTATCGAGCCAAGTATACTCCCGGAATGACCGAATATCTGGTCCCTGCTCCCCTTGCGGATGCCTCGCTTCGCCAGGTTCAGGAAATGGCTACTGCGGCCCATCGGGCCTTGGGTTGTGCGGGCTTTTCTCGCGTGGATTTTCGCCTGGATGAGAATGGGACCCCCTTCGTCTTGGAGGTCAATACAGTACCGGGCATGACGGAGACGAGCCTGCTCCCCAAGGCGGCGGCGGCCGCAGGTTATGACTTTCAAGCATTGACCCGCAGGATCCTGGAGTTAGCCCTGGAGAAGGGGAGCTGAAGATGACGAGGCGTTGCGCTCCCCCTCCCTGCAACAGGCCCTCAATTCAGCGAAGGAGCAAGGTGATCAAGAGAAGCCTTGCCTTTGAGGATTCTTCCCGGCTGGCCGCGGGGAGCTTCGGTGGGACGACAGATTACTGCCGAAGGCCGTCCAGTGCCCCTTCTTTTCGAGGCCAAAGGCGTGGAAGGCGCAAGCTCGGAGGAAGGAGGGCGGGGAGGGCCTTGCTTTTCCTCCTGGTCCTCCCCCTGCTCGGGGCTGGGATCGCCTCCTGGAGTTATAAGCAGTTTTGCACTTCGCCTCTTTTTCGGGTGGAGGCGGTCCGGGTGGAAAGGTGCTCCCAGGTCTCGCCCCAAGAGGTCTCGAGTTCGTTGAGTTTAGAGCCGAACGCAAATATACTGCTCCTTGATCTCTCCGAGCTGGCAGGGAGAGCCCGGCGTAATCCCTGGGTTCAAGAGGCCTCCATCCGCCGCCGCCTCCCCCATACCTTGTTGGTGAGGGTGGTGGAAAGAAGGCCAGCCGGCGTTCTCCTCGGCGGTGATCCTTTCCTGGTGAGCGAAGATGGGATGATCTTGGCCTCCTTGAAGGGGCAGGATAGTCCCAAGTTGCCCTTGATTCGGTTGGAAGGCGAGCGCAGCTTCCAGGTAGGGGATACCGTCAGATCTGCCATGTTTCAGCGGGATTGCTACCTGTGGCGTGGTTTCAGCCAATTCCTCAAGGGTGTAGGAGGACAGATCCGGGAGATCTACCAAACTGAGGATGGCAGCCTCCAGGTGAAGCTGGACCAGGGGATGCCTTCCCTCAAATTGAGGCCGGAATCCTTGGAGGAGCAATTTGCAGGGATGGGAAAGGTCTTTTCGCGGTATGGTATTGATTGGGCCTCAGTGGAGTATATCGATCTCCGATTTTCAGGGAGAGTCATTTTGAAGCCCACGGGAAAGGGAGGTGAAGGACTTGGCAAAGGATAGGGATCTGGTGGTGGGCTTGGACATTGGAACGACCAAGATCAGCGCGATCGTGGGAGAGATAGCCGATGGTGGAGAAATCGATATCATTGGCATCGGGGTTCATCCCTCCAAAGGCCTGCGCAAGGGGGTGGTCATAAATATTGATAGCACGGTCGATTCCATCCAGAAGGCCGTCCATGAAGCCGAATTGATGTCAGGAGTGGAGATCAACTCGGCCTTCGTCGGGATTGCCGGGGGGCATATTAAAGGATTCAACAGCCGCGGGGTGATCGCCATTTCCGGCAAGGGCCGCGAGGTGACGACCCACGACGTGGAACGGGTCATCGAAGCGGCGAAGGCGGTTGCCCTTCCAGTAGATCGGGAGGTCATCCATATCCTACCTCAGGAATTCATCATTGACGATCAGGGAGGGATCAAGGAGCCTCTGGGCATGGCGGGGGTGAGGCTGGAGGCGGAGGTCCACATCGTGACCGCAGCCGTGACCTCGGCCCAGAATATTATCAAATGCGTCAATCGGGCCGGGATCGAGGTCTCCGATATTGTGCTCGAGCAACTGGCCTCGGCGGAGGCGGCGCTGCTTCCCGATGAAAAGGAATTGGGGGTGGTGTTGCTCGACATTGGAGGGGGAACCACCGGGATGGCGGTCTTCGTGCAGGGCAGCATCTGGCACAGCTCGGTCATTTCCCTGGGGGGAGAGCACCTCACCAACGATATCGCCATCGGACTCCGCACCCCAATGCATGAGGCGGAGCGGATCAAGAAGAAGTATGGGTGCGCGATGACCTCCATGATTGACGGGGACGAGACGATTGAGGTTCCCAGCGTGGGGGGGCGCAAGCCGAGGATCCTCTCCCGGCAACTGCTCTGTGAGATCATTCAACCGCGGGTGGAAGAGATCCTTTCTCTGGTGAGTCGTGAGATCCAGAAAACGGGCTATGACGATGCGGTGGCCGCCGGGGTGGTGATTACCGGAGGGTCCTCCATCATGGAGGGAATTCCGGAGTTGGCGGAGCAGATCTTCGATCTCCCGGTGAGGAGGGGAGACCCTAAGGGGGTGGGAGGATTGGTGGATATTATCTCCAGCCCTCTTCACGCAACGGGCGTGGGGTTGGTCCTTTATGGGGCTGCCCATCGAACCCAGCGTCGTTTCCGGAAGGTACCGGAGCGTGCCATCTTCAATAAGGTATTCGCGCGCATGAAGGAATGGTTTGAGGAGTATTTTTAGGATCTCCATGCGCCCAGAGGGTTTCCTCCTGGGGTCCTCAATGCGTTGAGGAAGTCGTTCGTTTTAACTCAAATGGGCCTGCCCCGAGGGCAGCCGTAAGAAAGGAGGCCGCGGATGGGCTTTCGATTCGAAGAGGAACCGGAAGGATCGGCCAAGATCAAGGTCATTGGGATAGGTGGAGGCGGGAGCAATGCGGTTTCCCGGATGGCCACTTCCAATTTCGAGGGGGTGGAATTCGTGGTCATCAACACCGATGCTCAAGCCCTTATATCCTCTCCGGTCTCTTCCAA
The DNA here is from genome assembly GCA_043800755.1 of bacterium. GTDB lineage: Bacteria > Methylomirabilota > Methylomirabilia > CAVQYV01 > CAVQYV01 > JAZDMQ01. The sequence goes on along the minus strand of JAZDMQ010000076.1, from coordinate 3,675 downwards.
GCTGCAGATCGGGGAAAAGCTGACCAAGGGTTTGGGGGCGGGCTCCAATCCCGAGATTGGAAGGAAGGCAGCCATAGAGGACACCGACAAGATCCTGAGCATCTTGGAGGGCTGCGACATGGTCTTCATCACCGCTGGCCTGGGCGGGGGGACAGGGACCGGGGCCTCACCCATCGTGGCCAACCTTGCCAAGGAGATGGGCATCCTCACGGTCGCGGTGGTCACGAAGCCATTCCGGTTTGAAGGCAAGGTCAGGGCGAGGCAGGCAGAAGACGGCCTGATGGAGCTTAAGGCGGCGGTGGATACCTTGATCGCCATTCCGAACGAACGCCTGCTCAATGTGGTGGAGAGGCAGACCTCTTTTCTGGATGCCTTCCGGATCGCCGATTCCATTCTGCAACAGGCGGCTCAGGGGATATCCAATCTGGTGGTGGTCCCGGGCCTCATCAACCTGGATTTCGCTGATGTGCGCACCATCATGGCGGAAAAGGGCCTGGCCCTCATGGGAACCGGGACTGCCAGCGGGGAGAATCGAGCGACGGAGGCGGCTAATCGGGCGATCAACAGTCCCCTCCTCGAGAATGTTTCGATCGAAGGGGCCAAGGGTCTGCTCATTAACATCACCGGATCTTCTAACCTCTCCCTCTATGAGGTCAACGAGGCCTCTTCCGCCATCTTCGAGGCAGCCCACCCTGAGGCGCATGTCATTTTTGGGGCAGTGGTGGATGAGAAGATGGCGGATGAGATGAAGGTAACGGTAATTGCCACCGGATTTGATTCGGCCGCCAAGATGGCGATGGACGAGAACAGTAAGGCCATTGATTTCCGGACGATTCACGGCAGGAATCTCGATCGCCCCACCTACCTGCGGAGGAAAGGGAGCAAGTCGCCGGAAGGAAAGCCGGATCAGTTGATCCTTCGGGCCTTTGATGATGAAGACCTGGACATCCCCACCTTCCTGCGCAAACAGGCGGACTGAGGGGTTTCCTGATTTAGAGGGGAAATCCCCCAAGGGGAGGAGGGCTTAGAAGCCCAACCCGCATCGGCTTTCCTGTCTTTCTGAGATGGGCCGCTGCAAATCTTTAGCGCCTGTATGGTCAAGAGCCCGACCGGGGGGGGAAGGGTGTCCCTTTGGTCAGGAGGAGGAAGGTCCCTGTCACCCGAGAGCGCGGAGGCAGGGTTTTTTCATCAGCGAAGGCAAGGTCAAGTCCTCATCCTTGAAATCTCTTCTGCCCCAAACCAAGAATATCTCACCTCATATCCCTGGGGAAGTGCCGCAGAAGGGTCCTCTACGCAGAACGAGCCACTGATCCGATGTCCTGGAAATTGAGAGAAAAAGTCAAAAAGCTCCTGGACGAGGAGAGAGGCACGAGTCACAAGGCCTTCGGGGGGAAGGTCTCGGTGGCCTTGGTTTATCCCAACACCTATTATGTGGGGATGTCCAATCTCGGATTCCAGGCCATCTATCACTATCTGAATCTCCATCCCCATATCCTCTGCGAGCGTGGCTTCCTCCCCGACCCTGAAGACCTCTCAGAATACGAGAGGACCAGGACGCCCCTTTGCTCCTGGGAGTCAGGTCGTCCCCTCTCCTCCTTCGATATGGTGGCCTTTTCGGTCTCCTACGAAAACGACTTCCTGAATATCCTGAAGATCTTGGATCTGGCCCGGATTCCATTGCTCTCTGAGCAGAGGGGTCCGGGTTACCCCCTGGTGGTCATGGGTGGAATCTGCGCCTTCTCCAATCCGGAGCCCATGGCAGATTTCTTCGACCTCTTTTTCCTCGGGGAGGGAGAAGAGGCCTTCCCTGAGGTTGTTGGGCTCTTTCGCGCCCTGGGCGGAGAAGGAAGGGGAAGGGAGGCCTTCTTGAGGGAGGCGGCCACGGCGGGAGGGGTCTATATCCCCCGTTTTTATCGCGTCTTCTACGGAAGGGAAGGGATCATTGAGGGAGTGGAGGCGATCGCTCCGGCTCCCCCTCGCGTCAAAAGGCACTATGTGGCCCAGCTCGATCGCTGTCCCGTCTTGAGCTTCCTCCGAACCCCCCATACCGAATTTGGGGATATGCTGCTTTTGGAGATCAATCGGGGTTGCAAGGGAGGGTGCCGTTTCTGTTTGGCCGGGGGGATCTATCGTCCCTTTCGCTTTCGAACCCGGGAGGCCCTCCTTCAATCCCTGGAAGGGATTACCCTGCCAGAGAGGGTAGGGTTGGTGGGGGCCTGCATCACGGATCATCCCCAGATTGAAGGACTCTGCCAGGATTTGCTGGAGAGAGGCTTTGCCGTCTCTGCCCCCTCCCTGCGGGCAGGGGCCATCCCGGAAGGCCTGCTGCGTTATCTGGCCCAGAGCGGGCAAAAGACCATCACCCTGGCCCCGGAGGCGGCCTCGGAGAGGCTTCGCCATGTCCTGGGCAAGGGGATTGGTGAGGAGGATTTCCTTCATACGGTGGAGCAAATCCTGGCCCAGAAGATCCCCAATATCAAGCTCTATTTCATGGTGGGCCTTCCTTCCGAACAAGAGGAGGAGGTGCTGGCCATCGCCGCGATGGCCAAGAAGGTGAAGCATCTCATGCTGAGTGCCGCCAAGAGCAGCGCCCGATTGGGCCAGGTCACCTTGAGCCTCAATGCCTTCGTGCCCAAGCCTTGGACCCCCTTTCAGTGGCTTGGCTTCGAGGAGGTGGGTAGGTTACGGCAAAAGGTGGGGGCGATCAAAAGGGCGCTCAAGGGCACCAGCAACATCATTTGCTTCCACGACCTCCCCCAATGGGGCTACATCCAGGCTTTGCTGGCCCGCGGGGATCGGCAGCTCGGTGGCCTTCTCCTCTTGGCCCATCGCTTTGGCGGGCGATGGAAGAAGGCCTTTCAGGAATGGAGCCTGAATCCCGATTTCTATGTCTATCGCCGGCGACAGCCGGAGGAGGTCTTTCCCTGGGATCACCTGGAGGACGGGGTGAGCAAAGGGCACCTGCTGGAGGAATTTCGGAGGGCAGGCTTTTGATGAGGAAAGGTGGGGTCAGAACGGACTTAAGACATTTGCAGCTCTTAAGGCTCTGCGAGCATCCTACACTGGCTCATGGATTCAGCACCCGCAGGGGAGGGATGAGCAGCCCTCCCTTCTCCTCTTTGAACCTGAGCCTCGAGGTGGGGGATCATCCCGATTCGGTGCGCGAGAATCGCAGCCGGCTTCTCGGGGAGATGGGGATCGAGGGCAACCCACTGGTGAAAGTCAAGCAGGTGCACGGGGATGAGATCTTGGTGATCGACCAAGGGATGCTATCCCGACCCGACTTCCCCGAGTGTCTGTCCACCCGTCCCGCCGATGCGCTTATCACCCGGATTCCGGGCCTTATCCTCACGGTCTCGGTCGCTGATTGCGTTCCTATTCTCCTTTTCGACCCCAGGAAAAGGGTGATTGCCGCGATTCACGGGGGGTGGAGGAGCACGGCCAGCGGGCTGGCTGCAAAGGTCGTGCGGCGAATGTCAGAGGTCTTTGGGACCCAGCCTGAGGACTGCGTGGCCGCCATCGGGCCCTCTATCCGGTCCTGCTGCTACGAGGTGGACGAGCCGGTGATCGAGGCCTTTGCCCGTCTGTCCCCCAGGTGGCGCGATTGGGTGCAGGAGAAAGGGAGGGGGCGGGCCTACTTGGATTTGTGCCAGGCCAACCGGGATCTGCTCCAGG
>JAZDMQ010000074.1:0-20605 GCA_043800755.1 bacterium | reverse complement strand
CGACGCCGCCTCGTAATGCTTATACTGATTCGGGGGTACGCATCATCAAATTTCGGAACATCACCAATCGCGGAATTGAATGGAGTTTGAATGACCGAGCCTCTGTAACTGAAGATTTCTTTCAAAAACACATAGTCAAGAGGGTTCAAGTTGGAGATATTGTCGTCGGAACAGCGGCGCATCATCCTAGATACATTGGCGCGGAGTTGGACATCGTAGATTACATTCCAGAAGAATATCAAAGCAAAGTAGCGTGTGTTGCCGAAGTAATGATCATTAGGGTAAATCCAGAAAAGATAGACCCTTATTACGTTCTCATGTATCTCAGGACGGATGACGGATATCAGGCGCTTCAGCGTTGTATCAGGGGACAAACCGCTCATATATACCCTAAAGACGTTAGGCAGATACAGATATCCATGCCGCCAGAGGATGAAATAGACGCACTCAAGGCAATCGCTGAAGCGATGAAGGATAGTTTGAAAAAGCGGAGAGACTACGAGAAAACATACTACGGCGCGAATAGCGCATTTCTGGAATATATCAACCCTGAACAGAGCGGAATAACCAAACCAGAACAAGGCACGGATGACCAGTAGTGTCTGTAAGGCAAGCACATACTCAAAAGCAGGGGGCGGCATAACACCGGGTTGGTGTGCCCTGCCAAGTCATCGTCTGCTCACCGGCGCAAGTCCGGTTGTGGTAACCGCCAGGGGCCACGTAGCAGGCATCTCACAGCGGGGTGCAGCCATAGGCCGAAGGAGCAATAGGAAAGATGACGAAGGCAATCCTCATTCTTTTCCTCATCACCATTCTGTGGAACTCCCTCTCCTGGGCAGGGGATCTCCGTATCTATGATCGAGATTGGAACCTCAAGGCCCACGTGAGCGATGGCAAAATCTATGACCGGAATTGGGAGCCCAAGGGAAGAATCCAGGGGGATCGGGTTTATGATGAGGACTGGCGGCTAAAGTATCAGATCAGGGGCGAGCGGGTCTACGATCGTGACGGAGAGCCGAGGGGGTACATCAAGAACGGGAAGATCTATGACCGGGAGTGGAGACGGAGGGGGCAGATCGAAGAGGGTAGATGAGGCAGGAAGGCATGGTGCTTCGTCCCATACGGGTAAAAGGAGGGCTTAGGCACCATTTGGGTTGGAAGGACAAAAAAGCCATCCGAGAACGGATGGCCGAAGTGAATGACCTGTTGTTAACTCCGTGAAAATAACTGGTGCCGCCCCGCAGAATCGAACTGCGCACACCAGGATTTTCAGTCGAATTCATGCAATCAGGCGGTTTTCCATCATTTACGAATAGTTAGAAATCAACGAGTTACAAAGGCCATGTTGGAATAGGTGAGGAAAAGCTGTCCCTTTTTCGGTTCTGACGGTTACAGTTTTGGTTACACTCACGCACAGGATTTTCAATCCCTTCGCGGGAGCGACAGGCAGAAATCATTTGACAAAGAAGCGTGCATGATAGTAAATAGCAGAAAAAGGATAGAACCAACCTGCTCAATTCACCATCGCATGAGGCTGATTTTTCTATCAGCTTCACATATAGGGTGTGCGTCTCTGCGGGAGGTGGGAATGAAGGCACCGGATAGATCTTTCAGACCGAGATCACGGTGCCTTTTGTGTTTACGGAGGGATGTGGAAGAATAGGCTAAAGGCCCACCGGGCTTGACCAAGAACGGGCATTTGCCATGGGGAATAGATAACAAGATTGATACTTAGAGGTCCGCGATAGAACATTGCCAATCGAACTCTTATGCTGCAGGTAGTTTCCATTATGCGACGTTCTTGGGTTGCACAATTCACAGTGAAAGCCCGTTCCCGCTTAAATCGGCTTGGTTTTATCGCAGCAACAGAAAATAGAAGTTAGGCAGGCCGACAGCGTCAAGAATAGGGGAGGGGGCCGTGTCACCAGACTGGGAACCTACTTTCGCAAGCTGGGCTCAGCCGCCCGGCAAGACCGAGCAGGACAAGTGCGACAACGCCGAGAGAGCCATAAGGAAAGCAGCGGACTCGTGGGCTGATTTGGCCTCCAGGTCGCGGGTCGTTTTCCCACAAGGCTCTTATCGCAACCGCACGAACGTCCGGGCCGACAGCGATGTCGACGTATGCATCATGTGCACCGAAAGCTTCTTCTACCACATCCCCGACGGCACGACGCCCGCCGACTTTGATTTCACCACTCCCGCATCATATCCCTATGCAGACTTCAAGGGCGATGTTCAAGCTGCACTTGTCTCCTACTTCGGTGCCGGCTCCGTCCGACGCGGCAAGAAGGCGTTCGACATCCACCACAACACCTACCGGGTAGACGCGGACGTGCTCCCGGCTTTCGAGTACCGCTACTATCGCAAGTATGGTTCATACCTCAAGGGAGCCGCATTCCTGCCGGATGGCGGTTCCCTCACTGTAAATTGGCCGGAGCAGAATTACGCCAACGGAGTACAGAAGAATGACGCCACAGGCCGAAGGTTCAAGGCCATCGTGAGGATACTCAAGCGTTTGGGCAACAAGATGGCCGATGAAGGCTACGCCTCAGCTGGCGAAGCACCCTCCTTCCTCATCGAATGCCTCCTTTGGAATGTCCCCAACGAAGGATTCGGCCATAGCACCTATACCTCCGATGTCCGCTGGGCTCTTGCCCATCTCTTTAACAACACCAGCGCAGACTCGGGCTGCACTGAATGGCGAGAAGTCAACAAGATGAAGTACCTGTTCCGAACTGGTCAGCCTTGGACCCGCCAGCAGGCCCACGAATTCATCTCAGCAGCCTGGGACTACGTTGGCTTCGAGTGAGGTAGCCATGAACAAGACTCAAACCACCGCTCTCGTCTACCTGGCCTTTGCAGTCTGCGGGGTCGTGCTAATAGCCAATGGCGTAGCCGTGGAGAGCACTTGGCTCCGCTACCCCTCCCTCGCCAATGGCATTGCCGTCATCATAGCGGTGGCGTTTGATCGTTGGCTCTGGAAGCTTCCAGCCTTCAAAGGCTGGCTTGTCAAGATTCCAGATATCTCGGGCACATGGCGCGCGTCATTGAGAACCACTTGGACAAGCCCCGGAACAGCTAGTGCGGAGTCGCCCCTTGAAGGCTTCCTTGCAGTCCACCAAACTCTTACTTCCCTGCGGATGAGGCTGATGACAAGTCAGTCGGTTTCTCATCTTCTCGGAGCCCAAGTCACCCCCGCTGCCGACGGATCCTCCACCATTGCCGCCGTGTATAGGAACGAGCCTTCCATTGCAGTGAGGGGCGGCAGTCCGATCCATCACGGCGCTATGCTGCTCTATGTACCATCGAAGAAAGAAGCTCCCATCAAGGGCACCTACTGGACCGATCGCGCGACCTCAGGAGACATTGAGCTTTCAGGGAGGGTTAAGGACATCCTTGACGACTTCGCTCTGGCGAAGCAGGCGATCTCTCCCTCAGACGCTTATCCAGACACTGCCGCGCAGTAGGGCCTGGGCCTGCCTAACAACTCGCTGGTGTGCCCTGCCAAGCCATCGCCTGCTAACCGGTGCAAGTCCGGTCGTGGTAACCGCCAGGGGGCCACGTAGCAGGCATCCAGGAAAGAAAATGGAAAGAAAATGGGGTCAGGTCTTTACTTTTAACATCGCTGTAAATCCTCGACTGTCCAGCATGCACGGGCGTTGTCTGTGTTGAGAGAAGCAATTGAAAATGGCAGGCTCACCAACCGATTGGATACCGGCCGAACTCCCGGGCCGCGGAGCGCATGGCCATGTAGTTGTCGTACTGGGTGCCCACCTGGAGGGTGTTGCCTGAGGTGAGCACCAGGCCGCCCCCGGGCGCGGCATGGCGAATGGCGTATTTGACCTCCTCCACCACTTCCTGGGGCGTGCCCGCGATCAAGGTCTCGTTGTTCACCCCTCCGAAAAGACAGAGCCTGCCCGCGTATTTCTCCTTGAGCTGCTTGAGGTCCATGCCGATGCTCGGCTGGATTCCCTGCCAGCCATCCACCCCGGCTTCCACGAAATCATCCAGGATCGACCAGGTGTTGCCGTCCGTATGCTTCACGAAGAACTTTCCCTTCTGGCGGGCCGTCTGGGACATCTGGGCCAGGGCAGGCAGGACGAACTGGCGGAAGTAATGGGGCCCCATGAGCGGCCCCCGGTTGTCGCAGTAGTCGGTGCCCACCAGGATCCCGTCCACGCCGAGATCGCAGATCGCCTCGGTCCAGGCGAGGGCCGTCTTCAGGCTGGCAGAGACCGCCTTGGACACGAACCCGGGATCGGTCACCATGCGGATGAGGAATTCCTCCATCCCCACCGTCTCGATCCAGGGGAAGGTGCCATCCGGGGGGCGGCCGAACACGAAGTGGGTGCCCCCGATCTCCTTCACCGTGTGGGCGATGGCCTCCAGACGCGATTCGTCCACCTCGACCCGCTCCGGCACGAGGAGATCGTCCACGCCCATGGGCGGTGCCTCCAACAGCAGCGGGTGGCCTCCGGATTCCGGGGAGTATTGCCAGACCTTTCCCGATCGGTCGCGCCACTTGAACTCCCCGAGCATCTCCGGCCTTTCGTACTCCTTCCGGCGCGCCGGCACCAGGGGTACCACGAGGAAGTCCCACTCCAGCCTGCGGGCTAGGTCGACGATGTCGGCCTTGTAGGATTGGACGATCTCCTCGCGCCGACCCTCCCATTCGGCGACCCACTCCCGCCACTTCGAGCGGTAGTAGGTCGGGCGCCCGAGGACGCGGTCCGTGATCTCCCAGTCCGCCCCGGTCTCGCCGACCGGGGCGCGATCCGCCTCCCGGTGCTGCAATGCGGCGATCATGCGTTCCTTGGGCAACATGGCGTTTCTCCGCTCAGAGGCCAGCCAAATCGGATTGACAAATGGGCCGGGCTCTGTTATCGGTCTTGGGTGCAAGACCGATCTTGTACACCGATACCCGATCGAGAGCCGGCTGTCAAGGAAAAGGAGCCGGGGCGAAGATTGGAGTTCAAGCCCGCATGGAGGAGGCCGAAATGAAGAGGTTGAAAACCGGTTTCAGAACGCTGTTGCCGTGTTGCCTGATTTGCTTACTGATCGTTCCCGCTGTCTTCGCGCAGGGACTGCCCAGCGCCTCACCGGAGGAGGTGGGACTCTCCTCGGAGCGCCTGGAGAGGGTTGACAGGGTGATGCAGGATTTTGTGGATCGAAACCAGATCTCCGGGGCGGTGGCCCTGATCGCGCGACATGGCAAGATTGCCTACTGCAAGAGCTTTGGCCTGATGGACGAGGGCAAGACAATGTGCAATGAGGCCATCTTTCGCATCGCCTCCATGACCAAGCCCATCACCTCGGTGGCGGTGATGATGCTGTTGGAGGAGGGCCGCATCCTGCTGAAGGATTCCCTCTCCAAGTACCTTCCGGAATTCAAGAACCCCGCGGTACTGATCTCGGACGGCGACCAGGAGGGGCAGTACCACCTGGTCCCGGCGAAACGGGAGATCACCATCCGCCACCTCCTGGACCACACCTCGGGGATCAGCTATGGTTTTTGGGGGCGCAGACATCTGGGCAAGCTCTACGCGCAGGCCGGCGTCTCCGACGGCCTGGTGCAGACCGAGGGGACCATCGCCCAGGGCGTGAGCAAGCTGGCCAAGTTGCCTCTGATGAACCAACCGGGAGAGGCCTGGGAGTACGGCCTGAATACCGATGTGCTGGGCTGCCTGGTGGAGGTGGTCTCCGGGATGCCCCTGGACCAATTCTTCCAGGAGCGCATCTTTAAGCCGCTGGGCATGGAGGATACCCACTTCTTCCTGCCCCAGGAGAAGCTGGGCCGTCTCTCGGCGGTCTATACGCCCAATGGACAGGGAGGGGTTAGCAAGCTCCCGGAAGAGCCGGTGAGGATGGGCTCGGAGGTCTTCTCGTCCAGCTGGCACTACCGGGGTCCGCGGACCTACTTCTCCGGCGGTGCAGGCCTGGCCTCCACGGCCGCAGATTATGTGCGATTCCTGCAGATGTTGTTGAATGGAGGGGAGCTGGAGGGGGTGAGATTACTGGGCCGAGAGACCGTGGCACTGATGACCCGAAATCACATCGGCGATCTGGAGGTCTTCCTCCGCGATCCGGACTATAAGTTCGGCCTAGGCTTCGCGGTGCTGACCGATCCCGAGCGGTCCGGCCGGATCGAATCGAAAGGGGAATACAACTGGAGCGGCTACTTCTACACCCGATTCTGGGTCGATCCTAAAGAGGACCTGATCGGCATCATACTGACCCAGATCCGTCCCAACCGCCATCTGGATCTGGATGAGAAGTTCCGGGTCCTGACCTATCAGGCGATCCTGGAGTAAAGGGCAGGGATCAACAAATCTTCTCCGCCATGATCCATGAGAGAGTCGGCGGGAGGAAGGCCCGGCCGGGAAAGGGTCCCGGGCTCCACTCTCGCGCATCTTTTTCTTTACTCGTTTAGCACGGAAGAAATGACCGTGAGGCTCTTCTCCAGGGCCTCGACCGGGGCATCCTCGGTCACGCTAATGGCGAAGCCGCGCTTTCCTCCTGCCTCCTGCAAAAGCTGCCGGGTGTGGGCCTCGATGGCGGCAGGGGGCTCGATGTGCACCGAGCTGGTGAAGTTGATCCAGAGCGCCTTGTCCGGCCAGGCCTCGCGGGCCTCCCGCACCGAGACGTCGCCCATCGGGGAGGGGGTCATCGCCTCGAGGATGTCGAACTCGGCCGCGGCAATCTCCTGCTTCAAGGATTTCAGCCGGCCGTCCATGTGCACCGCCAGCTTCTTACCAGACCCGACCAGGCGCTGCTTTAGCCTCCGGTACTCCGGCATGAGATAGTTCCGGAAGCGCTCCCTTCCCACCACATCGCTGGTGATGTTATCGGCCAGCTGGAGGATCTCCGCCGGCGACCCCGCGGCGAGATCGTAAAGCTCCCCATACCGTCTCACCATGGCAGAGTACAGGGAATCGAAAAGGTCGCGCCGCTCGTGGTAGTCGAAGGCGAAGCGCTCCATGCCCATCATCTGATAGAGCATCTCCTGGATGGCTCCCTTCGCCACCCGCACGATCACGATGCCGTCATTGCCCATCCTGCGCTGGGCTTCCCGGATGGCGGCGTAGTTATCGCGGTAGATGGCGTCCTCGAAGTAGAACTCCATCACCCGATAATCCTCGGGCCCCTTGATGAAGTGCTCCTTGATCCAGTTGGAGGTTTCATAGGCCTCGTCTGGCTCCAGGGTCTGCCAGACCTCGCCCACGGGCGTATGGATGGTCCGCCTGGTGAGCTTGTGGCCGTTTTGCTGGTACTCGCGGGTAATGAACTCGACCTGACGATGCTGGACGCGATGGGCAGGCAGACGCGTGATCAGGCCCACGCCCGATTCGCGCAGCCTCCGCTCGGTCATGCCCCGGGGCAGCATCCAATCGTAGATGGTGAGCGGCACCCGATCCGGCTCGCCCCATTCCAGGGCAGCAAGAATCCTCTCTTTGGTGTTCAAAGGAATTCCTCCTCTTTTCTTGGTTCATTGGAGAGAGGGCCAGGAAGGGCGCCCCAAAGCAGGTGCTGAAGATTGCCTCTGGCTGGCTCCCCAGGCCCTTCTCCGTGCCTGCCACCTTCTATTGGATGATCATCATGAACTCGGCGATGAAGCGGTGGGAGAAGGATGACAAACCCATTTCCCTCCCTCGCTACTTTTTCGGATATCCCACCGTCTGGGCGAGGATGATCTTCTGGTCCTGCCCCAACCCCATCGCCTGCGCCAGGACGGGCCGGTCGATCAGGCCCCGCACCACGGTGGCCAATCCCTCGGAGGCGCAGTAGAGGTAAACATTCTCGCTGATGAATCCGGTATTGGCGGCCGAATAGAAATCCTTCTGCTCGGGGATATAGCCGGCCATCCGAGAATAATCAGCCACATAGATGAGGTTTACCGCCGCCATCATCACAAAGGGCTGGAGTCCGGTGAGCGCCCGGATATCTTCCTGTAAGATTGGCCTTAAGGCGTATTCCTTCGGCTCATAGAGGTAAAGGCCATCGGCAGACGCGACGTAGATGTCGATTTCCTGTTTGTTCCGAGCCGAGGGGGCCGTCCTCTTTCCGGCATCGACGCGATTGACCCCGAAGGCGGCCCACAAGAGATTAGAAAGCTGTTGCACGGGAAGCTTCTGGGTGCTGAATTCACGCGAGGACTTGCGATCCTTCAGCACCTCCAGCAGGGGCCTTCCGCCCTCCATCTGGGGCTTGCAGAGCTGGATCGGTTTCATCTCCTGGGCAAAGGTGCCGGCGGAGAAAAGGAGCAAAACGGAAAACATCAGACAAAGGGCCCAAAACGATCTTAATTTCATGGCACTCCTCCCTCGATCTTGTTAGGTATTAGAGTCCCTCGCCAAGCTGTCCTGAACTCTCAGGCGCCAGTAAGCTCTGTTTTCAAATCCCGCTTCCGCCCGCTCACCCCGTGATAACTCCATCATCAGCGCTCTCCATGCGCCTTCAGTTATTTCGCCTCGGTGGGTGGGATCAACTCGTCTTGCAGCTTGCGCAGATGATAGATCAGCGTGTCGGTCTTCAACTCCACCATGTCCTGGGTGATCACCTGATCCACCTTGACATCCTTGGCCAGCTTGGCGCCCTCCAGCAGGCCAAAGGGGACGCATCCTTCCTTCTTGGCCACGCAGGCCAGATCGTTTACAGCGTAGACAGTGAACCCCCCGCCGCCGTCGATGATGGTCCCCGCCTTGAGATTGGACTTGGCCGCGCCGATCACCTCGGTCAAAAGGCCGGAGCGAGGGACAACCGTGGGCTCGTGGTCTTCGACCGCCCAGATGATGGAAAGGGGAATCTCATTGGTGACCAGGTGATAGGGGGTATAGAAGGTAAAGTAGTCACCGGAGCGGACGACATTGAAATAATCGAGATCCTGCTGAATCTGCGGATGGGTGGTGCGGACGACCACGAAGACCCCCGGGGTGACGCTATTCACAAAATCGATAGAGCCGTCCGACAAAAGCAGGGGGCGCGCGTAGTCGACCACACCCCGCCGGTTGAGGATGCCGCCCTCTCCCGTCAAGCAGAAGATCTTGGCCATATCGTAGATGCCGGCTACCGGCCCATGCATGCCCCTGACATCCGGGATCAGTCCGGTGGCATTGGAGATGCAGGACATCTCGATGGCGGTCTTGGTGGTATCTCGGAAGGTGACCAGGAAGTGGGGGTTGATGTTGAGGGCCTTGGCATCCTCGGCGATCGTCTCGGGGGTCGCGTGTTTATCCATCTTTCCCAGGCTGGCAGGGGTCTTGCCCACGGCCACTACCTCAAAGCCGAGGCCACCCCAACGATCGACCAGCTCGGTGATCAGCCCGGGCTCGTCCCCGCTGGAAACGGAGTAGATGACGCCCGCCTTCTCCGCCATACGGTGCAGGATCGGGCCCACCACCACATCGGCCTCCACATTCAACATGATGATATTCTTCCCGCCGTGTATGCAGCGGAAGGCTACTTGGGCCCCCACCTCCGGCACCCCGGTTCCCTCCACCACGCAATCAAGCTCCAACTCGGGCATCAAGAGGCTATTCTGGGTGATCACCGGCTTGCCCTTTCGGATGGCGTCATTGGCGAGCGAGGCACTATCGGTGATCAGGATATCCCCCCGCTTGAAGCCATTGATCTCGTAAGCGCGGATCGCCGCTTCCGGTCGGATATCGCAGATCACCGCGTTGAATATCCCTTTCATCAAGGCGGTCTGACAGATGGCGCCCGTATTCATGCGACCCGCCCCTACCCAGCCGACGCGAATAGGATTTCCACTGGCATGCCTTTTGGCTAACTTATGAGAAATCATCGATCCTTCCTCCGTAAGTGTTCTAAATTGATGGCATGAAGGGCCACCAGAAGTGCGACCGGGCATCTCCTAACCCGAAGAGGGCATTGCCCCCCCCTCCCATTTACTACACTGCAGCCTGAATTGAGAGTCATTTTCACTTGCATCAAGTACCTGCAGACTCCTCCTGTGCCCTCTCAGGGTCCTCCTGGTCGGATAATGCCTCGAAAAGTTCCATGGCACTGACCACCAGGTCTTCGTCTCGCAGGTAACGGCCGACCACCTGGATCCCGAGCGGCAACCCAGCAGGATCTAATCCGGAGGGCAGAGAGAGGGTGGGAAGCCCGGCATAGGTCCAGGGAAGATTCATGACCGGGCTCCCGGTGCTTTCGAGTCCCTTGGGGGCATGATCTGTCGTGGAGGGACAAACCCAGAAGGCGATCCCTTCAGACTCCATTTGCCGCTCCAGACCCTCACGGAATCGAAGGCGGCCCGAACGGAGCCGTTCCAGCTCCTGATCGCTTACGGTAAGTCCTTGCTCAATCGTTTGGGCCGTCTTGGGACGATACAGATAGCCGTGCTCCTTAAACCAGGAGGAATGGACCCTGGCCATTTCGCCGGCGATCATCCTGCGGTGCTGCTTGTTGACCGTCCCTATCTCCTCCAAGGTCCTGATCCGCTTGACCTCATACCCTGCGTGGAGCAGCTTCGTCAATTGAGCTTCAAAATGCTGCTGCGCATTGTGCGAAGCCTGAGCGAAGTAGAGGCCTTCTGGCACGCCCAGCACTGATGGTTTCGAGGTCCTATTGCCCAGCGGTTGCCAATCCTCGGCCAGCGCCATCATGAAGAGGTCTATCCCTGAGGGGTCAGGACAGAAGATTCCCACATGATCGGCTGAGGGGGAGAAGGGGATAACCCCGGCGGTGGAAATCCGGCCGAAGCTGGGCTTGAATCCCACAACCCCGCAGTAAGCCGCAGGACGGGTAATCGAGCCTGCAGTTTGAGTGCCCAGGGCGAAGGGAAAGAACCCACAGGCCACCCCGGCAGCAGAGCCACTGCTGGAGCCGCCCGGCGTATGCTCCAGGCGATGGGGATTGCGAGTGGGACCCGGCTCCAGCCAGGCGAATTCCGTGGTTACTGTCTTCCCCATGACGATCACGCCTGCGCCTTTGAGGCGGGAAACCGAGGTGGCCTCCTGACCTTCGAATAGCTCCGGCGGCAAGCTCGAACCGGCCCGGGTGGGAAATCCGGCCACCCGAAAGATATCCTTGATGCCCACCGGGATGCCGAAGAGGACCGGACGGGAATCCGGGTTGGGATATCTGCTGAGTAGATCCGAGGCCTCCTCCAGCACCCTGGTTCGGTAGAAGGTGCGGGGAATCAGGGCATGGACCTTGTGCTCCTCGGCCTCGATTCGTGCACAGAGGCTGGTCAAATAATGGAGTAGATCGAGCTCTCCGGAGCGGAGGTTAGCGATCGTATCCCTAATCTTCAGCAAGGTTGCCTTCTTCCCACAAGGCGTGCTTCATCGGTATCGTTCCGGATGTGTCCTCAGCTCGGCATAGAAATCGGCCACCATGCTTTCCAGGGAATACTGGGGCCTCCAGCCCCACTCCCTTTCTGCGACGGTGTCATCGTAGACGACCCCCTGCATGCTGCCGTGAAAGGCCATGGCCAGGGGATCGGGCTTATAGTCGAATTTGGCCTGGGGAAAGTGCTTCTTGATCTCCGCCACCAGCTCCTGGGCCGAGGTCATGGGCTTGATCCCGCCCAGGAGGTAGCAGGCCATCTGGATCGATTCGGCTGGGGCGGCGTCCAATAGAATCAAAGCCCGGGCGGCGTCCTTGAAATAGAGCACCGGACATCGGATGTCCGGCTCCACAAAGATGTCATAGGGCTGTCCATAGAAGGCCTTCTCCACAGCCCAGGCATTGTAGATGGAGACATGGGCGACATTGGCCCCCGGGCCCACGATGGAAGGGTAACGCACGGCGCGAAAGTCAATGCCGTACTTAGTGCGGTAGAACCTTCCCAGGAGCTCAGCGAAAACCTTGGTGGAGCCATACATGGTGATGGGGCGTTGCAGGGTGAAATCGTTGATCACCGGCTCTTGGATGTGCAGCCCATAGGTGGCCATGGTGCTGGTGAAGATCACTTTGGGAACGCGGAAGAGGCGGGCGGCCTCCAGGACATGATAGGTGCCGGCGACATTGGTGGAAAAGGCAGCCTGGGGATCGGCGTTGGCAGGAAAGGAGAGCATGGAGCCCAGGTGAAAGATGGCCCTGGGGGCGCTCTCCTTGACCGCCTGCAAAACCTGCGGGAGATTTCCAAGATCCCCCTGGAGGATCTTCACTTGGCCCTCGATCCCTGAAAGGCGCGGGGAGCCTGATAATTTGTCGAAGACCCAAACCTCTTCTCCCTTTTCCACCAGGATCCTGGCCAACATGGACCCGATGAGCCCACAACCACCAGTTACCAATACGGACATAGGTTCCTCCTTGAGGGGTGATAGATTAGTGGATTCAGCCTGAAGAATGCAACTTCGCCCGGAGTCGTCGTCATCCTTTTTGCGCTGGCAGGGTCTTCAGATGACAACAGCTCTTTCAGGACAGGCATGCTCCGCCGGACGCAGGCGCGCCCCCCTTCGACGGCCTCTTCTGTTCGATCGAACTCCAGCAGGCCAAGGTGGGCAAGGCGCGGGGCCAAGGCGACATCGGAGGGAGCGGTTCAATCGCCGACGGCCGCGATCATTCGGTGGGCCACGGGGGAACTGGTTTCGTTTCCCCTTTCCTCAAGCCGCCGAGGTGCTGAAGGATCTCGTCGTAATGGGGATCTCCTGGCGGAAGCCTCAGGCAGGCGTCTCCCACAAGTCCGCCGGGGGCCTCTGCCCGAAGCTGCAAGAGGATGGTGCCATCTTCTTCCATGGTGGCGATGCCGATTGAGGTCTTCATGGTTGTGGTAGCCTGCTTAAGGTTGCTGATTGCCTCGGGGTGTGAGCCAGCCACTCTATTCTATTGCTGGTTCCCTCGTCTTTCTTCGATCGAGGACCTCTGCCAGAAAAGGTAAAAGCAACGACCCGCCGGGAAACAAAAAGACGACCAACACCGGGATCATCTTGGAGATATTCCTCAGGTGCATCTTGATCTCCCGCTTCTCTCTCCCCGGTCCATTTTAGGCCCGTATTTCGATGTTTCATCAGCAAGGCCATAAGTCCTTTGGCCGCCAGAACCTCTGCCAGGATGAATTTCCGGTTCTTGATCATGAGTCCCTTGAAATAGAAGGCGATCATCTTGTGGTTCCTTGGGCAAGTATCTATCATGCCTCTTCTCTATCGTCAACGAGCAAAAGTCGAACTCCTTTGCCAACCGTGGCTCCTGTGCAAAAATAGGCATTTTTTCGTTTTCTTAAAGAAATGAGTTCAGATAGGAGAGTGAGATAGGCTATAATGGAATTCCCGAGGAGATCTGCGGGATGCGAGCTCCGATTGAGGTCTTGAGAGGGAAGGAGAGGCGGAAGATGGAAAGGTGGCTGGTCGGTCCTCTGATGGTGGGGTTGTTCCTGGGCCTGGGGGCGGCGGCTGGGGCAGAAACCAGGGACTTGGTCAAATTCGGCGGCGATGTGGCAATTGAAGAGGGGATGAAGGTGCGCGATGCGGTGGCGATTGGCGGCGATGTGACGGTAGATGGGGCAGTAGAGCGCAATGTGGTGGCGGTGGCGGGTTCCGTCTCCCTGGGCCCCAGCGCCACCGTGGGCGGGAATGTGGTCTCCATTGGAGGAGCGATCGAAAAGGAGGAAGGGGCACAGGTCGGAGGTAATCTGGTTGAGGTTCCTCTCCCGGGCGTCTCTTCCGTGGTGGCCTCCGTCTTTCAGGGAAACTGGCCCGGCTTCTTCTGGGCTTTTCGCCTTTTCTCCATCATTGCCGCGATCGGTTTTATGGCGCTGGCCCTGTTGATTGTCTCCCTGATCCCCAGGCCAGTGGGACTCATCTCCGCGACGATAGAGGAAAAAACCGCCAAGGTCATTGGGTGGGGCCTGCTGGGGATGGTGCTGATTGTGCCGCTGGCCATCCTGCTGGCGATATCGATCGTGGGCATCGTGCTCATCCCGCTGGAGATGATTTTCGTCGTCGGCGCCACCCTAATAGGGTACATCGCCGTGGCCCAGCTCATCGGCAAAAGGATAACCGCGGCCCTGAGGAAACCGAATCAACCCATATTTTGGGAGACCTTGTGGGGACTCATCGTCCTGTCGTTGATCGGCCTGGTCCCTCTTTTCGGCTGGCTGATCAAGTCAGTGGCCGGGCTGCTTGGACTGGGGGGCGCTCTTTGTTGCCTCTACCAGGTCCACAAGGGCTGAGGGCCGACCTGACGGAAAGGGATGCCCTCTCAGCTGAAGGCACGGCAAGCCTCTTTTCGCCGTCCTGCTGTGGGAGTAGCGAGCCGTGGTGGTGAATAATGAGTCCTTACCTTTGAAGGGTGAATCCGAGCTGATTGAGGGAGGATTTAATCAAAAGATTCTCTCCCCGCCCTTTCTCCAGGAATCCAGCCTGGAGTCTCTGATCCAGCAACTCGATCTGAGGCATGACGGGGGCTTTTCCGCCTGGGAGGTTGATCTGGGCCGGGTGAGGTTCGTCGACCCCTATGGCATGATCGGCCTCTTGGAGATCGGGCGCTATCTGAGGGATCACGAGATCTCGCCCCGGGTCTCTCTCCCGCGGAGGGAGGAAGTCGTCAAATATATGGACCGGATGGACTTCTTCAAGGCCAACTCCGGGATCTACCAGATCATGCATTCCATCCCCTGGCCAGAGGGGAGATTCCTGCGCAATCCCCGCTCCGATGTGCTGCTGGAGATTACCCCGATCAAAGGCAGCTATGACATTCATGCCATCGTGGAGGAGGTGGAGAGGAGGGCGGAGTCTATCCTGCGGATCAATCTGAATTATGACTCCCGGGCCATCGATCTCTTTGTGGTGGCCCTCTCCGAGGTCTGCCAGAATATCCCCGAGCATAGCCAGGACATGGGATTCGTCTGCATCCAAAAGTATTTTTTTGGAAGGCGGTTGGGGAAGAATGTGGTCAAGATCGCGGTGATGGATCTGGGGATCGGCATTCGGCAGTCCCTGACCGACAAATATGCCTCTTCCTTCGGGACGAACTGGAACGACTTTCGAGCGATCTGGCTGGCCCTGTTTGAAGGGGCCTCTCGTTTTTCTGACCTAGGGCGGGGCCACGGCCTGAGCGAGGTCAGGAAGCTGGTGCAAAGATGGAAGGGGGAGATCAGCATCCGCTCGGGGACTGCGCGCCTGGTCCTGCCTCCGCCCTGGGACTCCTCTGCTCAGCATCAAGTCAACCTTCCCCCTTTTCCCGGAACCCTCATCTCCATCATCCTGCCCGAGATGCATTCCTGATTCACCAGACCACTCAAAAAAACCATCAGCATCCTCTGCATTATTTTCTTGACAGCTCGCTTTCATCCGTATAGTTTGTGTTCAATTGAATCCATTGAAAACGCAGATCGGGTGAAATCGGCCGTCGTTTTGCGGGGCAGCGATCAGATAGGATGGTTCAGAGATCTTGCATTTGAGGCCTTCCCAGCTTGCTGTGGAAGCCCTCAAGGGATGTGGCTTGAGGAAGAGGGTTTTCTCTCTACGAGAGGTTATGAAGGAGTTCCTGGTCAATGGCTCTCGTAATCTCGTCACCCGAGAGACGGGCAGGCGCATGCGAGAGGCTTTAGAGGAGCGATTACACGCAGAGCCCGAGAGCGAGGTGGTCATCCTTGACTTCAAAGGAGTCGGGATACTGGATTACTCTTGTGCCGATGAGATCGTGGCCAAGCTCATCTCTCGCCTCAATGCTGGGGAATACGGGAGCCGCTACTTTCTTCTCCGGGGCCTCAACGCCACCCAGACGGAGAATATCGAGGTTGCCCTCGAACGCAAGCACCTGGCGGCCTTTTTTCTAAATGAGGATAAGAGGTGGCAGGTCCTGGGGGTGCTCAACAATTACCTGAAGGAGACCCTGGACGAGGTGATGAGTAAGGGACGGATCACGGCCCGGGATCTCGCTGACGCGCAGGATCTGGAGATCAATACCAGCAGCACCCGTTTGGCGAATCTCTACAAGCTGCAATTGGTGCAGCGCCGGGAAGAGTTGTTGAGCGAGGGCGGGCGGCAATTCGTCTATGAGTCCTTGCTGATATGACGGAAGCCTATCGCTTCATTGCCGATTTCCATGTCCATTCCAAATACAGTCGGGCCACCAGCCGGGAGATGCAGCCAGAGACCCTGGCCAAATGGGCGGAGATCAAAGGGATTAAAGTGTTGGGGACCGGAGATTTTACCCATCCCACTTATTTCGCGGAGCTGAAGGCGAGATTAGAGCCACAGTCCAATGGCCTGCTGGCCCTTACCGAAGGAGGATACCGCATTTATTTTATCCTCACTGCCGAGGTGAGCAACATCTTTTCCGAGGGGGGAAGGACCCGCAAGATCCATAGCCTCATCATCGCCCCCAATTTCGAGGTCGCCGAAAGGATCAATGTGCGCCTGGGAAAGATGGGAAGGCTCTCCGCGGATGGCCGTCCGACTTTCGGTTTTCCAGTCAAGGATCTGGTGAAGATCGTCCTAGATATCTCGTCGGAGTGTCTTCTGATCCCGGCCCACGCCTGGACCCCGTGGTTTTCTCTCTTCGGGTCCAATTCCGGGTTCGATTCGCTGGAGGAGTGCTTTGGTGCAGAATCCAAGTTCATCTATGCGATCGAGACCGGGCTCTCCTCTGACCCGGAGATGAACTGGCGCCTCTCAGCCCTGGATTCCATTACCCTGATTTCCAATTCCGATGCCCACTCCCCCAGCCGCATTGGGAGGGAGGCCAATGTCTTCGCCGGAGAGCCGACCTATCAGGGGATGTGCGAGGCGATCCGGAGGAAGGATCGAGGGAAGCTCCTCTTCACCATTGAGTTCTATCCGGAAGAGGGGAAGTACCACTATGACGGGCATCGCGCCTGCGGGGTGATCTCCTCTCCCGCGGAGACCAAAAGAAACAATGGCGTCTGCCCGGTCTGTAAGAAGCGGTTGACGGTAGGCGTCATGAATCGAGTGGACTCCCTGGCGGACCGCCCTTCAGGGATCATGCCTCCGGGGGGCATCCCGGCGGTCCATCTGGTCCCCCTGGAAGAGATCATCGCCGCGGCCCTGGAGCAGGGGGTGGAGACCGCGGCGGTCGAGAAGGAGTATCAGAGGATGATCTCCCACGGAGGGTCGGAATTCAACATCCTCCTCGACCTGTCGCCGGCGGATCTGGCCAATTTCTGCACCCCTCGCATCCTGGAAGGGATCTTGCGGGTCCGCGAGGGAAGATTGCGCATCCTCCCTGGTCACGATGGGGTCTATGGCAAGGTCGACATCTATAGTGAAGAAGGGGAGGGACGAGAAGAATCGCCGGCAGGGGGGAGAGAACAGGGACAGATGTCCCTCTTCGCCTGAAGGAGAGCAAAGGATTGGATGGTCTTATGCGCATCAGCCGACTGGAGCAATCTCCGGTGAATAAGAGGAAGGGAAATTGGGGGCCTTAGACGCGATTACCTTCGACTATTGGCAGACTCTGGTCCTCGATACCCCTGAGGGTTTGCAGAAGGCCAGGGAAATCCGACAGGATGGGATCCGGGAGGTACTGGCCGCTCGGGGAATCTCCCTGTCCCTGGAGGCGATCCACCATGCCTACGATGAGTCGGGCCAGCGTATTATGCGGATCTGGGCGAAGGATGTGGATATCAGCCCCGGAGAGCAGATATTGATCTTTTTGGAATGCCTGGGCCCGGATCGGTCCCTCTGCCTGGAAGAGAAACTCCTGGAGGATCTGGAGAAGGCTTATGCGACTCCGCTGCTTCAGGCCCCCCCTGTGCTCTGCCCTGGGGCGAAGGAGATCCTCCAGCGGGTGAAGGAATCAGGGTGCAGGGTAGGGATCATCTCCAATACGGGACGAACGCCGGGCTACATCCTGAAGACGGTATTGGAGCAATTAGAGATCCTCTCCTTCTTCGATGTCCTGACCTTCTCCGATGAGCTCCGGGTGCGGAAGCCCGATTGCAGGATCTTCCTCCACCACCTGGATGCGATGAAGGTCAGGCCGAGCCGAGCCCTGCATGTGGGGGATGATTTGCGTTGCGATGTGAGTGGGGCCAAAGGCGTAGGGATGAAGGCCATTCACCTGGATCGGGGCGAAGAGAAGAGGGCTGATGTTCAGCCGGATGGAATCATCGAGGATCTGTCCCAACTGGAGGCGATCCTGGAGCGGTTGGAGAGGTTTGGATGAAGAGAGCCCCTGAGGACAATGAGGAGCGAAGAGGCACCTCCTCCCCGGAGATGATCTTTCTCGGCACCGGAGGGGCGAGGATCGTGGTCTTCAAACAGGTCAGGGCCTCGGGGGGGATCTGGATGAGCCTGGACGGGAGCCAGATCCATGTGGACCCGGGCCCGGGCGCGCTCGTCCACCTGACCTCCAAACGGCTGGGGCTCGACCCCACCCATCTCTCGGCGATTGTGCTAACCCACAAGCACCTCGACCACTCGGCAGATGTCAATGTGATGATTGAGGCCATGACCGAAGGGGGCTTTCACCCCAAGGGGGCTGTCCTGGCCCCCCAGGATGCCTATGAAAACGATGGGGTCATCTTTGGATACTTGCGATCCTATGTGGAGCGGATGGAGGTCTTGCGGGAGGGCTCGCATTTTCAGATGGGTGGGCTCTCCATCGAGGTCCCCCTGCGCCTGCTCCATCCGGTGGAGAACTATGCCTTGAGGTTCAAGGGGGGTGGGAAGACCATCTCCCTGATTTCCGATACCCGCTATTTCCCCGAGCTGGAGGAGGTGGAGGGCGAGGAGGATGTCCTGCTCCTCAATGTGGTCTTGCTGCAGAGTCGGGAGATCGATCATCTCTGCCTGGAAGACGCCAAAAGGATCATCCGGGCGCGGAGGCCCAAATTGGCCATCCTCACCCACTTCGGCATGACCATGCTGAGGGCCAAGCCCTGGGAGCTGGCCGCCAGCATCGAGCAGGAGTTGGGGACCCGGGTCCTGGCGGCCTACGACCACATGCGCCTTGACCTCGATTCGGACGAGAAGTCATGAAGGATGGACCGCAGACGCTTTCAACAATTGATTGTTCAGGCCCTGCGGGATCTCCCGGGGGAATTTCGCAGGAGGCTGGAAAATGTGGAGATCCTGGTGGAGGACTGGCCTCCCCCAAGCAGGAGGGGAGGTGGCCGGAGAAGCAGCCTGTTGGGCCTGTATCATGGGTATCCGCTTAAGGAACGGGGCACCTGGTATGGAAATGTCCTGCCCGATCAGATTACCATCTACCAGGGTCCCATCGAGAGGTACTGCCGGAATGAGGCGGAGATGAGAGAGCAGGTCAGGGAGGTATTGCTCCACGAAATTGGTCATTATTTCGGATTGGAAGAAGAGGAATTGAGGGCGATAGAAAAAGAAGAGAGAGAAGAACAGGAGCAGGGTTGAGTATCCGGGCAAAGGCATTGAGGTCCCGGGATCAGCTCCAGGGAAAGGAGGTGAGAAAAGGTGGCCACCAAAAAGGCAGCGGCTAAGAAGACAGCGGCCAAGACCAAGACCAGCAAACCAGCAAAGGCCAAGAAGAAGTAGGAACCGGTGTATGAAGTCGGGGGTTTCTTGGGCCCCCGACCGGCCTCATACGATTATACTGTAAAATGCAGCGAGACGAAGATAAGGAAAGGGGTGTAGAGAAGCGCCCATCCATGGTTGATGAATCGAGCGGAAAACAGGACCTTAAAGCCCTGTCCCCGGATGATCTCGCGAAGTTGATGGAGCGCTGGGGGGAGCCTGGGTTTCGGGCAAGGCAGATTCTGCGCTGGCTTTATCAGAAACGGGCCAGAGAATTTCAAGAGATGACCAACCTCTCCTTGGCCCTTCGGCAGAGGCTGGGGGAGGAGTTCCGCATCGGGTGCCTCAAAGTCGTGGGCAGGGAGCGATCGGCGGATGGCACCCAGAAGTTTCTTTTTGAGTTGGAAGATGGATGCCGGATTGAGAGCGTCCTCATTCGGGATGGGGACCGCCTGACCGCCTGCATCTCCTCTCAAGTGGGATGCCCCTTGGGCTGCGCCTTCTGCCGCACTGGCCAGGATGGGTATCGGCGGGACCTGTTGGCCCGCGAGATTGTGGGGCAGGTGTCGGCGCTGCAGGAGGAGATCGAAGCGGGCGAAGAGGGGGAAAAGATCAAAAACCTCGTCTTTATGGGGATGGGGGATCCCCTCCTCAACCTGAAAGCGGTCAAGGAGGCCTTAGATCTGATCCTGAGCCAGTGTGCCCTGTGCTTCTCTCCCCGGCGGGTGAGCCTCTCCACCGTGGGCTTTCCCCCTGGCCTGGCCGAGGTAGGGCGCTGGGGCCTGAAGGTCAAGCTCGCCATCTCCCTCAATGCCGCCGACGATCTGACCCGCTCTGACCTGATGTCCATCAACCGGAAGTACCCGATTGCGGCGATCCTCTCTGCCTGCAAGGCTTTTCCGCTCCCGCGAGGCCAGAGAATCACCTTCGAATATGTGATGATTGCGGGGGTGAACGATCGGGCTAAGGATGCGGAGGCCCTGGCCGCCATCCTGCGGGGATTGCCCTGCAAGATCAATCTCATCCCCCTCAATGAATGGCCGGGCTGTACCCTCCGTCCCTCAACTCCGGAGGCGGTGGAGGCCTTCCAGCGAATCCTGATCGATCATCACTACACCGCCCTGACCCGCAAGAGCAAGGGGGCGGATATCGCTGCGGCCTGCGGGCTTCTGGCAGGTCGCCCTTCC
>JAZDMQ010000024.1:0-12568 GCA_043800755.1 bacterium | reverse complement strand
GGCTCTTCACCTCTGCCGTCCTGGTTGCCTTGGGGGTGATGATCTTCTTGGGCCTCCATTTCCTCGATTTTTCCCCCTCCGGGACCCGGTTCCTGACCTATTGGGGGATCATTTTTTGCTAGCGGCCTGGTTCTTTCTGTGCCCCATCTTCGAGATCAGCGAGACCCGGAGGGTCTATCGTTCCCGGATGAAGTATCTTCGGGATCAGACGATCGAGGAGCTGCCAAAGGAGAGCGCATTCCCGCCTCCTCGGCCGGACAGTCGAGCGAGGTCTCGCCAGTGAAATGGGGAAGGGATCGAGTGGGTGTCTGCTCCCGGAGAAGATGGGTCGGATGAAGAGGGAGGCAAGGGGTAGAGTGCTTCGCGGCAGCAAGAGAGGCGGGGGCGAAACCTGCGCTCCTCTGAGTGAGAAGAGGGGGTGAGAAAACGATGATGGGAATTGGTATGCCGGAGTTGATCATCGTCCTGGTGATCGCCCTATTGATCTTTGGGGTAGGGAAACTCCCTCAGGTGGGGAGTTCCCTGGGGAAGGCCATCCGAGAGTTCAAGGGGGCAGTCGAGGAGAAGCCCGAGCAGAATGCAATCTCCTCCGAGGAGAAGGAGAAGGAAAAGGATTCCAAGGCCTGAGGCGGGCTGGCGTCATGACTCCGAGAGGCATTTCCCAGCCCAGGGTGTAAGCAGGGAATCAAGCCATGGCAGCCCTCTTGATCCGGGGGCGGTAGCGGCGCATCAGCAGGGCATTGGAGATGACTGAAACCGAGCTGAAGGCCATGGCCGCCCCGGCAATAATCGGATTGAGGAGGAACCCGGTGAAGGGATAAAGGATGCCCGCCGCCACCGGTATGCCCACCAGGTTATAAAAGAAGGCCCAGAAGAGGTTTTGCTTGATCTTGCCCATCACATATCCGGAGAGGTCCAGGGCAACCACCACATCCCGCAGATCATCTCTAATCAGCACGATATCCCCGGCCTCGATGGCCACATCGGTGCCGCTGCCCAGTGCGATCCCTAAATCGGCCTGGGTCAGGGCCGGGGCGTCATTGATCCCATCTCCCACCATGGCGACATGAAGGCCCTCCTGCTGTAGGATCTTGATCTGATGTGCCTTTTCCTGGGGCAGGACCTCGGCCAGGACCCTTTCGATTCCTACTTGACGGGCGATCGCCCGGGCCGTCCTCTCGTTGTCCCCGGTGATCATGATCACTTGCTTTCCCGTCCTTTGCAGGGCCTGGATGGCCTCGCGGGAGAACTCCTTGAGGGTGTCCGCCACGGCGACGATCCCGGCCAATCCTCCCTCGACTGCCACCAAGGCAGCCGTCTTGCCCTCCTGCTCCAGGCGCTGCAGATCAACCTCCGTTGAGGACAGGTCAATCCCCTTCTCCTCCATCAGTCGGCGATTCCCCAGGAGGATTTCCCTTCCCTCCAGGCGTGCGGTGATTCCCTTGCCGGTGACGGACTCAAAGGCCTCCGGATCCCTCACTTGTACGCCTTCCCTCTCCGCCCCCTTCAAGATGGCCTCTCCCAGGGGGTGCTCGGAGCGCTTTTCCGCGGCGGCCGCCCAGCCCAAGACCTCCTCCCTTCCATATCCGCCCAAGGGAATCACATCGGTCATCTCCGGACGGCCTCGGGTCAAGGTCCCGGTCTTATCGAAGACGATGCACTGAATGGAACGGGCCCTCTGGAGGGCCTGGGCACTGCGAATGAGGATGCCATTCTGGGCCCCAATGCCAGTCCCCACCATCACCGCGGTGGGGGTTGCCAGCCCCAGGGCACAGGGACAGGCGATGATCATCACCGCAATGAAGATGGTGAGGGCGAAGAGGAAGCCCTTTCCGGCCAACAGCCAGATGAGGAAGGCCAGGATGGCAATCCCGGCCACCGTCGGCACGAAATAGGCGGAGATCCGGTCGGCCAGCTCCTGGATGGGGGCCTTACTGGCTTGGGCCTGCTCCACGAATTGGATGATCTGGGCCAACGCGGTTTCCTTCCCCACCTTGGTGGCCGCGAATTTGAAGCTTCCGGTCTTGTTGAGGGTCGCCCCGATGACTATATCGCCGGGCCCCTTTTCCTGGGGAATGGACTCTCCGGTGATCATGGATTCGTCCACGGCAGATCCGCCCTCCACGATGCGGCCGTCCACCGGGATCTTCTCTCCGGGTCTCACGATCAGGACATCCCCCACAGCCACCTCCTCGATCGAGATCTCCTGCTCCTTTCCCTCCCGCATCACCACGGCCGTGCGG
This sequence comes from bacterium, assembly GCA_043800755.1. Classification (GTDB taxonomy): domain Bacteria; phylum Methylomirabilota; class Methylomirabilia; order CAVQYV01; family CAVQYV01; genus JAZDMQ01. Next base: position 10,325 of record JAZDMQ010000024.1, on the reverse strand, counting down.
GGCCGAAGGCCCATGAGGGCCCGGATCGCCTCTCCTGTCTTGCCCTTGGCCCTGGCCTCCATCCACTTCCCCAAGAGGATGAAGGCGATCAGCAGGCCGGCCACTTCGTAGTAAAGGTCGCCGACGCCGTAGCCCCCCCGACCCAGCCAGAGCGAGATGGAGACATAGGTGCTCCAGAGGTAGGCCGAACCCGTCCCCAGGGCCACCAGGGTATCCATGTTGGCGGTGCGGGTCTTCAGGAGGGAGAGCATCCCCCGGCGGTAGAAGAGGGAACCGGCCAGGAGGATGGGGGTGGTGAGGGCGAATTGGAGGAGGGCCATGGAAGAAGGACTCAGGTGCGGCAGGGGCAGGCCCAAATGAGCCCCCATGGCCGCATAGAGGAGCAAGAGACCGAGAAGGGTCGAGGTGGTGAAGCGGGCCCTGAGACCACCGATTTCCCTCTCCCGGGCGGCCACCTCTGCCTCCAGGCTGGTCGCCTCTTCCTCCAGGGGGGTATACCCGGCCTGTTGGATGGCCCCTTTGATGGCCTCGGCGGTGATGATTTGAGGGTCGAAGCTGATGAGGGCCCGTTCGTTGAGGGAGAGCTCCTGGGAGAGGATGCCGGGCAGGCCCCCCAAGGCGCCTTTCACCGTGCCCAGGCAATGAGGATTGTCCATACCGATGACCTTCAGGCGAAGGAGGTTCTTCTCCGCCCCCGGGGCGCGGATGATCTGATAGCCGACCGCCTCCACCACCTGCTCCAGGGCAGCCCGGGTCACCCGGGCCGGATCGAATACGACCTGGGCCTTCTCCGAGGCGAAGTTGACCGAGGCCTGATACACCCCCTCCCTTTGCGAAAGGGCATTTTCGATGGCCCTGGCGCAGGAGGCACAGTGCATGCCCGAGATGGCCAAGGTCGCGGTCTCTTGCCGGGTCGGGGTAGATGGGATATCCGGGTGCTTCATCGAAGACCTCCTCTGCTGCCACCTGGGAGGCGTGGCGAAAGTGGCTCTACCCTTTAATGATGCAGAAAGGACTTCCCGGATGAAGGGAATGAAAAAACAATGAAGAGGTCTCGGGGGAAGATATTACCTGAGGGCGTTGGCCTCGATATAACCCTTCACCGCCTCGACCGCAGCGTCGAGGACCACGCACCTGGCCGGTTGCTTCTCGATGTCCGCCAAAGCGGGCGGGAGTTCGAGATTGGCTCCGATGGCCTTCTTCACTGCCTCCCCGAACTTGGCGGGATGGGCAGTGGCCAGACAGATCAGTGGCAGAGAGTCCTCCCGGCAAAGGAGTCCCGCCCTCAGGCCCACGGCGCTATGCGGATCGAGCAGATAGCCTTCCTTGAGGTAGAAGTCGCGAATGGTGGCCAGGGTATCCTCTTGCCCGACTGAGGCAGAGGCGAAGTCCCGCCGGGCCATCTCCGCCTCCTTCCCCTTGAAGGCCAGTCTGCCCGTCTTTTTGAAGATCTTCATGGCCTCTATCAGCGCGGTGGGGTCCTCACCGTACAGATAGTAGAGATAGCGCTCGAAGTTGCTGGCGACCTGGATGTCCATGGAGGGGCTATAGGTAGGAACCACGGCCCCGATGGAGTAATCGCCCTGACTGACAAAGCGGGTGAGGATATTGTTCTCGTTGGTGGCCAGGATGAGGCGCCGGATGGGCAATCCCATCCTCTTGGCGATGTATCCGGCGAAGATGTCCCCGAAGTTCCCGGTGGGCACCGACACCAGAACCTCGCCCCCACCCCTCTCCTCTGCCACCCGAAAATAGGCATAGAAATAATAGACCACCTGGGCCAATACCCGTGCCCAATTGATAGAGTTGATCGCGCCGAGGCCGAAGCGCTCCTTAAAGGGCAGATCGTTGAAGATAGACTTCACGATGGCCTGGCCGTCGTCAAAGGTCCCGCGGATGGCGATATTGAAGACATTGGCATCCGGGACTGTGGTCATCTGCAGTTCCTGGATGCGGCTCACCTTCTGATGGGGGTGGAGGATGAAGATGTGGATGTTCGCCCTTCCCTTGACCCCGTAAATGGCAGCACTGCCTGTATCCCCGGAGGTGGCCCCCAGGATATTCATCCTCTGACCGGTCTGGGAAAGGAGGTACTGAAAGAGGTTGCCTAAGAATTGCAGGGCCAGATCCTTGAAGGCCAAGGTGGGACCATGGAAGAGCTCCAAGATATAAACCCCCCCCTTCTGCACCACCGGGGTGATCTCATAGTGGGAGAAGGAGGCATAGGAGGCGTCGAGGAGATCGCACAGGACCTCCGGGGGCACATCTTCCGCATATCGGGAGATGATCTGAAAGGCCAGATCCTGATAAGGCAGCCTCTGCCAGGCCTGGAGAGTCGCAGGAGAAAGGGCGGGGATCTCCTCGGGCAAGAGGAGGCCCCCATCGGGGGCGAGCCCCATCATCACGGCTTCTCGGAAGGGGATTGGCCTTATTCCCCCGCGGGTGCTGATGTATCGCATGGATGACCTTTCTTGAGTGGAAGATGGAAGGCGAGCATACGCCCGCCCTGTCCAAGATAACATGGAGGGCCTCTTCCGGTCAAGGAGAACAGAAGGAGAACAGAAGGGGGCCGGCCATTTGGTCCCGATCTGCCTCACCTCCTTTGTCCTCTCCCTCTTCTCGCCTTCTTTTTTCTGATATTTCATTTGACAATTTGGGAGAAATCGAATAAGGATCGGTCAGTCATTGAATTCCTTGGTGGTGAAAGGACCTCCGTGGTTTTCTCTGGCCTCGCGTATTTTTATTCAATGGCTTTGCTCGCGGTTTAGGAATAGGGGGACAGGATCATGCCGAAGAAGCTGTATGTGGGAAATTTGTCTTATACAACCACCAAGGAGAGCCTCGAGAATCTATTCTCTCAGGCTGGCACCGTGGAATCCGTTAACCTCATCAGCGACCGTTCCACCGGACAGTCGAGGGGATTCGGTTTTGTTGAGATGTCGACCCAGCAGGAGGCCGATGAGGCCATTCGCAAGTTCACCGGGCAAAACCTCGATGGACGGGAAATCGTCGTCAATGAGGCCCGGACCGAAGCTCAGAGGGATTCCGGACGAAGGGGCGGCGGAGGCGGCGGACGGCCCGGCGGCGATCGCGGCGGGAGCGGCGGCGATCGCGGCGGGAGAAGGTGGTAGAAGGGGCTGTTGCCTGAGCCCTTTCCCAGGAAAGGGCTCAGGGAGTGCACTTCCGGAAGCGTGGGACGAACTCAGGGCATCAGTCCATTTCTCCGATCAAGGGCACATTAGATCAACGCGCTCTCCCAGACGATATCCCGGTCTAACATCTCTGTGGCCTGCCAGAGCCTTTCCCGCAGGACAGTAGGCAGGGTGGGCGCATCGATGAGCTGCCGGCACAGATCGATGAGCCGGCGGAAGGAGCGGATTAGGTCGCCCTCGTAGCCGCCGAAGCTCCTGCGCACCAGGCCCAGCCAATCCTCCTCGCCTGAAGCCCACTCATAGGCGGCCGCCATGAAGTTCGTATGGAGGTTGAGGGGCATGAAGATCGCCCTTTCTTGCTGCACCTGCAGGATCTCTTCGGCCAGGCCCTCCATCTGGTGAACCCTCCTCTTGAGCAGAGGTTGACCCTTTAAAAAGACCTTGGCGATAAGGGCCTCTCGACTTCTCGGCTCCTCTACCGCGCAGGAGAGGACCGCCGCTACCTCCGCGGGCTTCAACCCCTCCAGCGCCCCTGAAAAGGCGATGCGGGCCACCAGCAGCTCGTTGTCGTGTCGCAACGCGGCGATCAGATGGCCCTCTTCGGTCAACGCCTGATCCTTCACATAACCGAAATGTTGCAGGACCTCCCTCACCCGCAGAAACTGGTCCCAATAGGAATTGGCCAGCAGGTTGAGATCCTGCCGCTTGGCGTTCAGATTCCTCTCCCAGCGCCGCCATCGCCGGAGCCGCCGCTCGCACTCCCCCCTCTTGGGGCAGCGATGGCAGGCTATCTCGGTTAGTTTCAACCGGGAGGATTCCCTCTCCCTTTGGCCCTTTGATCCTTCTCCCCTCTCCCTGACCTGCCGATACTGGAGAATCTCCTGTAGATCACCGCAAAAGGGCTGGAAGGACCTGGATTCCTTGGCTTGCTCTTCTGCCTGCTCAATCTGTTCCTCTAAGACTTCCATCCGTTTCCGGTTCTGGAATTGCCCCAGGCTGGATTCGACGATCTTGCGGATCAACTGATCGTCGGGGAAATTTCGCAGTAGCAGGGCAGCCGAGCTATAGCCGATGCGGAATTGGCTGGCGATGGGCTCCGGCTTCCCTCGAACCAGGTGGAGGGCCTCGCCGATGGCCTCCTTGGAGTCCAAGGCCACGACGCATTTGCCCTCCGGATCGATTCCCCTGCGGCCCGCCCTCCCCGCCATCTGGGTGATCTCGTTATGGGTCAGATTGCGGAATCCATAATCCGAGCGCTTGGACAGGCTTTGCAGCACCACCGACTTGGCGGGCATATGGATCCCCAGGCTCATAGTCTCGGTGGCAAAGACCACCTTGACCAGGCCCTTCTCGAAGAGGATCTCGGTCAGGCGCTTGAGGGCCGGGAGGATGCCCGCATGATGGACCCCCACGCCCCGCTTCAGGCCGGAAAGCAAGGTGGTATTGAGCTCGCTCTCTAAGCTAATGCTGGGAAACTCCAACAGGGTCTCCTCGATGAGCCCCTCGACCTGTTCCTTCTGGCCCAGATCGAGGAGATCCCCTCCCTCCTCCAAAAACCTCTGCAAGGCCTGTTCGCATCCGGCACGACTGAAGATGAAATAGATGGCCGGGTGCCAGCCCCTGGCCTCCAGAGAAGGAATGACCAGCGAGGGGTTAACAGGCCTCCGCGGGGAGGGGAACCGCTCGCGGCTTTTACCCCACTTCCCGCGGTCCCTGCGCTCCGGCCGTGGGCTACCTTTGTAAAGGCTCTGCTCCAGCTGGCGCTGGGTGAGCCCCTGCAGGGCGACCATCTTTGCCTCCCGATCGCAGAAGAGGAATTCCAGCGGGACCGGCCGCACCGGGTGATAGATGACCTCCATCGGCCCGTGGACCTCCTCGATCCAGTCCGCGATCTCCCGGATGTTGGAGACGGTGGCGGACAGGGCGACCAGGCGGATGTCGCGGGGGCAGTTGATGATGATCTCCTCCCACACCGTTCCCCGGCCCTCATCCCCGATGAAGTGGCATTCATCCAGCACCACATAGGCCATCTGCGGGAAGTCCCGCTCGTAGAACATATTGCGGAGGATCTCGGTGGTCATCACCAGCAGGGGGGCGTGGGGATTGACCTTCACATCGCCGGTGAGGATCCCGACCTGCTCCTCCCCAAACTCCCGCTGGAAGTCCGTGTACTTCTGGTTACTGAGGGCCTTGAGCGGGGTGGTGTATCCGATACGGCGCTGCCGGGATAAGGCGAGCCAGATGGCGAATTCGGCGATCAGCGTCTTTCCGGCCCCGGTGGGGGCGGAGACGATGACCGAGGAACCTTCGGCGATCCGGCGGAGGGCCTGGAGTTGAAAATCATCGAGAGGAAAGGGATACCGGGCCGCGAAATCGGAAATGGTCTGCGAGATCGAACCGCCGGGGAGGCTCTCCATGGGCCTTTCAGGAGGCTGCATCATCATTCGGCCTCCGACGAGGTTTCATCCTCTTCACCTTCAGAAGGGGCGGGTGCCTTTCCTGCCTCGACCTCTTGGGCATGGCTGGCCTTGCCCGTTCCCCGCCCCTCCGCCTTCAGCAGGACCCATCTCCCCGATTGGCAGATCAATCTGCCTCCCTGCTCATCCTGGTGCCAATAATCGGTGGTGGTCGCTAAAAAGCGGCCCTCTGTCTCCAGGGCCTCGGCCAGAGGCCTTTTTCTGAGCGAGCGGGTGAAGCGATCGGCGTAGAAGGTCAGGTTGGGGGCCGGGGTACCGAACCCCACCCCGTATTCATAAAGGATCTCCCCTGGCTTGACCCAGGCCTGGATGCAAGGGGCCAGGGCCTTGATGTCCCGTGCCGGGTCGGCGGGCGGGGGAAAACGCAGGCCAGAGGCGAAGAGCAAGGCAATGACCAGGCCGAAGGCCCAGGGCCTCTTCGAGGCACCCCACAGAAATCGGCTGAGCAGGAGGGCCATGGCCGGATAGATCTGGGCAATATACCATCCATTCTTGTCCCGGGAGAGGGAGAAGAGCAAGAGGGGTAGCAGCGCCCAGAGGAGCAGGAGGAGGCTGGCATCGTCCCGCCTTCGCGCCCCCTGGTACAGCGCATAGGGGAGTGCGAGGGGAAGCAAATAGACGGACAGGCCGAACCCCTTGCGGAGGATGGCCAGATAATAGGTCTCGCCTTTGGTGCGGGTCAGATAATGGCTGACCCGGGAGAATAGGGTGACCGAGACATAATCGTCCCAGAAATGGCGGCCGTGGAGGAGGAGCTGGCCGAGGTGCCAGGGGGCAGCGATGAGGAGCCCCAGGCCCAGGCCGGCTGCCAGATGGCGCCAACTCCAGACGATCCGTTTTCGGGTGAAGAACACGAAGAGGAGGGCCATGAGAAAGGGGAGCAGGCCCACCGCGCTCTTGGTCATGATTCCGAGACCCAAGGGGATTCCCATCCAGAGAAGGCAGCGCGGGCGCTCGCGCCCCCTCCAACAAAGATACATCGCCCAGGCGATAAAAAAGGTGAGGGGGATCTCCAGGTTGCCCACCCGGCAGAGGGCCAGGAAATTGAAACGGTGGGCATATTGCCAGTCCTTGACCCCGTGGAGCAGGAGGAGGATGGCCCCCAATCCCACGGGCCAGGGGCCGATCCGGCGAGCGAATAGATAGACGAGCAGAAAGATCCCCAGGGCGAAGAGGGGAGAGGCGAGGCGGGCGGAGAACTCACTGATTCCCAGGGCCTGATAGGCCAAGGCGGTGAGCCACATGAAGAGAGGGGGCTTCTTCAGGTAGACTCTTCCATTGTGATGGAGGGTGTTCCAATCCCCGGTGGCCAGGATCTCCTTGGAGATTTCGGCGTAGATCGCCTCGGTCCAGGAATGGAGGCTGCCCGCGCCCAGGCGGAAGAAGAGGAGGAAGGCCGCCACGGCAAAGACCAGAATGACGAGGAGGATCTGCCATTTCCGAACCGACTCGCCCTCCATGCCCCATGATCCGCTGGAAAGCCCCCTTGATTCGATTTGCCCTCCGCCCTCCATTCTCATTTCCATTTCGCCCGATTATCGGCCAAGTTGGGAAATTGTCAACCCTAAAAGACGTAACAGGAAAAAGGCTTTACTTTGAAATCGACCCTGATATATTTCTGACTACTAACTAATTGCTTTGAGTTTTCCGGCTTCAGCCGGGGGTGATTGGGTTCTTCGCGCCCAAGGCACATCGGTCCGGCCGTCCCCTTCGCTCCCGCGTGCATTTGCTCGTGCGATCTCGGCGGCCGAGAACTCGCCCTCCTCCAAATCCCAGCGGAGGGCTCAGACAGCTCGGCCTCACTTCTCCGAGCTCTCCTCGCTCATAAGCGCACAAGGTCGCTCAGGAGCCGGCCGGACCGGCAAGAGAAAGTGCCCCAGGCTTGCCGGGGTATCCACACAACATTCGAAAACCGAGGTTCAGGATGGCCGTTGCGAATAACAATGAGATCGAAAAGAGACTCTGGGACGCGGCGGATGAGCTGCGGGCCAATTCCAAGCTCAAGTCCTCGGAATACTCGGTGCCGGTCCTCGGCCTGATCTTTCTACGCTATGCCGACCACAAGTTCTCGCAGGTGGAGCAGGAATTGCAGGGCCAAGGGAGCGGTCGGCGCAGCGTCGGGAAATACGACTATCAGGCCCGGGGAGTCATGTACCTGCCGCCGCAGGCCCGCTTCTCCACCCTGCTCAATTTGCCGGAGGGAGCTGACGTTGCCAAGGCCATCAACGAGGCGATGAAGGCCATTGAGGCGGAAAACGAAGATTTGAAAGATGTCCTGCCCAAGACCTATTCCCGCCTGGACAACGCCACCCTCTTCACCCTGCTCAAGACCTTCGCTGCCGTGCCCATGGACATCGAGGGCGATGCCTTTGGTAAGATCTATGAGTACTTCCTGGGCAAGTTCGCGATGAGTGAGGGGCAAAAGGGCGGGGAGTTCTTCACCCCCACCTCCATCGTGAAGCTCATCGTCGAGGTGATCGAGCCCTACCATGGGCGGATCTTCGACCCTGCCTGCGGATCAGGCGGCATGTTTGTCCAGAGCGCCCGCTTCGTGGAGAATCACAAGAGAAATCCGAGCGCCGAGATCATGGTCTATGGCCAGGAGAAAACCCTGGAGACCGTCCGCCTGTGCAAGATGAACCTGGCTGTTCATGGCCTCTCCGGCGACATCCGCCAAGGAAACAGCTACTATGAGGACATCCACCGCAGCGTGGGCAAATTCGACTTCGTCATGGCCAATCCTCCGTTCAATGTGGATCGGGTGGACAAAGAGCGGATCAAGGATGACCCTCGCTTCCCCTTGGGCCTCCCCAAGGCGGATAATGCTAACTATCTCTGGATTCAGGTCTTCTACAGCGCGCTGAGTCCTACGGGCCGGGCTGGCTTCGTCATGGCTAACTCTGCCAGCGATGCCCGGGCCAGTGAGCTGGAGATCCGGCAGAAGTTGATCCAGAGCAGTGCAGTTGATGTGATGATTGCTGTCGGCTCCAACTTCTTCTATACGGTAATCTTGCCTTGCACTCTATGGTTCATGGACAAGGCGAAAGCGTCGCTTCCGCCTTGTCCACCCTCACCTCAGTCCTCTCCCGGCGGGAAAGGAGGTTACATCTTCCAGGGGTTAAAGGAAGAGGCCCGCGAGCTCCGGAAGAATCAGACCCCCGCCGAGGATCTCTTGTGGAATTTGCTGCGTGACCGGAAACTGGCTGGACTCAGGTTCCGTCGCCAACATCAGATAGGGGATTACATCGTTGATTTCTTCTGCCCGGAGTACGGCTTGGTCGTTGAACTGGGTGGCGGTGTGCACGATGACGCCAGCCGACGTGAACAGGACGCGAAACGCGATGCGTATCTCAGCACCTCGGGTTATCGTGTTCTTCGTTTTCCAAATCATCAAGTCTTCGACTCCGTCGAATCTGTTCTCCAAACGATCATGGCCAACCTCCCCTCTACCTCTCAGGGTGCGGAAACCCCCTCTCCCTGTGGGAGAGGGGCCAGGGGTGAGGGTTTGCCTGAAGATCGGGTCGACTGCGGAACGGAAGGCGCTCGGTACAGAGATACTGTTCTGTTCATCGACGGGCGCCAGATTTTCAGGCAATTAGACCGCGCCCACCGCGACTGGACCCCGGCGCAGATCGAGTTCCTGGCCAACATCGCCCGGCTCTATCGCGGCGAGACGCCGGAAGATGCGCATGGCAGCGCCAAGCTTCTGGCCGAATACGGCTTCCTCCCCTCTACCTCTGGGAAAGGGGCCAGGGGTGAGGGTGCCCGGTACGTGGACGTACCGGGCTTGTGCAAAGTGGCCACTCTAAGCGAGATCGAAGCCCAGGGCTGGAGCCTCAACCCCGGCCGCTATGTGGGCGTGGCCGCCCGCGCCGAGGAGGACTTTGACTTCAAAGAGCGGCTGGAGGAGCAGAACGAGGAGCTGGAAACCCTCAACGCCGAGGCCCGCGAGTTAGAGCAACGCATTGCCGAAAATATCAGCCTGTTACTGGAGGCGGGCATATGAACCAAGCTAATCGAAAACTCCCACTCCCACTGGGAGAGGGCCGGGGTGAGGGTGCGTAGCATGGAAGAGCGGATCGCAGAAAATGTGGTCAAGTTGTTGGAGAGGGAGTGATGAGAAACCATTGCAAGAACTCTCTCTCCCCCTGGGAGAGGGCCGGGGTGAGGGTGCGAAGCATGGAAGAGCGGAGCGCGGAGAATGTGGTCAAGTTGCTGGAGGGGACGCCATGACCGTCAGAAAGGGAGATTTGGAGAAAGCGAAACCGGCTCCGCCGGAAGCTGCGCCTCTGCTTCTGAAAGACCTTCGCCGGATGATCGAAGAGACGCGCCAAGGCGTCGCCGTTTTTGTCAACTCCGCCTTGACCATGCTCTACTGGCGGGTTGGTCGGCGGGTCAACGAGGAGATTCTTAAAGGAGAGCGTGCCGAGTATGGGGAGGCAATTGTCTCTATACTGTCGCGTCAATTGGAGGCGGATTATGGGAGAGGATTCTCCGAAAAAAGCCTGCGGCACATGCTTCGTTTTGCCGAGGCCTTTCCCGATGAACGGATTGTCTCAGCACTGATGAGACAATTGAGCTGGACCCATTTCCTATCCATCATCTACCTTCAGGATTCCCTTCAGCGGGACTTTTACGCCGAGATGTGCCGAATTGAACGGTGGAGCACCCGAACCCTCCAGAAAAAAATCGCCTC
>JAZDMQ010000005.1:0-3156 GCA_043800755.1 bacterium | reverse complement strand
CCGGTCCCGTCTGCATCCCATCCTGGGAGGATATCGGCCGCATCTGGCCGTGGATTATTCGGCCCCTCAGGGGACCCCGGTCTGGGCAGTGGCCGATGGATCGGTCGCCTCCTGTGGATGGTCGAGAGGAAATGGCAATTGCATCATCCTGAGGCACCGAATGGGCCTTTCCACCTACTACAATCACCTCAGTCGCTTTGCCAAGCGCATCCACAAAGGGGCCAGGGTGAAGCAGAGGCAGGTGATTGCTTATGTAGGTTCCACCGGAATAAGCACCGGCCCGCACTTGGATTACCGCATCAAGAAGGATGGTCGATTCGTCAATCCCCTGCAGAAGCTCACCCTGCCCGGCATCCCGGTGCCCAAGGCGGACCAGCCGCGGTTCTTGCAGGCGAGGGAGGAGTTGATGGGCCTCCTCCACAAGGCCCCCTCTCCGAAGCCGGACTCCGAGATCCCCACCCCACCCTTCCTTTAAGGACCCCCACCTGAATTCCAAATCCTTTTTGTCTTGTATTAGCAGGCGCGGTCCACTTGCACTTAGTACATTGGTTCATAAGTTCGCTAACGTATTTTTTCCCTGTTAAGCGGCGGGTCGTATAGCACAGTTAGATTGGATCTGGGTTTTCGCAAGGAGATCGTGAAGGTCCCGTTTTGTGAACTTCCATTCGAATGGGATGGCAATCGCTTCATAGTGCTGCTGGAAGCCAAGGATACGTTCTTCGAGGGCGTCCAGCGAAAGAAAGTCATTCGGAGTGAGTGCCTTTCGTTCCAGGATCGAGAAGTAGATTTCGATCTGGTTGAGCCAGCTGGCATGTATGGGACCATGAACCAAGATGAGGTTGGGGTGCTTCTCCTGGAGGCGTAAAACGCTTTTGGGACCACGATGTGAGGAACCGTTGTCGACAATCCAGAAAACGTGTGGGGCCTGGTTGTACGGTGGCTGCGACATGACTTGGTCTACGAGACGATCAAAAGGGGCAATGCCGGTCTTGCGTTCGCACCGACCAAAGAACTTCGCGCGATGCACGTCCATGGCAGCGATGTATGCCCAAGCGCCACAACGCTCGTACTCATGTTCGACCTTCATGGGAGAACCAGGCAGAGAGGGCAGGGTGCGATGGCGACGGTGCCGGGCCTGGATGCTGGTCTTCTCGTCTGCGGAGAGAACAAATTCGTCGCCCCTTAATGGTTTCCCGTCCCACCGGCGTTCATACAGGTCAAGAATGCGACCTGCCTTGATCGCGAACTGCGGATCACGAGGAAATATCCACGCCCGGTGTTGCCAAGGGCGGATGGCGTCTTCATTGAGCCATCGCCACACCGTTTTGTCGCTTATAGTCGCGACCAAGCCGGTGCCGCGAACATATCGAGCGATGTCCGCCGTACTCCATCGCGACAAGCAAACGCCTGTTGTCGCCGGCAGCTCACACGCGAGAGCTTTCACTTCCATGACCACTTCTGGGGGGAAAAACCCGGGGACGCCCTGGGCGGTCTCGATCATCGAGCCCCGCCAGCCGTTGCTCGAAAAATCTTTTTCGCCAGAAGCAGACCACTTCACGCCGGGTATCCAAACGTTCAGCAATTTCATTGTTGCCCAACCCCTCGTGTGCCAGGAGGACGATCTTTGCCCGCTGAACAAGATAATACGCTAACGTATATTTCCTTGCGCGGTTCTCTAGTGCTGACCTTTCGTCGCCAGATAAAACAATCTTGTAAGGGCTTTTCCGTGGCATATACGCACCACCTCCTTGGTGCAAATATGCCTGTTTGCAACAAGGAAATCAACAATTATATATGTTAGTGTATTTATGCCGTTGAGTACTTAGGAGAGGTATAGCCAGGTCAAAAACCAATGGATATTTGCTGGGGAACTGGTATAATGCGGGCCAATGAGATTGCATAAGCCCTATTGCCGCTTTTTGCTCACTGAGATTTGGAATTGCGCACGATAGCAGGTAGTATGTGTTTGCGGAGGGGGGACATGAGAAACTTTACCGCAGTGGTTGAAAGATGCCCGGATACGGGCTTATACGTGGGCTACGTGCCAGGCTTCCCCGGAGCTCACACCCAGGCAGAAACGCTTGATGAGTTAGGGAGAAACCTCCGCGAGGTTATTGCGATGCTGATCGAGGAGGGGGAGCCAAAGTTGGAGGCTGAGTTCATCGGCACCCAGACCGTGATGGTCGGATAACGATGGGGAAGCATCCGGTTCTCAGTGCGAGAGAAGTCGAGGCAATCCTGGAGAAGCTTGGTTTCGAAGCGGTCCGTCAAAGAGGGTCGCACAAGCAGTATCGGCATCCAGACAGCCGGTGTACGACTGTGCCATTTCACGGAGGGCGAGATATTTCCCCAGTCCTCCTGCGCCAGATCGCCAAAGATATTGGCCTCACCGTTGAAGACCTGTTGAAGTACAGGTAGCGGCGCCTGAAATGGTGCGATAGCAAATAAGATTCCTCCCGCGCCTCTCCTATCGAAGTTCCTTCTTGTTCTTTACTACGGGAATCCCCTCGAGAAGCAACCGTCCTGACTTGGCCAGCGCCGTTTTCCCTCAAAAACCAGTGGATATTTGGCGCCGGGGTTGGTATACTAAATGCGAAATGGATGGATTCAGTCGGCGACTTGAGAGGCGGAAACGATGCGATTGGATAAATTCACCCTGAAGGCCCTGAAGGCCTTGCAAGAGGCCCAGGGCCTGGCCCAGAAGATGGGCCAGCAACAGCTCAATACAGAACACCTGCTCCTGACACTCATCCGGCAGGCCGATGGCCTGGTGACCCTGATTTTGCAGAGGATTGGGGTGAGCCCCCAACAGGTAGAGGCTGGATTGGAGAAGGAACTGCAGAAGATCCCCCAGGTTCGTTCTGGCGGCGGGGCGCCCCTGGGGCAGGTTTACATTGCCCCCTCCCTGGAGAAGACGCTCAGTGCCGCCTGGGAAGAGGCAGAGCGGCTGAAGGACGAGTATGTCAGTACCGAGCACCTCCTGTTGGCCATGGCGTCTGAGGCCGTGGCGGGCGCCGGCCGGGTGCTGAAAGAGGCGGGGATCAGCAAGGACGACATCTACCGGGTCCTCATGGAAGTGCGGGGAGGACAAAGGGTGACGGATCAGAGCCCGGAGGAGAAGTATCAGGCCTTGCAGCGCTACACCCGGGATCTGAC
>JAZDMQ010000004.1:0-15630 GCA_043800755.1 bacterium | reverse complement strand
TCCAGGGTTCCTTCGCCTTCTTCTCCTTCACCATGAAAAGGGACATGATGTCCCGGGTGAAGAAAAGGGTCCCCAAGATCAGCAATGCGCCAATGGCCAGGTTGGCGTAGGAGAGGAGGAGCGTGGGTCTTCTCAGGTTTGCGTCCATTGGTATCAACCTGTTATTGGTATATTACTATAATCAAGTTTAAGATGTCAAAATAAACTCTGGAGAATCCTTGTTTCGGGGAGGTACGATCCCTCACCCCCTCCAGGCCCACTCAATCCTTCCCCTATCCTTCTCGCAATAGGTGAGTCTCTGTAATCCCTCGCCTCAGAAGAGGTTTGCTCCCGGGGTTGCGCCCGCTATGCATTTGCCATGAGCTGGGCCATCCAGGAGGCGGTCTGCTCCTCAGATAGGCAATATCTCATCTCGGTGAATCTCTTTCTGAAGCGAGAGACCTCCTGCGCCACCCTCGCCCCGCGCAGGATCACCTCGCTCATGAGTTCGGCCAATTGGCAGAAGTCCTCCTTCCCCATCCCGAAGCGGGTCATCTCCTGCACCCCCATCCGCAGGCAGCTGGCCGCAGTGAAGCCTTCATCATCTGGCGATGCCTGGTAGTTGACGATGATGTTGTTCTCCTCCAACCGCTGCGCCACCTCCGGCCCTTTTCCATAGCCGACCCGCAGGATCACCTGGTGGGTCTCGGTGTATCCCCTCCCGGGATCCCCCTCCACCTTCAATCCCGCCTCTTTCAGGGCCAAGGCAAAGGCCCGGGCATTGGAGAGGGTGGCCCGCTGATAATCCCATTTATAGGTATTCATCTCGTAGGCCGCCATGAGGAGGCCGATGAGCGTCCCCAAATGATGATTGCTGACGCTCCCCGGAAAGGCCCGACGGGTAATGGCCTTCCAGAGATCGGCGTATTCCGTTTCCTCTCCCATATTGCTCGCGATGATCCCCCTCTGCGGGCCGAAAAAGGTCTTGTGGGTGGAGCCGGTCACCAGGTCAGCTCCTTCCGCGAAGGGCTCTTGAAAGAGGGGGCCGATGAGACCCAACACATGGGCCATGTCATAGAGGAGGATCGGCCTCGGCCTCATCCCGGAGATCATCTGGGCGATCTCCTTTACCGGCTCCTGGTAGAGGATCATGCTCTTGCCCAGGAGGATCAACTCCGGGCGGTGTCGCTCGATCAGCTCCCCGGCCTTTATCAGGTCGATCTGGTAGGGATTCTCTTCCCGCACCGGGAAATGGACGACCGCCGGCCGGTCGGTCCAAGGATCAATGGCCACAAAATCCTTCAGCGCGCCCATCGACTGTGCGCTGAGGTGGCCCCCCTTCCCCAGATGATGATTCATCACCTTTCGGATCCGGCGGGGCTCGCTCTTGCGATCTCCGTGGTTGAGGAAATCCACCAATCCCCCGAAGGCTGTCGTGTTGGCCATCTGACCACTGATCAGGCGTATCTCTACTTCCGAGCACCCGAGGAAGTCCCGAAGCTCCTTGGCCAGATCCGCCTCCACCTCCGCGATCAATCTCGTCCCCTGATAATAGAAGACCTCTTCCCCCAGGGCCTTGAGCAGGCGGTGCTCGGCGTACCGGCCCGAGGGATCGGCCATGGCAAGAGATCTAACCAGGGCGGAGGGGGTCTGCTCTGAGGGGATGAGGTTGATGGTCTCTTTCTGTCTCCAGTGGGTATTCTGGATCACCCGATCCATAAACTTCCTTGCCGAATCCTCTAAACCAGACCCCCCTCCTGAATCCAGTCTTTTTGAAGGAGTCTCATTGACCAGGAGGGGCCGGGCATAGGGCGGGGCCTCCAGGGAGAGGTGCCTCTCCACGATAACCCCTTTCAAAGACCTTCCCCTCTGCCGGACCTCTATTTTCTGCCCCTTCTTCGAATCCGCATCGAGATAGGCCAGGGCAATCGCTCTCATCCCTCTCTCCGGGGATGGTCTGGACAGGAGCCCCTGGGCCGGGAATTTCCAATAGGGGATCATGGTCCCGCTCGTCACCCACCCCACCATTTCTTCTCTCACGAAGACCTCAGACCCTTGCCTGGCAATGCCCTGGCCCAGGATGGCAACCGGCACCATCCTCTTGCGGATGACCCGTTCCTCCTTGGGCGGCTGGAGATCTCCCTGGACCCTCGATTTCACCTCCTCGAATTGGCGTCTCAAGGCCTCCCTACCGATGAAATCCCCCTTCAGCGGAGAAAAGCTCACCGCTGACCCGCAGGAGGGAACGGCATAGATGGGGATCTCCTCTCCCTCCGCATCCAATCCCAATTCATGGCCATACAAGGGAAGGCCGGCCTCCAACCTCAGCGTATCCCGCGCCCCCAGGCCCACCGGGACGATCCCCTCTGCCTCCCCCAGGGAGAGGATCTTCTCCCAGAGGACCGTGACCTTCTCCCTCGGCAGGAAGAGCTCAAAGCAGAGGGGCTCCCCAGTATAACCCGTGCGCGAGATCATCACCGAGGACCCTTCCACCTGGCAGGCCCTCAAGCGGTTCCTCCCCGGCTCGGGAAGGCGGGAGTGGTTTTCCTGCAGGATCTTCTCCAGGAACTCCTTGCTGCAAGGGCCCTGGAGCGCAATCATGGCGATCTCCTCCGTCTTATCCTCGAACGAGAGGTGAGGGTATCTCTTTTGATGTCCCTGGAACCACTCCCAGTCTTTCTCCTTATTCGCCGCATTGACCACCAGGAGGTACTCTGCCGATCCTGACCGATCACCTTGGTCCCAGCGGTAAAGATAGGCATCGTCAATCGCCCCGCCCCTCTGGTTGGGGATCAAGGTGTATTGGGCCATGCCAGGATCCAAGGCCAGTACGTTGTTGGTCAGGACCTCCTGCAAAAAGGGAATGGCCTGCTCTCCCCGGATCAGGAAACGACCCATGTGGGAAATGTCAAACAGCCCACCATATCGGCGGGTGCTCAGGTGCTCTTCGACGATCCCCCTTTGATAGGCAACGGGCATCTCCCATCCGCCAAACTCCACCATCTGTCCGCCGTGCCCACGGTGCCAGGCATTCAATGGGGTCCGCTGCAGATCTACCGGCATCCTTCAGACCCCTCCCTTCCCCTGAACCAGAAAGCCCATCACGGGCCCATCTTCTTCCCGCATTCCGGGCAGAACTTGGCCCCGGGCGAGACCTCGGCAGAACAGGCTGGGCAGCGGGCGCTCACCGCCAGTTTGGCTCCACATCCCGGGCAGAACTTGGCACCCTTGGTCTCTGCACCACATTGCGGGCAGACCAGCTGGCGGCTGGCCTTGACATCCATCTTCTTGCCCCGCTGGATGCCCTCCAGGGCCGCCTTTTCACCGACCGCGTACACCTCCCCTTCGGCCCGGGCCGCCTCAATCTCCACCTCGGCGCTAGGCGCACAGTTCAGGCACAGTCCCTTCTCCCGATTCCAGCAGATATCACAGACATACTGATAGCACCGGGCGCAGCGATGGAAATGATCCTTGGCCTGGTCGACGGCGGCCTTGAAGGCCTGGTCTCTCTCCTGGCCCCAGCGCGATTCTGCCAGGCCCTCCAGGGCGTCTCCGGCCTGGCCCAGCAAGCCGCCAAATAAACCGGTCGCCTTTCCTACCCAACCCGACGCCCGACCGCCCCGATAGGGGACGAACTCCGTGCGCCAGGTATCGTTGCAACGCTCGCAGTAAAACTCGAATTGAAAGCCCGCGCTCACGCCCGATTCGACGCACAGGTCGTTATAATTGTCGCTAAATTTGAGCTCTGCCATCGAGTCCTCCATTCAATCGATATGCCCTGATTCCCTCAGCTCCTCCAAAGAGTCTGATAGGCCAGGTGTTGCAGGTACTGATCGAGAAGGATAATCGCCAGGAAACCCTCCACCACCGGCCACACCCGGGGGACGATCGTAGGATCACGGCGCGTCACTGCCTTCAATACCACATTCTCCAGGCTGACCTTGTCGATGGTGCGCTGATCCTTGCCGATGGTGGGAGTGGGCTTGACCGTCACCCGAGCGATCAGGGTCTGCCCGGTGGTCAAGCCGCCGGCCAGACCTCCGGCATGATTGGAGCCGAAGGAAACCTTGCCCCCTTGGGCGAACATCTCGTCATTGCACAAAGAGCCGGTCATATCCTTCACCCCCACTCCCGCCCCGATCTCCACCGCCTTCACCGCCGCGATAGACAGCATCCGGCCCAATTCCCCATCCAGCTTCCGGAATACCGGCTCCCCCATGCCGGCGGGCAGCCCGGTAGCCTGCACCTCGATCACCCCGCCGGACGAGTCGCCCTGCTCCTTGATGGCGATAATCCTCTGATACATCTCCTCCGCCGCCTCCAGATCCGGGCAATTCAATTTGGGATGGATCTGGTGCTCCTCCTTCACCCGTTGCTCGTCCAGGACCTTCACCTGATTCTCGGCCATGATCTTTTCGAATTGGGAGAGGATGGCCATTTTCTCCAAGAAGCGCATCTCGGGCCTGATCCGCTCCCTGGCGTAGATCGCGGCATAGACCGGATCATGATCCCTGCGCACCCTGCGGAAGGCAGCTACCTTCTCCCGGATGGCATCCAGGGGCATCTCCCGGGCCTTTATCCCCGCTGCCTCTTTGATGTACGCGGTCACCTCGATCCCATGCTCTCGCAGTATCCTCTTCGCCAGGGCCCCGGCGGCCACAATGGTGCAGGTGTAGCGCCCACTGAAGATGCCCGCCCCGACGGAATCGTCGCACATGCCGTACTTCTGAAATGAGGCATAGGAGGCATGGCCCGGTCGGGGAAACCGGTTGCTCCTCTGGTATTGCTCGATGTGGATGGCCTGGCGATCCAGATTGGGGATCAGGATGACGAAGGGAGACCCGTTGGTCAGCCCCTTGTTGTTCTCCCCCTCCATCGTATCCGCGGCGTTCACCCCGCTATAGATGATGGGAATGTCCGGCTCTTTCCGGGGGGAAGTGAGCTCATCCTGGCCCGGCTTTCTCAGGAGGAGGTCGCTGTAGATCTCCTCCTCGGTAATCCGCATCCCGGGCGGCACGCCCTGGAGATGAACCATCATCCCCTCCTGATAAGACCCGCCGGCCACCGTCACTTTGAAAAGCGTCCCGATGTCACAACCCAACATGGTATGCCTCCCTTTCGCCTATTCTTGCGCTATGCCGCCTGCTGACCGACCTCGATCCTCGCCCCTAATCTCACCATACAATCGGCAAACTGGGGAAAGGTGACGGCCACGGCCTCAGCCGTATCGATCTTGGTATCCCCGGAGGCGTTGAGTCCGGCCACGGCCAGGGCCATAACCACCCGATGATCTCCATGCCCGTGGACCTCCGTTCCCTTTAGTTCACTCTCCTCGATGAGAAGGCCATCCGCCGTCTCTTCGATCCGGGCCCGCATCTTCTTCAATTCCTGGGCCATCACCGCAATGCGGTCCGTCTCCTTGATGCGTGCCTGGGGGACATGGAGAAGGCGGGTCTTACCCTTCGCGAAGCAGCCCAGGACGGCCATCATGGGAAGGGCATCCGGGGTCTGGTTCAGGTCGATATCTGCCCCGGAGAGGCCCCGGCCCCGAACCCGCACCGTCTCCCCCTCGACCTCCACCTGGGCCCCCATAAGCCTCAAATAATCGATGACCGCTTTATCTCCCTGAGGGTCGTTAATATCCAGACCACAGCAGGTGATATCGTTTTCCGCCAAGGCCCCGGCTGCCAGGAAAAAGGTGGCGGAAGAGAAATCTCCCGGGATCCGCCGCTGGAAGGGCCGGTAGGCCTGACCCCCTAAGATCCGAAACTCCCGCAGTCCCTCCTGCTCGAATGAAATCCCCTGGCGCCTCATCCAATCCATGGTCATCTCCACATAGGGTTGCTCGTTGAGCAGGGGCACCTGGACGTGGGCCTCTCCCTCCCCCAGGGGGGCGTTGAGCAGCAGGCTGGACAGGTACTGACTGGAATGCGCCTCGAGGGAGGTCGTGCCCCCCCGCAGCCTGCCCCGCACCACGAAGGGGGCCCGCCCGTTTTCACGGGTGGAAAAGGCCCAGGCCCCCAGGTGATTCAAGGAAAAGACCAGGGGATCGGCCGGCCGACGGCGGGTCTGGGCATCCCCGGTGAGGACTGCATAGCCCTTTCTGAGGAGGGCACAGGAGCCCAGGGCCATCATCAAGGTGGTGCCGGAGTTTTCCACATCCAGGACATCGACCGGGGTGCTCAACTCCCCCCCGGTCCCTTTTACCGACCAGCAATCAGGTCCGGCCTCGATCTCGGCCCCCAGCCCTCGATAGACCCGAACTGCTGCCCCGGTGTCCCGAGAGTCCAGGGGGCCCAGGATCCTGCTCTCGCCGGCCGCCAAGCTAGCGATGACCACCGCCCGAATGGTGTGCGACTTGGAGGCCGGAACTTGAACCTTCCCCTCCAGGATCGACCTTTGGCAACGAAATGTGGCTCCCATAGAGGCTCCTGCTGCCCGCGATTTAATCTGCGCAGGCTACCTTTAGGCCCTCTGCAGATTAAACCACTATTTAATCCACACTCACCACTTTGTCAATCAGTTTTGACTGGCCACACCAGGGCGCTGCCGCCCGGCCGCCTTCCCCAGAAGAGCCAATAAAAAAAACCCCCCTTTCGCGGAGGGGTCTTTGTGAAGGCATGAAAAATGAGGCCACCCTCAGACGACCTTTTTCATGCGGAGGGCGGCCACCTCCTCCCGGGTCATCCCCAAGACCCCCACCAGGACCTCCTCAGTGTGCTCTCCCAGTCGAGGGGCAGGCTTGTCCACCTTGCCCGGGGTAGCGGAGAGCTTGATGGGGAGGCCCGCCATCTTGAGCTTTCCGATGGAGCCGTGGTCGATCTCGGCGATCATCTCCCGGGCCAGGATCTGGGGATGATCCAAGATCTTATCCACGGTGTTAATCGGCCCACAGGGGATCCCATCCTTCTCCATCAGCCTGATCCAATCCTCGGTGGTGCGGGAGCGGAAGACCCCCTCCAGGATGGAGTTGAGGACCTCATAGTTCTCATTGCGCTTGGCATTTAGTGCAAACCTCTCATCCTTAGCGAGATCGGGGCGCTTGATGCCCCTGCAAAACCGCTCCCAGAGCTTCTCGTTGCCAATGCCGATCACCAGATAGCTATCCTTGGTGGGAAAGGCCTGGAAGGGGGTGACGGAGGCATGTCGGGAACCGACCGGGCCCGGGATCTCATTGGAGACCACATAGCGGGCGATGGCGTTTTCTAAGATACAGATCTGGCAATCCAGCATGGCCACATCCACCATCTGCCCCAGTCCGGTCTGCTCCCGGGCATGGAGGGCGGTGAGTATCCCGATGGTGGTGTAGAGGGCGGCGGTCAAGTCCGCAATGGAGGCGCCCACCTTGGTCGGGGTCCCTCCCTTATCCCCGGTGATGCTCATCATCCCACCCATGGCCTGAATGATCAGGTCATACGCCCCGTTCCCGGACAGAGGGCCATTCTGTCCAAAGCCTGAACAGGCGGCGTAGATGAGGCGAGGGTTGACCTCCTTCAAGACCTCGTAATCCAGTCCCAGCCGCTTCATGGCGCCCGGGCGGTAATTCTCCAGGAGGATGTCCGCCTTCTTCACCAACTCCTTCAGGATCTCCTTCCCTCTCTTCTCCTTCAGATTGAGGGTCACGGATCTCTTGCCGCGGTTGATACTGATGAAATATGCGGAAAATCCATCCTTGAAGGGGGGGAACCCCCTCGACTCATCGCCGAAGTTAGGCTCCTCAATCTTGACCACATCGGCCCCCAGATCGGCCAGGATCATGGCCGCAAAGGGGCCTGCCAGGACTCGAGAGAGGTCGATGATCCGCAATCCCGCCAACGGCTTTTGCTGACTTTTCATTTATCTCTTCTCCGCCTCCATGAGTAATTCATCACCCGCCAAAAAGATGGCGGATAGGGACCCGGTGCCATGAATCCGCCAGCCTCAATCACCCTCCTTGGCTCCCTTCATTGCGAGGTCTGCCCTCTCTTCCGGTTTGCCCTCTCCGAAGAGGGAGATCTGCAAGACCTCTTCAATCGTCGAAACCAGATGAAAGGTGAGTTCCTTGCTGATCGGCTCTGGGATATCCTCCAGGAGATTGCTCTTATTCGCCCGAGGAAGTATGATCTCCTTGATGCCCATCCTGCGAGCCGCCAGCACTTTTTCCTTGATCCCCCCCACCGGAAGGACGCGGCCGCTCAAGGTAATCTCCCCGGTCATGGCCAATCCCGGCTTCACTGATCGGCCGGTAAGCAGAGAGATCAGGGCGGTGACGATGGTTACCCCGGCGGAGGGGCCGTCCTTGCGGATCGCCCCCTCGGGGACATGGAGGTGAAGGTCATACTCCCGGAAGAAGTTCTCATCAATGCCCAGCTGGGTCGCATGGGACCGGATCCAGGAAAGGGCGGCCTGGGCGGATTCTTTCATCACCTCCCCCAGTTGACCGGTCAGTTGCAAGGTCTTCTCCCCCTTCATCTTGGTGGCCTCAACGTACAGGATCTCCCCGCCGGCCGGGGTCCAGGCAAGCCCGATGGCCACCCCTGGCGTCTTGGTCCTCTCTTCGATCTCCTCAGAGAGGAACTTGGGGGCCCCCAGAAACTCCATGACCACATCCGGGGTCACCGTCACCAGCCCGGTCTTTCCCTCGGCGACCCCGCGGGTGACCTTACGGCAGATGGAGGCAATTTCGCGCTCCAGATTTCGCAGCCCCGCCTCCCGCGTATACTCTCGGATGATCTTTTGCACCGCCTCCGGCTGGAACTGAATCGTCTCTCCCAGGACCAGACCATGGCCCTGCACCTGTTTGGGGATGAGGTGGCGCTCGGCAATGGCCACCTTTTCCTCCTCCGTGTAACCTCCCAGCTCCAGGATCTCCATCCGATCCTTCAGGGCCGGCGGGATCGGATCCACAATATTGGCGGTGGCGATGAACAGCACTCCAGAAAGGTCAAAGGGGACATCCAGGTAGTGATCGCGGAAGCTGAAATTTTGCTCCGGGTCCAGGACCTCCAGCAAAGCCGAGGACGGATCCCCCCGAAAATCGGAGCCCAACTTATCGACCTCATCCAGCATGAAGACCGGATTCTTGGACTCCCCCCTCCTCAGGCTTTGAATGACCTGACCCGGCAGGGCCCCGATGTAAGTGCGGCGATGGCCCCGGATTTCTGCCTCATCGTGCATCCCTCCCAGAGAGATGCGAAGGAACTTCCTGCCCAGGGCGCGGGCGATGGACTTTCCCAGGGAGGTCTTGCCCACGCCGGGAGGACCAAGGAAGCAAAGGATCGGACCCTTGACATCGGGCTTGATCTTGTGCACTGCCAGGTATTCCAAGACTCGGTCCTTCACCTTCTCCAGGTCGTAATGGTCGGCATCCAGCACCTCCTTCGCCTTGGCGATGTTGATCTCCTGCTTGTCCTCTTTGGACCAGGGCAAGGAGATAAGCCAGTCCAGATAAGTGCGGGAGACGGTATATTCGGCCGCGGCCGGGGGCATCTTGGAGAGCCGGTCCAACTCCCTCAGGGCCTCCTTCTTGGCCTCCTCCGACATCCCCGCCGCCTCGATCTTCTCGCGGAGCTCGACGATCTCGGCGGTCCGCTCATCCGACTCCCCCAATTCCTTTTGGATCGCCTTCATCTGCTCCCGGAGGTAATACTCCTTCTGATTCTTGCCCATCTCCGATTGGATCTGGGACTGGATCTTGGAGCCGAGCTCCAGCACCTCCATCTCCTTGGCCAGGAACGCGTTCAGCTTCTCCAGCCGAAGCTTGATGTCCAGAGACTCCAGGATCTCCTGCTTATTCTCGGTGGAGAGGGAGGGGAGGCTGGAGGCGATGAAATCCGCCAGCCGGCCAGGATCGGAGATGTTCATCACCAAGGCCTGAAGCTCATCGGAGAGCAGGGGGGAGAGGCTCACAATCCTCTGAAAGACCGTCATCGCATTGCGGGAGAGGGCCTCGATCTCAATCGGTTTTTCCTTCAGTTCCTGCTCCGGGATCTGCTCCACCTTGGCTCGATAAAAGGGCTTCTGCTGGATGAATTCTCGAACATGAATCCGCACCAACCCCTGCACCACCAGCCGCAGGCTTCCATCCGGGAATTTCAGCATCTTGTGGATCATGCAGGCGGTCCCATTGGGGTAGAGATCGGTGGGCTGGGGATCCTCGATGCTGGCATTTCTCTGGGCTACGATGCCGATAATGCGGTTTCCCCCCAAGGCCTCGTCCACCAGACGGACCGAGGCCTCCCTGGCCACGGCCAGGGGGAGGACCGTATGGGGAAAGAGCATCATATCCCTCAGGGGCAAGATCGAGAGCTCCTCGGGGATGGCCAGGCTATCGTTGCTGGAATCGACAGGATCGGGCAATATCACTCTCACTTCAGGGTTCATTTTCCAATCACCTCAAAATAGTTTCGTAGGAAGCTGGAAATACAATCTCCAGCGATATGCCTCTCCCTTCACCCGGCCTCTCCTTCCCCTCGCCTCTCCTTCATTCGATGGGGATGGACAAGGTCCGCTTCTCCTTTGGCTCCTCCAGTCCCCTTTTCTTGGAGATCCTCAAGAAGAGGATTCCCTGGTGGTAAGAGGCCTTGACCTCATCCAGGTCGAGGGCAATCCCCGGCGGTAGGAGAATGGAGAGTTCAAATGGGCCAAAATAGATCTCCAATTGATGATACCATTGGGGGGCCTGGCTGGATCGAGCCTCATCCCTCCGCTCTCCTCGGAGCCAGAGTCTCTTCCCGTCGAGGGATTGGGAGATAGTCAGCAAATCCTGGCTGAGGCCTGCAATCTCGAGCCGAAGGATAAACTCCTCCTCGGTCTCCAAGATATCCGTGGCCGGGCGCCAGTATTGCGGTGAACCGGCGGCGGTGAGGTTGAGGGAGGGAATCTCCACATGATTGGCCACCACCGGAAGGCAGACATAGCGCCGCCACAGCCTGCCAAAGGCCTCCTCCATCTCCCCCTCCAGGCGTTTCATCAATTCGAAATAGAGCTTATGGATGGCATCGTTCATGGGCGACCTTCCTCGCTCCCCCGTGGCATTCCACGCCTCCCGCCGCCGCAGAATCAGGGGAAATCCCCAAAACCCCCGATATAACCCTCATCACACAGGATGTCCTATTCGATCGACCCCTGAGGGGCAGGCCTCATGACAACCTCCTTGGGCAGCTCCTCAATCTCGACCTGCAAGATCATCTCCTTGCCGCCTCGCCAGATCTTCACCGGAATCCGCTTGCCGGGCTCGGTGCGGGCGACCTCGTTGCGCAGATGTTCCGGGTCCTCGACCCTCTTCCCCACTAACTCAAGGATGACATCTCCCCGCTTCATCCCTGCCTTGGCCGCGGGACTGCCCCCACTCACCTCCCCGACCAGAACCCCGTGGGCCTTCTTCAAGCCAAACTTCTTGGCCAAATCCGGCGTCAAGGATTGGATGTGGACCCCCAGCCATCCCCGGGTCACCTTTCCTCTCTTGATGAGGTCCTCCATCACCTCCCGCACCATATTGCTGGGAATCGCAAACCCGATCCCCATATAGCCGCCGGACCGGGAGAATATGGCGGTATTGATGCCGATCAGTTCTCCCCGCACATTGACCAGGGCCCCTCCACTGTTACCCGGGTTGATGGCCGCATCTGTCTGAATGAAATCCTCGTAGTCGGCAATCCCCACATTGGCCCTGCCCGTCGCCGAGATAATGCCCGCAGTGACCGTCTGATTGAGGCCAAAGGGATTGCCGATCGCCAGGACCCACTCACCCACCTGGAGGCGATCCGAGTCCCCCCAGGGGATGGTGGGGAGGCCATGTCCGGCGATCTTGACTACCGCCACATCGGTCCGGGGATCGGTGGCCACTACCCTTCCCTTGAATTCCCGCTGATCTCCCACCAGCACCCGAATCTCGCTCGCCCCTTCCACCACATGGTTATTGGTCACGATGTAGCCGTCCTGGCTCACGATCACCCCGGAGCCAAGGCTCTGTTCCCGCTGTTCCCGAGGGGCCCTGAACTCCCGGAAGAAATCATCTCCGAAGAAGCGCCGGAAGAACGGGTCATTAAAGAAGGGGGAGTAGGGCGCCCCCCGGAATCTGACGACCTTGGTGGTGCTGATGTTGACCACCGCCGGCTTGGTGGCCTTGGTCACCTCCACAAAGGCCCCACCCACCCCCGCAAGATCTCCTGCGGAGACAGGCCTCTTCGGCGCGGAATAGGAGGGATTGAAGGGGAAGCGCTGCAGGTCGGCCGCCAGGAAGAGCCCGATCGCAATGCCGGCCAAAAGCACGATGATTACAATAGCCTTCGTGGAGGCCGTCTCTTCTTTCCACCAACCTCGCATCCGTTCCCTCCTACCTATTTCTTCGCTGAAAGGTCAGATCATTCCCCTTCTGGTTCACCATAATGGAATCCCCCTCCTTGAACTCCCCCTGCAGGACCTTGAGGGAGAGAGGATCCTGGATCAGGTGCTGGATGGCTCGCTTCAAGGGCCGGGCCCCATAGACCGGATCGAACCCCTCTTTCGCCAGGAGCTCCTTGGCAGGCTCCGCGAGTACGATCTCCAACTTCCGCTCCGCCAGCCGGCGACGCAGGTTGGAGAGTTGAATCTTCACGATCTGCTTGATCTGCTCCAGACTCAGGGAGTGAAAGATCACGATCTCATCAATGCGGTTGAGGAACTCCGGTCGGAACTGGGCCCGCAGGGCCTTCATCACCCGGCTGCGCATCTCTTCCTCCTCCCCCGCTCCCAGCTCCTGGATCCACTGGCTGCCCACATTGGAGGTCATGATGAGGATGGTATTCTTGAAGTCCACGGTCCGTCCATGCCCATCGGTGAGGCGGCCATCGTCCAGGATCTGCAGGAGGAGGTTGAAGACATCCTGATGAGCCTTCTCGATCTCATCGAAGAGGACGACCGAATAGGGCTTGCGCCGCACCGCCTCAGTCAGATAGCCCCCCTCCTCATAGCCCACATAGCCGGGAGGGGCCCCGATGAGCCGGGAGACGGTGTGTCGCTCCATGTACTCGGACATGTCGATGCGGATCATCGCCCGCTCCTCATCGAAGAGGAACTCCGCCAGGACGCGAGCCAGCTCGGTCTTGCCCACCCCGGTGGGACCCATGAAGATGAAGGAGCCGATAGGTCGGTTCGCATCCTGGAGGCCAGCCCGGGCGCGGCGCACCGCATTGGAGACGGCCTCGATCGCCTCCTCCTGCCCCACGACCCGCTGGCGCAGCTTCTCCTCCATCTGGATGAGCTTGGCGGTCTCCCCCTCCATCATCCGGGAGACGGGGATCCTGGTCCACTTGGAGACGATCTCCGCGATATCCTCCTCATCCACCTCCTCCTTGAGCATCTTCTGCTCCTTTTGCAGCGTGGCCAGTCGGTCATTGGCCTGGGCCAATTCCTTCTGCAGGGAGGCAGCCACCCCGTAGCGGAGCTCCGCCACCTTTCCTAAATCGCCGGCCCGCTCCGCCGCTTGTTCCTCCATCTTGGCCTGCTCCATCTGCCCCTTGATCTGGCGGATGCGTTGGATCACCTCTTTCTCTCCCTGCCACCGCTGATTCAGCGCCCCGGATCTCTCCTTCAACTCTGCCAGCTCCCCATCTAACCGCTCCAGGCGCTCGACCGAGGCAGGATCGCTTTCCTTCTTCAGGGCCTGCCGCTCCACCTCCAGCTGACGCATCTTGCGCTCTACCTCATCGATCTCCGAGGGCATGGAATCGATCTCGATCCGCAGCTTGGAGGCTGCCTCGTCGATCAGGTCAATCGCCTTGTCCGGGAGGAAGCGGTCGGAGATGTAGCGATGGGAGAGCACCGCCGCCGCCACCAGGGCCGAATCCTGGATCCTCACCCCGTGGTGGACCTCGTAGCGCTCTTTCAGCCCGCGGAGAATGGAGATGGTATCCTCCACCGAGGGCTGGTCGATAAGGATGGGCTGAAAGCGTCGCTCCAACGCCGCATCCTTCTCGATGTGCTTCCGATATTCATCCAGGGTGGTCGCCCCCACCGCCCGCAGCTCCCCCCGCGCCAGGGCCGGCTTCAGCATGTTGGAGGCATCCATGGCCCCCTGGGCCGCCCCGGCCCCTACCAGGGTGTGGAGCTCATCGATGAAGAGCACCACCCGCCCCTCTGCCTGGCTGATCTCCTTGAGGACCGCCTTTATCCGATCCTCGAACTCCCCGCGGCACTTGGTGCCGGCGATGAGGGCACCCAGGTCCAAGGCCAGGACCCTTTTGTCCTTCAGGGTCTCCGGCACATCCCCGTTGGCAATGCGCTGGGCCAATCCCTCGGCGATGGCGGTCTTGCCCACCCCGGGCTCCCCGATCAGGACCGGGTTGTTCTTGGTGCGCCGGGAAAGGACCTGGATGACCCGGCGAATCTCTTCGTCCCGGCCAATGACCGGGTCCAATTTTCCCTGGCGGGCCAGGTCGGTCAGATCCCGGGTGTAGCGCTGCAAGGCCTGATACTTCTCCTCCGGGCTCTGATCCGTCACCCTTTGTCCTCCCCGCACTTCCATGAGGACCCGGTAGATGTCGTCCTTGCTGATCCCCGCCTCTTTCAGCACCCGGCCTGCCCCGCCGTCGCCCTCGGAGGCGATGGCCAACAGGAGGTGCTCGGTGCTGACATACTCGTCCTTCAGCCGCTCTGCCTCTTCCCAGGCGGCACTGAGCGTCTTCTCCAGGGAGGGGGCAATGTAAACCTGCCCCAGGGGCGCCCCGCCGCCAGAACGAACCTGGGGGATCTTCTGCAGCTCCTTCTCCAATCCAGCCTCTACCTGTTGGGGGCTCACCCCAATCCTCTGCAAAATCAGGGTCACCAGGCCATCGGCCTGCCGGATGAGTGTCAGGAGCAGGTGTTCTGTATCGAGCTGTTGCTGGCCCATCTTCTGGGCCAGGCCCTGGGCCTCTTGCAAGGCCTCCTGGGCCTTCAGGGTGAATTTATCCAATCGCATCGTTTCACTCCTCAAATCGCGGGCTTAAGTCATTTATTCTCGAAGTATTATAGCAACTCCGCCATCAAATATCCACTGCTTTTTAGGGACACTTGGAGGGATGACTTCTGGAGTGAAGCTGGAGAGGCTTTTTCGGCAAGGACTCCGGAGCAGAGCATTAGGTTTCCTGGCATGCCCATCTTTCGACAATTTTAGACCAAAAAAAAGTGATAAATCAAGACCTGACCCCATCTGCTTGGAATTCAGGTGGGGGTCCTTAAAGGACGGGCGGGATGGGGATCTCGGAGTCCGGCTTCGGAGAGGGGGCCTTGTGGAGGAGGCCCATCAACTCCTCCCTCGCCTGCAAGAACCGCGGCTGGTCCGCCTTGGCCACCGGGATGCCGGGCAGGGTGAGCTTCTGCAGGGGATTGATGAATCGACCATCCTTCTTGATGCGGTAATCCAGGTGCGGGCCGGTGCTCATTCCGGTGGAACCTACATAAGCAATCACCTGCCTCTGCTTCACCCTGGCCCCTTTGTGGATGCCCTTGGCAAAGCGACTGAGGTGATTGTAGCAGGTGGAAAGGCCCATCCGGTGCCTCAGGATGATACAATTGCCATTTCCTCTCGACCATCCACAGGAGGCGACCGATCCATCGGCCACTGCCCAGACCGGGGTCCCCTGAGGGGCCGAATAATCCACGGCCAGATGCGGCCGATATCCTCCCAGGATGGGATGCAGACGGGACCGG
>JAZDMQ010000142.1:0-2996 GCA_043800755.1 bacterium | reverse complement strand
ATGCATGGCCCCGGGCTGCTCGGAGCAATAGTCGATCTGGTTTTTCTCCCCGATCGTCAAGGCGTCGATATCGGACCGCAAGAGCAGGGTCTTTCCCGGCTTCCCTCCGTGCAGCAGGCCCATCACGCCGGTCTTGGCGATGCCCGATCTTACCTCATAGCCCAACGCTCCCAATTTTTCCGCCATGGTCTGGCTGGTCCAGACCTCCTGGAATCCGGGCTCGGGATGCCGATGCAGATAGCGCCTCAATTCTACCAGTTCCGGTGTTAGCTCCTTTACCTCTTTTTTCACATCGATCGCCATCATCTCTCTCCTTTTAGGCGCAACTGATAATAGAGGCGGGCCAGGGCCACCGTCCCAAAGACGCATGCTGGGATGACCACCCATACCGGCAGTACCTTGACCCATCCTAACAGGACCAAGGGAATGGGAATCGCCATCAGGCCTACTACCGGGTATTTGATGGCGAATTGGGCAAAGACGGCTCCGAAAATAGCTGGCAAGATATAATTGAAAGCCCCTCTGACAAAGGGGGGAAAGAGGGATAGCAGTGCTGCTCCCACAATGGCGGTAAGGGTAACTCCAATGGTATTGACGATCACCGACCCGACAATCCCCAGAGTGGAGATGACTTCAGCCTCCTGTGAGCCGGGCTCCACGCCCGTTGCCTCCTGGGCCATGGCCGAGCAGGGGAGCCGGAGATTGGCAATGTTCCCTGACAAAAAGGACATATAGGTCCCGGAAAGACCCAAAATCGCATAGTAGGAGATGGGCTCCACGAGATAAAAGGCCCCATACACCGAGGCTACCATCACCCAGATCTTCAAGATAGTTTCCCAGGGAGGAAAGATCCCATAGCGGAAATAGATGTAGAGGCAGGGGAGGAAATTCCCCACCCAGGCAATGAGCAAAGTGATGATGCCGATTCGGATGACAGGCCGGATGAAAGAATTTTGGAAGACCTCATTTTGCTCTGCCATGATTCCTCCTTATTTGGCAAAAAAAGCTGCAATGAACATTCCCACTACCATGGCCAGGCCCAGGGTGTATTCCTTGAGCGCCGGGTATCTCTTGGCCAATTGCAGGAATAGGATCATGGAAATTCCCCCTGCGATCACCCCGATGGCCTTGGGGCCCCCTGCCAACAGGTTTCCCGACATCAGAAAGGCGAAGGCTCCAATGGCGGCCGCACTGGTCAGAAGGGCAAGCCAGGCCGGATTCCTCCCGCCGATCTTCTTCCTCACCCACTCCAGCCGGGTGGCCAGGAGTCCCACGATGAAGAGCCAGCCGAAGTCATTCAGGGCCATCCCCCAGTTGGAGGCGGCAAAGGCATACAGGTCATACTCGGGGGAGCCGAATTCCACCCCCATGGCCTTGGCTCCCAGAGTAGCGGCGGTCAGCTCGGTGGGTGCGGCCCCGATGATGGAGAGGCGCATCCAGGTGATAGGAGCTCCCACCACCGCCATCATTCCGATCATGATGATGACGATGGCGAGAGAGGGACCCACCGCCGTGATCATTCCTGCCCGCAGTCCCCTCATGCATTTCTCTCGCGGCATTTTTATGGCGGCTGCGGCCTTGAATGCCTGTCTCATGAACAGGCCGGCCTGGATGAGGACGATGGAGACCATAATGAAGGCCACCACCCACAACCCGAAGCCGTTAATGATCTTGAGTAATTCTGGATTCATAAGCGAATCACCTCCTTGGTTAGTGGTTGCGGGGATTTACTCATGACCCTTTACCAACAAATAACTCTGTATACCTTAGCCTCGCCGGTCACGTCAACAATTCTGTTGAATTTCCCGAAGGGGATGCTCCTCCCAGTTGCCGTTTAAGTTTTTCGTGACTCCACACATGATCCGCTCCGCCGATTCGGCGTTAGTAAATACGCCCATGGGCCTCGTCCTTCGCCGGACTTCCCGGAAGGCCCGTTCGAGGATATTGGTGGTCCGAATGGTTTTCCATAGTTCCCTCGGGAAAACGGAAGTAATGGAGACAGTGGAACAGGTCCTTCTCCAGAAAGTGCACAGCCGTTTCGGCTTCATCGATCCACCTGGCACGCCAGGCCTTGAACTGGCGGATCGCCTCGGTTCGGGAGGATGCCCCGAAGATCCGCTTTGCCTCACCCATGCAGGCCTCACGCTGGGCTCGTTTAAGCTTTAGCACGACATTTCTCAGCTTGTGGGCGATGCATCGCTGGATGCGCCGGAGGGGGTAGATCTTCCGGAGTGCCCGGAGGAAGGCAGGATTCCCATCCACGATGATCAGCTTCGAAGCCTTGCCCTTCAGGCCCCGGCTCTTGAGATCAACCAAGAATCCCTGCCAAGTAGGCATATTCTCGAGGTCGGTCAGCCAGAAAGAGAATAGCTCCTTCCTCCCGTCGGCCCTGATCCCGAACGTGCAGAGCATCACTTTACCTTCGACTCCGATCTCCCGTACTTTCTGGCTGATGCCATCCAGGAACAGGAAGACAATGTCATCGCCCAAAGGCTTGCTCTGGTAGGCCTGGAGGTCGGCATCCAAGGTGGAGGCAACATTGGATACCGTCCCTGCGCTCACCTGCGTAGTCAAGCATGTCTAAGAAAACACCTTTGAGTTATCCATATGATGATCGGAATTTTGATCCTCCTGCCCCAGTGTTAGAAGTATCCCTATCCGCGCCTGATCTATCATTCTCTAAACAAACAGTCATTTCTTTGGCGTTTCTTGATTCCGGAGCAGATCTACTAATTCCATTTTTCAATCTTATGTCTCTGAGGCGCGACCTGATGACCCCACCAAACAGCAAAGGCAAGGTCTGATGACCCTGCCTTTGCTGTAACGTTCTGCGGGTAATGCAAAGATGCCTACGCCACCAATTTGAAAATCAGCCCTTGGTGATTCGACAAGCTCCATCCCTACCGCGCCTCATCACTCGGCAGGAACTGAGGAGGTTTGCGGTACTTGGTGGCCTGTTCAAAGGAGTAGGTGAGCTTGATCAGCTTGGGTTCGCT
>JAZDMQ010000137.1:0-9711 GCA_043800755.1 bacterium | reverse complement strand
GGGGTGATGATCAGCAGGGTGAGCAGGATGACCTCGGAGAGGCTCTTGGAGATGGAGGCCAGGAACAACCCCAGCCCGGACGAGGTGAAAACGAAGATCAGGGTGGCCAGGAAGAAGAGCCCGATATGGCCCACCATGGGGATGCCGAAGAGGGGCTTCAGGACGGCGAAGAGGGCGAGGAAGCTCGCCAAGAAGGTGATGGCGCCCATGGGAATGATCTTGGCCAGCATGATCTCATAGGGCCGGAGGGGGGTGACCAGGAGCTGCTCGATGGTCCCATACTCCTTCTCCCGCACCAGGGCCGCGGCGGGCAAGAGGATGGAGAGCATGGTGATGACCGAGAAGAGCTCGGTCAACCCCATGAAGTACTCGCTCTTGAGGTTGGGGTTGAACCAGATCCGGTAGCGGAGGTCGACCTGGGGCAGCAATTGGAGCCCCCGCGCGGTCAGGCCCCAATTCTCCAGCACGATCCGGCGGGAATAGGCCTCAATAATCCGGGCTGCATAGCCCATGGCAATCAGGGCCGAGTTGGAATGGGTGCCATCCACGATCAGTTGGATCTTGGTCTCCCTCCCCTCCTTCAGATGTTGAGAGAAATGGGCCGGGATGACCACCACCATGCTCACCTTGCCCCGATCCAGGAGGCCTCTCACCTCAGCTTCCTCCTGGATGTAGGCCACCTGCAGGAAGTAGGGGAGGCGAAACCCGTCCACCAATCGCCGACTCTCCTGGGAGCGATCCAGATCGTAGACCCCCAGCGGGGTTCGCCTCACCTCCAGATTGAAGCCCTTGGTCACCAGGTAGATGTCGAAGGTGAAGCTGTAGAGGACGATGATCAGGATGACCCAGTCCCGAGAGAACTGGATGAACTCCTTGCGCACTAAGGATGCCAGGCGAGTCATCAATTCAGCTCACCCTCTTCTTGAACAGGAGGATCGAGGCCGACAGGAGGATGAAGGCGTAGGCCGCCAAGGCCAGGATGTCGGGCCAAAGCAGGTCCCAGCCAACCCCCTTCAGAAAGCTGTCGCGGACGATCCGCATATAGTAGCGGGAGGGAAAGAGAAAGCTCTCTACCTGCGAGACCTTGCCCATGCTGGAGATGGGGACGAAAAAGCCCGAGTAGAAGAAGGCGGGGATGATGGTGACGATGGAGGTCAGGAGCATGGCCCCCACCTGGGTCCGCAGGAGCACCGAGATGAGCAGGCCGATCCCCACCGTCCCCAGGAGATAGAAGACGGAGGCGAGGGCCAGGAGGGGAAAGCTCCCCGTGAAGGGGATGCGGAAGAACCAGAAGGCGATGATGAAGAGGAATCCAAAGACACAGAGGGAGATGAGGACATAGGGGATCATCTTGCCCACGATGTACTCCCAAGGTCGAACCGGGGAGGAGAGGATGTTGAGGATGGAGCCCTGCTCCTTCTCCCGCACTACCGCCAAGGTGGCGATGAGGGCGGGATAGAAGAGGAGGGTGGTGACGATGACGCCCGGGACGATGAAATTTCTGGATTTCAGCTCGGGATTGAACCAGACCCGGGACTCGATCCGCAGGGGGACGATCTCCGGCGCCAGGTATTGGATCAAGTCCTCGTTGAATTGGGCGTTGATCGCCTCCATGTAGCCCTTGACCGTAGAGGCCTGGTTGGGAAAGGACCCGTCGATCAGCAACTGGACCTGAACCAGCCTTCCCGCCCCCAGCTTCGAGGAGAAGTCCGCGGGCAGGATCAGTGCCCCCCGGATCTTGCCCCGGCGCAAGGCCTCTTCGATCTCGCCTTGATTCCGCGCGTAGAACCCCAGACGAAAATGGCCGGAGTTCAGGAAGGAGGAGATATAGTCCCGGCTCACCGGGGTCCGGTCCAGGTCCCAGACGGCGACTGCGATGTCCTTCACATCCAAAGACATCCCGTAGCCGAACATGAGCATCAAGGTGGTCGGGACCAGCACAGTGAGCCCGATGTAAAGCCTGCTGCGCCTGATCTCCAGGAATTCCTTCTCGATGATGGTGCGAACCCTCCCCTTCATGCCCCCTTCCTCCCTGCCTCCTCCAGCTCAATATAGTGGATGAAGGCGTCCTCCAGGCGGATCTCCTCCTCTTGCAGCCGATGAAGGGGGATGCCCTCTCTCTCCAGGAGGCCGCGGATCAACGGGACATCCTGTTCCGGATCCCTGGAGAAGATCCGAACCCTCCGGCCGTAGAGGAAGATCCCGGGGAAGGGCTCGCGGAGGAGGTCCCAGGACCGCATCGGCTGGGCGCAGTCAAGGTAGAGAGGAACGCCCAGGCGTTTGGCAGTCTCCCCCTTCAAGGCGGCAGGGCTGCCCAGGGCCACCAGTCGGCCGTCGTAGATGAAGCCGAGACGATCGCAGTGCTCCGCCTCGTCCAGATAGTGGGTGGTGACCAGCACCGTGACCTTCTCCTCCCGAGAGAGAGTGTGGATCAAGCTCCAGAATTTCCGGCGGGCCACCAGGTCCACCCCCGCGGTCGGCTCATCGAGAAAGAGGATCTCCGGCTTATGGATCAGGGCGCAGCCCAAGGCCAGGCGTTGGCGAATGCCCAGGGGGAGGTCGCGGGCCAGCGTGTCCTCCCGTCCTTTGAGGTCGGCCAGTTCCACCACCCAGGCCTGACGGCTGCGAAAGGTGCGGCGATCTACCCGATAGATCCCCCCATAGAGCCTCAGGTTCTCCGAGACCGAGAGGTCGCGATAGAGGGAGAACTTCTGGGACATGTAACCGATGCGGGATTTGATCTGATGGCGCTCCCGCAGGATATCGAAACCGGAGATCTCCCCTCCTCCCTCGGTGGGAGGGATGATGCCACACAGGATCTTGATGGTAGTGGTCTTCCCTGCCCCGTTGGGCCCGAGGAATCCGAAGATCTCTCCCCGGCCCACCTGGAAGTCAATCCCGGCCACCGCAGTGAAATCCCCAAACCGCTTCACCAGGCCCCGTATCTTGATCGCCGGCCCATCCGGCTGCAAGGACCGAGGGGTTTCCCCGGTCCCGGCGGGCAGACCGCCTTCCCCCGCCCCGCTCCGCTTCTCCAGGAGGGAGAGGAAGATCTCTTCCAGATCGGGGGCCCTCTCCTGCAGATGGGCCAAGGCGATGCCCTGGCGCTGCATCAGGTCGGAAACGGATTCCACGTCCTGGCCCGACGGAATCTGGGCGAGGAATCGGTCTTTCAGCCTCTTCATCGGCCAACCCTCCTGACGGATGATTCCCTCGACGGCCTCCTCTGGCTTGGCCCAGATCTCCACCCACCGCTGCCGACTCCTGGCCTTGAGCTCCTCCGGGCTCCCTTGGGCGATGATCTCCCCCTCGTGGAGAAAGGCCACCCGATGGCACCTCTCGGCCTCGTCCATATAGGAGGTGGTGAGGAGGATGGTGACGCTCTTCTCCTTGAGGAGTTGGTTGATGATAATCCAGAAATCGCGACGGGACAGGGGATCTACCCCGGTGGTGGGCTCATCCAGGAAGAGGATGCTGGGGGAATGGATCAGGGTGGAACAGAGGGCCAGCTTCTGCTTCATCCCTCCGGAGAGGTTTTTCGCCAGACGGTCCTGGAAAGGGGAGAGGCGGGTCATGCGGAGGAGGTCGACCTTGATCCGTTCCCTTTCCGCGGGCGGCACCTGATGGAGGTCGCCGAAGAAATTCAGGTGCTCTGCCACGGAGAGGTTTTCGAAGAGGGTCAGACCCAGGCCCTGCGCCATGTAGCCCAGGTGGGGCTTGATCCCTTCCGGATCCTTCAACACATCCACCCCCTCCACCAGCACCCCTCCCGAGTCGGGGGAGAGGAGGCCGCAGAGGACCTGGATGATGCTGCTCTTTCCTGCCCCATCCGGGCCCAGGAGCCCGAAGATCTCTCCCCGGGACACGGAAAAACTGACGCCTTTGACCGCCTCGATCCCCCGGTAGCGCTTGTGCAGATCGTCGACCTGGATGCAGGTCTGCTGCGCGGCGGGCGAATTGAGCTGAGCGGAAGGGATCAATGCGTATCGGTCCTTTGTGGCCAGGGCGCCTGATCTCGATATTTGATGACCCCATCCGCAGGCATCCCCGGCTTGAGCAGGCCTTGGGGATTGTCGGCGGTCAGCTTGACCGCGAAGACCAGGTTTACCCTCTCCTGCTTGGTCTCCACATTCTTGGGGGTAAACTCGGCCTGTTGGCTGATGTTGGTCACCTTGGCCTCGAAAGGTCGATTCGGGTAGGCGTCCACATAGATCCGGCCCACATTTCCCAGGCGAATCTCCCCGATCTCCACCTGGGGGATGTAGAGCTTGAGATAGATGTCGGACAGGTCAATCAGGGTGAGGATAGGCCTCCCCGCGGCCAGCACCTCCCCTTCCTCGGCGATCTTGGTCATCACCGTGCCGGAGATGGGGGACAGGATCCGGCAATCCTCCAGGACGACCTTGGCCTCTTTCGCTGCGGCCTCGGCCATCTTCATCTCCATGCGCGCCCCCTCCATCGCCTCCTTCGCCTGAGCCCTCATGGAGCGGGCCGCGGCTGATTCTTTTTCTTGCACATCAATTTGGAGGCGAGCTTCCTTGGCTATCTCCAGTGTCACCCTGGCTCGATCCTTCTCTTGACGGAGTCGATCCGTCTCGGCCTGTGCGGCCCTCAGGGAGGATCTCCCATTATCCAGTGCCTGGGTGGAAACCATTCCTTGCCGGTGGAGGTCCTCCAGACGGCGGGACTCCCTCTGCCACCAGTCCAAATTGGACTCTGCCCCTGCCAGGCCTGCTATCGCAGCCCCCAGGGCTGCGACGGACAGGGCGATCCCCCCCCGTACCTGCTTTCGTAGGAGTTCCAGACCTATTTCGGATTCTGTCACTTTATGGTCCCAGTACCGTATGTTCTCAGTTTGTCTGGCCAGATTCCTCTGGGCCACGGAAGTGGCCGCCTGGGCCCTCTCCCAACGAGCCTGCACATCCTCGGAGGAGATCTCCGCCAGGAGGGCGGCCTTTTCCACCCGGTCCCCTTCGTCCACTAAGAGCCGCTCCAGCCGGCCCGCCACTTTGGTCCCTACAGTGACCTCCGTCCCCTCGATCCGCCCGCTGGCATAGATCAAGCCGTTCTCTTTCCGATTCTGCAGGTAACGACTGGAGAACCCCCACAGGGCGTAGACCAGGCCCGCTGCCAACAGGGCCCAAAGAAGGTAGAGCCTTAACCTTTTACGCTCCATCCACTCACTCTCCCGTGATGTTTTGCTCGATGCCCCAAAACAGATAACATAGGCCTTTTAGAATGTCAAACGATGGATTTGGGGTAATTCCCCGGCCCCGGCACGGCCCGATCGCTGAAGGGCCTTCAAAAAAGGCCTTCCCTTTGGACGACCTATCTGCTAAATAGGAAGGGGGAGGTGGGATCCTGCGCGCCCGCCTGCCCTGGCTGCCAAGGGGAGGCATAGGAAGGGCCGCGCCCTGCAGGGTACTGCCGATCATTACTCATGATCAAAATCGCATACGGAGTCAATGGCGTCGGATTAGGCCATGCGACGGCCTCCAGAAGGATCATCGACGATCTCCTGGAGGCCAATTCGGATCTGGAGATCCTAATCTTCTCCTCCATGGCCGCCCTCGATCTCTTCCGGGAGGCCTACCAGGGGCATCGTCGGGTGAGGGTGGAGGAAGTCTGGGGTATTGACGCCCAGATGAGGAGGGGAAGGGTCTCCGTCCTGCAGACCGCCCTCCACCTCTTGCCCCACTTGGGGCACAGGGAACAGCGGTTGGAGCAGATGAGCCGAAGGTTCCGCCAAGAGGGGATCTCCCTGCTCATTACCGACTTCGAGCATTACACCCCTCGGGCGGCCCTGCGCGCGGGGATTCCCCTCATCGCCTTCAGCCACTCCCTGTTCATCCGCTTCCTGCAGTTAAATCCTCTAACGCTCCCTTTGCGGGTGAGGACGGACTACCTCCTGGCGAAGAATACGGTCCGCTACCTCTACCCCTTGGGCCGCGCCAACATCGTGAACACCTTCTACCCCTTTCCTCACCGAGAAGAAGAGGAGAAGGTCGCCTTCCTGGGACCCATCCTGCAGAGAGGGGTCATCGCGGCCCAGGGTCTGGTGGAGGAGCGGGATTTCGTCCTGGTCTATCCCAAGGCGCCCAACGAGGAGCTCTTCCTGGAGTTCATCCGCGAGATCTCCCACCTCGATTTCGTCTTCTATGTGAGGGAGCCGCGGCGATTTCAGGAGACCAGGAACATCAAGTTCAAGGAATTCTCCGGGGAAGGTTTCCTTCAGGACCTGGCCCGCTGCCGCTTCGCCCTCTCCAACGCCGGCCATCAGCTCCCCTGCGAGGCCCTGTTCCTCAAGAAACCGATGATCGTGGTCCCGGAAGGGGGACAATTCGAGCAATACTACAACGGCCAGATGCTGGAGGAGATGGGCCTGGGCATCAGCGTCCCCCTGGCCAAGATGCATCCCCGGGTGATCGCCGATTTTGCGGATCGGGCCGAGGCCTACCGGCCAAGGCTGAGGGAGGCCACGATCTGCGATGCCACCCCTGCCGCCCTCGAAATCCTGCAAAGGGAGCTGGCCGGGCTGCGGTCTTGATCGGGGCCCGCTTAGATCATCTCATCTCGCCCCCCCAACCTGATGGGCGAGGGCGATGGAGGCCTCCAGGCCCTGGGCTAGGGTATAGGCTGCCTCTGCGAGGGGGATCTCCAACTTTCCCTGCTTGGCCTCCGTAATCAAGGGCCCGATGCAGTCTTCCATCTCCGTCTTGCGCCCAGCCAGGATGTCCTGGGCAGTGGAATGATAGGGGAAGACCCCCGGACGATCGAGGCGCAGGCCGGCCTGCACCACCTCTTGCACCGCGGCCTCAAAGGGCAGCTCGATCATGGTCCGGGTGCGGTGCGGTCCGCAGTCCTCCAGGGGGATGCCCTTTCCTTTTGGGATCTGGCTCAGTTCCCGAACCATCCTTACACAGAGGGAGGCCAGGTCCGGGGAGCGGAGGATCTGGGGAAAGGGGAGTCGGGTCAGGGCCGACAACATCCCAGTCACTGCCCAAGCAATGAATTTGGACCACTCCAGGGAGAGGATGTTCTCCTTTGCCTGGGCCTTCAGGCCCGCTCGCTGAAAGACCCCTTCCAGCTCCTTCACCCGGGGGGTGATGTCCCCTCCCAGCTCTCCGAAATAGGTGATCCCCTCTACCGTCCATTCCACCACCCCGGGCTGCGGGCGCTGGGCCGCGACCAGGGTCAGCCCCCCCAGCACCTTTTCCCGCCCGAATGCCTTGGCCAGCCGCTCATCTTTGGCCACCCCATTCTGGACCGAGCAGACATAACCGGCCGAAAGGTGGCTCAGGCCCAAAAGGGCCTTTTCGGTATCCAGGCTCTTGGTCACCAACAGCAGGAAATCCACCTCCTTGATCTCGGCGGGCTGAGCGGTTGCCTTGACCGGGACCGAGAAATCCTGAAATCCCGTCACCCTCAGGCCTTGTTCGCGTATGGCCTCCAGGTGGGGATGGGGAATATCCAATAGGGTCACTTCCTCCCCTGCCCGCGCCAGACAACCGCCGATGACTGAACCAAGCGCCCCCGCCCCTGCAATAACGATCTTCATCTTCTCTCCCTCCTCAGCGATCTCGCCCACTCCCCGCGGCCATTCTCTCAAAGCCACTTCTTCCTTTTGAAATAGAATACCATGGCGAGCCCCACCACCAGCATGATCAGTAAGATCACGGGATACCCCCATTGTCTCTCCAGCTCCGGCATGAATTTGAAATTCATGCCATAGACGCCTGCCAAAAAGGTCAAGGGCATAAAGATGGTGGCGATAATCGTCAATACCTTCATCACCTCATTCGTCTTGTTGCTAATGCTAGAGAGGTAGATGTCGAGCATCCCGGAGAGCATGTCCCGGAAGGTCTCGATGGTATCGATTACCTGGATCGTATGGTCATAGACGTCCCGGAGATATACCCTGGTGGGCTCCTTGATCAGGGGGGAATCACCCCTTTCCAGGCTATTGATCACCTCCCGCAGCGGCCAGACTGACTTCCTCAGCAGCAGCATCTCCCTCTTCAATTCGTGAAGGGCCTGGAGGGTCTCAGAGGTAGGACGGGCAATCAGCTCATCCTGCAAGTCCTCCACCTTCTCGCCCAGTTTCTCCAGAATGATGAAATAGCGGTCGATGATGGAATCGATCAGGGAATAGGCGAGATAATCGGCCCCCATCTTGCGGATGCGACCCTTTCCGCTCTTGATCCGTTCTTTGATCGGGCGAAAGACATCCCCATCCTTCTCCTGAAAGGAGATGACCAGATTGGAACCCAGGATCAAGCTCACCTGTTCGGTAGCGATCTCTTGGGTCTGCTCATCAAAGGTGATCATCTTCAGGACCGTATAGAGGTAGCTGCCATAGTCCTCCATCTTCGGACGCTGGTCCGTGTTGAGGATGTCCTCCAAGACCAGGTGGTGAAAGCCATAGCAATTGCCCAACTCCTCCAGGATCTCGATCTGATGCACCCCGTCGATGTTAATCCAGGTCACGGTGGGCCTGTCTTTGAAGGAGAGGCACTCCTCCAAGGTCTCCGTCTCTTTTTCCTGGTAATTTGCCTCGTCGTAATCGATGATAGTAATCTTCACCCGCTCTTCCTTCTCCTCCCCGATGTAGACGAGGGCCCCGGGCGGAAGGCCCGCTTTCTTCGATCTCTGCTTGGTCAACTTGGACATTTCCTCTCACCTCCCAGGCAAGTAAATCCTGCCGGCGCAGGGTTATGCTCCCCTGCCTCAACCCTTCCGCTCATATAAAAAAACCCAAGGAGATTAAACCCTTGGGGCTGTCCTCTTTGAGCAATTGGGCCTGGTACCAAGGAGCCCTCTCTGGCAGCCTCAAGGCATGATCTGTGAGCTTTCGTGAAAGATCCAGATGCGGTTTCTGCGCCCCGGAATTGGCTCTCCGTGGGCGTAGGAGGTCCGATAGGTGGCATTGTCGCAGAGGGCCTGATAGTCCTCTGGCCGGGATAGAAATACTCGAGGCCTACGTAGCTGCCGCCGCTCCCATTGCCGTGGACCTCGTAGTCAATTCTCCAATCCTGATTCCAGTTGATGTAACCCGGGGTGAATCCGCCCGGGGGCGGACTGAAATACATCCCATCCCTGGGATACCGGCCCTCATGGTCGATGGCAACATTCTCCAGCGCCACCCCGATCTGGTGGGCATTGGCTTGAAACTGGGCATACAAAGCCCTCTCCTTCGCGCCCATCAGGGCAGGGATCGCAATGGCTGCCAGGATGGCGATCACGGCCACTACGATCAACAGCTCCACCAGGGTGAAGCCACCTCGATTCCGTACCATTTATCTCCATCCTCCCCCCCCGATACGGAGGAAATGGACCAAACCATAGAAAAGAATCAGGAAGGCCGCAGGGTGAGACCTCGCCCCGGCCCGCAGTGTGGGATGCGGGCCGGCAGGGGGAGAAAAATCTCTCCTGCTGTCGGATTAAGCCAGGACCTCCCGGAGCCTGACCGCGGCCTCCTCGGGGGCGCTGGGATTAAGGTAGAGGCCGGATCCCCATTCAAACCCCGCAACCCGGATCAGGCGGGGCATAATCTCCAGGTGCCAATGGAAGGCCTCCTCTATCCATCCGGGCTCCTCCCCGTTCATCGGAGCATTCGGGGCGATGTGGAGGAGGAAGTTGTAGGCCGGGTCCCCCAGGGTCTGCGAGAGGGCCGTCAGGATTGTCTTGAGAACCCGCGCCAGGTCCACCGTC
>JAZDMQ010000130.1:0-21781 GCA_043800755.1 bacterium | reverse complement strand
TCCGCTATGGCAGAGAAGATCGTGAAGGCCAACAAGAAGACCATAGCGGTCGTTGACTTCACAGACCTTCAGGGCAATGTTACGGAACTGGGGCGATTTCTGGCGGAGGAGTTCTCGGTGGCCATGGCGGGGGCCGGTGAGGGATTTGAAGTGGTGGACAGGACCCATCTGAAAAGCCTCCTGCAAGAGCATAAGCTTGCCATGACCGGGTTGATTGATCCATCTACCGCACGCAAGTTAGGCGAGATTGCAGGCGTTCAAGCCCTGATTACGGGAACTATTACCCCATTTGGGGATAGCGTGAGGCTTTCGGTAAAGGTCTTGGATACGGGGACTGCTAAGGTGATCGTTGGCACTGCTGGGGAAATCCCCAAGACCAAGGCGATAGAGGAGCTCTTGGCGAGGGGAATAGAGACAGGCCAGGCCGCGGGTCCGCAAGCTCCCACTGTAGGTGAAGCACCTCCTTCCAGAATAATGCCTTCTGCCCCAAGCCCAAACTCCAAGAAGGTTGAGGACATACTGATAGCCGTCAAGAGGATCATCGTTTCAAGGGAGCAGGTGTCGGTAATGTTAGACTTCTTCAACCAGTCAGAGAAGAAATTTGTAATAGCAAGATCCGCTGAGCAAAACCCCGACCTGATAGACGAGAAGGGAAATGTTTTTGACTACGATAGAGGGCTTATGGATCATCGCCATACCAGCCTCGAGGGTGGCGAATATCCAATTCTAAATCCCAAGTCGAATACTGATGTCTTGCTACACTTCAGGCCCAAGGATAGAAGTATTAACATCAAGGAGCTTGGGCCGAGTTTTACATTTAGCCTAAAATACGTGCTATATGATCCGAAAGCCAAGACTCTCTCAACATATAATGTTGTATTCCCGGACATAAAGGCGCAGTTGCCGAAATAAGGAAAAGTCTCCTTGTGGGCCTATTACGGACGATTTCCCTCAGTGTGCAATCCGGCAGGAGATGGGCTCGCTGCGGGAGGGGCCGGTGCATTGATTGCAGGATCTGCAGGTAGAGGCTGGGGCAATCCCCTCTCGCAGGCGATCGACCAGGTCCGGCTCCCGGATGAAGGGACGGCACAGGGCGACCAGGTCTGCGTAGCCCTCTGCCACCATGCGTTCCATGAACTCCAAGTGCCGTAGCATCCCCACTAAGATCACCGGGATCCTCACCTCCTCCTTCACCCTCCGGGTATAAGGACGGAAGAAGCCTTCCTCCTTCATCCACTCCAGATCGGTCCTTCCCTTCACATAGCGGCTTCCGGCCAGCCCGCCGCTGATCTCCAGGGCATCGAGGCCCTCCGCAGCCAGCCCAGCCGCCACCTCCAGGCCCTCCTCGACTGTCAATCCCCCCTCCTTGAAATCGGAGATGGCCAGCTTGCAAAGGAGGGGATAGCTCATTCCCACCTCCTCCCGCACCCGCCGATAGAGGCA
This sequence comes from bacterium, assembly GCA_043800755.1. Taxonomy (GTDB): domain Bacteria; phylum Methylomirabilota; class Methylomirabilia; order CAVQYV01; family CAVQYV01; genus JAZDMQ01. Next base: position 20,338 of record JAZDMQ010000130.1, on the reverse strand, counting down.
GAGCAAGAAGCGCATGCGATTCCCCAGGGTGCCGCCCCAGCGATCCCTCCGCTGATTGGTGAGGGGAGAGAGGAACTGATTGGCCAGATATCCGTGCGCCCCATGGATCTGGATGGCATCGAAGTTGGCCAATTTGGCCCGCCGGGCCGCCTGGCCAAATTGCTCGATGATCTGCTCGATCTGCCCCTCGGACAGCTCCTGGGCCCGATGGCCGGTCTGCTCACAGGGCAAGGCCGAGGGGGCCAGGGGAGGGCCCTGATCCAGGTTGACCTCCTTCATCCCGCCCGAATGATTGATCTGGATGGCAATCTTACCCCCGACGCGATGGACTGCCTCGGTGGCCGCCCTCAGGCCGGGCAAGAGGGAGTCCTCGTGGATCCCCGTCATCCAGCGATGGGCAATGCCCTCTGCGGCCACATAGGCATGGCCGGTGACGATCAGGCCGACCCCTCCCTGGGCCAGGCCCTCGTAGAGCCGGGCCGCCTCCGGCAGCAGGCCGCCGTCCGCCCCGGCCATCCGTTCGGCGGTGGCGGAGCGAACGAAGCGATTGGCGAGGGTCAGGGAGTTGATGGTGATGGGGGCAAAGAGCTGGGACATCGGTTCAGCCTCCTTCCTTCAGATCCTCCTGCTTTCAGCCACAAGGAAACGCTGCGCAGCCAGCCGGGAAAAGAATCGCCTCGGCCAATCCCCCGCTCTCGCCCCTCAGGTGCATCTCGTCCCCAGCCGCAGGCAACCCAGCAGGCCGATGAATACCACACCAGCTGCCAGGGCAAAGGCGGAAGAGAAAGAGCCGGTGTGATCCGCGATCTGCCCTGCCACGAAGGGGGAGATGACCTGCCCGATCCCGAAGACGACGGTGATGAAGCCGATGGCGGCCGAGGCCAATCTGGGGCCCACATAATCGGCGACCGCCGCGGACAGGATCGAGGCGATAGCCCAGGCCGCTGTTCCCAATACCGCGGCCGAGAGATAAAAGGACCAGACCGGGCGCGCCAGAGAGAAGATGAAAAAGGAGATCCCGTGGAGGGCGAAGACCGCGACCAGGGCGAACCTCCGGCCCAACCGATCCGAGACCCATCCCCAGGCCAGGCCAGAAAAGATGCTCAGGCCGCCAAGGAGGGACCAGATCTGACCGATGACCGCCGGAGAGAGGTGCCCGGCCCGGGCAGTATGGGCCCCGAAGAAGGTCATGTACATGGAGAGGGAGAAGCCAGAGGTAAAATAGATGAAGGCCATGCGCCACAGGGTGCGGTTCTTATAGACCTGGGACCAGGGCGGGGGGGCGGAGGCGGAGGAGGACCTCTCCTGGGGAGGCTCTCGCAGTAGGAAGAGGGTCAATCCCCAGAAGAGGAAGATGCAGAGGCCGAGGAGCTGCCAACAGATCCTCCAACCCTCTCCGCCGTAAGCGGTGATGATGGCAGGGATGATCCACCCGGTGAGGATGAGGCCAAAGCCGCTGCCGCTGATCATCAGGCCCGAGGCGACTCCCCGCTGTTGGGGCGGGAACCGCCCCACGCAGAGCCCGATCATGGGGATGTAGGAGCCGCCGCTTCCCAGTCCGGTCAGAAACCGCATCCCCAGCGCAAAGAGGAAGCTGTCCGAGAGGCCGGTCAGGATCATACAGATCCCCACCAGGGCCAGGGAGAGGAGAATCACCCGCTTGGGACCGTATTTGCTCGCCCAATAGCCACCCAGCAGCGAGGCCGTGAGGTAGCCCACGAAATTCCCCGACCCCAGGAGCCCCATCTGGGTATGGGTCAGATCCAGGCTCTCCTTCATGCTGGGCAGGATCAGGGGGTAACCGAAACGGGCGAAGCCAATGCTCCCCAGCACATTGAGGATCCCCAGGAGGACAACCACCCATCCGTAGTGGCCCCGCAGGGATAACTGCCCGGCCCCGGTGCCCCCGGTCCCTGGGCCTGCAGGAGCCCCCTGAGTCGGGGGATGATTGAGGGAGGGAGCAGGAGGGATCATACGCGGCCCAGGGAGGGGTTAACCGAGCAACGGACCTCCAGGTTCTGATGGAGGCGCCCGAGACATCCCTTGTTGCCGGCGATGCAAGGCCGAACCTCACCGAGCCGGCCATCCTGCCACTTTCGGGGCAGGTCGGGATCCGCCAGCAGGGGTCTGCTGAGGGCAATCAGATCGGCCTTCCCGGACCTGAGGATCTCTTCGGCCAATTCCGGGTCCCAGATCTTCCCCACGGCCATGACCGGGGGGCCCGCAGCCTCCCGGATCTTTTCCGCAAAGGGTACGAAACAGGCTGCCGGAAAATCCTGGGTGGGCGAGGTGAGCGGCGTCGAGCCGGGAAAGCCAAAGGAGACGTCCAGGAGGTCCGCACCCGCATCTTTCAGCCTCTTGGCAATCTGGCAGGTGTCGGAGATCCTCAGACCTCCTTCTACCCCGTCCTCAGCGCTGAGGCGACAGGAAATGACCATCTCTGGCCCGAGGCGGGCCCGTACTCCTCTGAGCACCTCCAGGGGAAGGCGAAGCCGGCCCTGCAGATCTCTCCCGTACTGGTCCTGGCGCTGGTTGGCCAGGGGGGTAAGGAATTGATGCAGAAGATAGCCGTGCGCCATATGGAGGGAGACGAGGTCGAAGCCGGCTTCCCGGGCCCGCTCAGCCGCGGCCACAAAATCCTGGGCAAGCCCAGGGAGCTCCTCTTCTCTCAGCTCCCGCGGGACTATCTGACGGAGAGGATCGGGGATGGGCGAGGGGCCAATGGGCTGGCTTCCGGTGAGGGTTGGGTCGGCCCGACGTCCTGCGTGGGCCAGTTGAATCCCGGCCCTGGCACCTGCCTCCTTGATCGCTCGGGAGAGGAGTCGAAACCGTGGGATCTGGCTGTCCTGGTCGAGGCTCAAATTGGCCGCGAACATGCGGCCGTCGGCCCGGACGAGGGTTGCCTCCACGATGATCAGGCCGATTCCTCCCTCAGCCCGCATCCGGTAGAATTCGATCTGGTGGTCCGAGGGCGTCCCGTTCGGATTGCCGAGGTTCACCGTCGTGGGGGCCATCACCAGCCGATTGCGGAGCTTCAGTCCGGCAATCTCTGCCGGACCGAAGAAAAGCGGGTAGTCCCCAACATCATCTTTCGCCATCGTGGTCTCCTTCCAGCAATGTTCAGGTGTCTTCCGTGCCCGGAAAATACCCTTTCCCGGAAAAGGGTGTCAAGGGATTTTTCTTCCTCCCGTGGACAGCGAGGCAGAGGCGGGGCAGATTTCCATTGAGATGAATCACTCGATCTGGTATAAAGGGAAAATTTAAACATTCTCCTGAAACAAGAAAGCGGGAAGGAACCGAGAGGAGGTCTTGCGCCATGAGGAAGTGGGAGAACTTTCTACATCCACCTGTATCCAAATTTCCCCTGGTGGAGCCCGGAGAAGCCAATTTGATGAGGGAGTATTTTCCCTTCGTCGAACCCCCTTACATCACCTTTGAGGGGGTCTCGGTCCCACCCTGCATGCCGGCGGAGATCTATGTGACCGACACCACCTTCCGGGATGGCCAGCAGGCCAGGCCGCCCTATTCGGTCCAGCAGATCGTGGACCTCTTCACCCTCCTCCACGAGCTGGGCGGGCCGAACGGCGTCATTCGACAGTCCGAGTTCTTCCTCTACACCAAGAAGGACCGGGAGGCGGTGGAGAGGGTCCAGGGCCTCGGTTTTGCCTATCCGGAGGTGACGGGCTGGATCCGGGCGCACCCCAAGGATTTTCAACTGGTGAAGGAGATGGGGCTCAAGGAGACGGGCATCCTCACCTCCATCTCCGACTACCACATCTTCAAAAAGATGGGACTCTCCTCGCGCAGGGACGCTATTGACAAATACATGGAGGTGGTCAAGTCGGCCGCGGATGCCGGCCTGAAGGCCATCCGCTGTCACTTCGAGGACATCACCCGGGCCGACTTCTGGGGGGCGGTGGTGCCCTTCGCCCAGACGCTCATGGAGTTCTCCAAAGAGTCCGGCCTCTTCATCAAGATCAGGCTCTGCGATACCCTGGGCTTCGGGCTTCCCTGGCCTCATGCCGCGCTGCCCCGCTCCATCCCCAAGATCGTCTATTACCTTATGGCCTATGCGGGCATCCCCTCAGACCGCCTGGAGATCCACAGTCACAACGACTTCCACCTGGTCACCGCCAACACCGTGGCCGCCTGGGTCTACGGGGCGATGTACGCTAACTCCACCATCCTGGGCATCGGCGAGCGCACGGGCAACTGCCCCTTAACCGGGGCCCTGATCCACTATGTGGGCCTGAAGGGCACCCTCAACGGGGTGAACCTACGCAAGGTCACCGAGATTGCAGAATACATCGAGAAGGAGGGCCGCCTCACCATCCCGCCGTGGCAACCCCTGGTGGGCAGGCACTTCAATACCACCCAGGCCGGCATCCACGCGGACGGCCTCCTGAAGTTCGAGGAGGTCTACAACCCCTTCGATACCGCCACCCTCCTGGGCAGGCCCCCCAAGGTGGCTATTACCGACAAATCCGGGGTGGCGGGGATAGCCCGCTGGATCATGGAGAACTGCGGCCTGGAGGTCTCCAAGTCCGATCCCGGGGTCCAGAAGATCTATGAGGAGATCACCGCACAATACGACGAGGGGCGGGTTACCTCCTTCTCCGAGCAGGAGATGCTGGCCTTGGTGAAGCGACACCTGCCCGAGGTCTACGCCCAATATGCAGGCCGGACCAAGGGGGCATAGCGAGATGAGCGGGAAGACCATCGCCGAGAAGATCCTCTCGGAGAAGAGCGGGAGGGAGGCGCAGGCCGGCGACCTGGTAGTGGCCCGGGTGGACCTGGTCTTCGCCCAGGACGGCACCGGTCCCCTCACGGTGCGGCAGATCGCAAATCTCGGGCTTTCCCAGGTTGCCCACCCGGAGACCACGATCTTCTTCCTGGACCACGCAGCCCCCAGCCCCCGCCGGGAGCTCTCCAACGACCATCTGTTTATGCGGGAGTTTTCAGAGAAGGCCGGGGCAGCGGTTTCTGAAGTGGGCGAGGGCATCTGCCACCAATTGGTGGCAGAGGAGCGCGCAGCCCCTGGGATGCTCATCGTGGGCGCAGATTCCCACACCTGCACCGCCGGAGCCTTCGGGGCCTTTGCCACGGGCATGGGGTCTACGGATGTGGCAGCCGCCATGGCCTTGGGCAAGACCTGGTTCCGTGTGCCCGAGAGCATCCGGGTAGAGATTCGGGGCCGGCTCGCGAAGGGGGTCTTCGCCAAGGACCTGATCCTGCACCTCATCGGGGAGATCGGGGCCGACGGCGCCGACTACCAGGTCCTGGAGTTCGGAGGGGACTTGGAGGCCCTGGACATGGAGTCCCGGCTGACTATCTCCAACATGGCAGTGGAGGCCGGGGCCAAGGCCGGGATCTTTCCTGCGGACGAGCAGACCAGGGCTTACCTCGCAGAGAGGGGCCGGACCGAGCAGTTCCGGGAGATGGAGCCCGACCCGGACGCAGCCTACGAAAGGACTCTGCATTACGACCTCTCCCGCATCGAGCCGACCGTGTCCCGGCCGCACCGGGTGGATCAAACCTCACCCGCCAGGGACCTCTTGGAGGTGAAGGTAGATCAGGTCTTCATTGGGACCTGCACCAATGGCAGGCTCTCGGACCTGCAGGTGGCGGCCCAGATCCTACGGGGAAAATCGGTCGCCCCAGGAGTACGGCTCCTGGTCGGCCCAGCCTCCCGGGAGATCTACCTGCGGGCCATGGCCGAGGGCTTGCTTTCTGTCCTGGTGGAGGCCGGGGCCCTGGTGTTGCCTCCGGGCTGCGGGCCCTGCGTGGGGGTACACCAGGGGGCTTTGGGGGACGGCGAGGTCTGCCTCTCCACCCAGAACCGCAATTTTGAAGGCCGGATGGGGAACCCTAAGGGGCTCATCTATCTCTCCTCTCCTGCAGTGGCTGCGGCGTCCGCGCTCACGGGCCGCATCACCGATCCCCGGGAGGTCTTGCCATGAAGCCGAGAGGAAGGGCATGGGTCTTCGGAGATGATATCTCCACCGATCACATTGCGCCGGGCCGCTATTTCCATCTCCGCTCCAACCTGCCCGAGCTGGCCAGGCACCTGCTGGAGGATGTGAGGGGAGACTTTGCCGCCCGCGTGCAGCCCGGCGACTTCGTGGTGGCAGGCAACAACTTCGGTCTGGGCTCCTCCCGGGAGCACGCACCCACCATCATCAAGCTGGCGGGGGTCTCGGCGGTATTGGCCAGATCCTTCGCCCGGATCTTCTTCCGCAATGCGGTGAACATTGGCCTGCCAGCCATCATCGTGGATACCTCCTTTGTGGGCGATGGCGACGAGCTGGAGGTGGCCCTGGCCGAGGGCCTGGTGAGGGACCTCACCAACGGCAAGGAGGCCCGGTTCCGGCCCCTCACCCCCCAGCTCCTGAGGATCCTGGAGGATGGGGGATTGGTGGAACACATCAAGAAGCACGGGGATATCCTCCTTTGAAGGACGCAGTGCGTAAGGATGCAGCCTCGAAGAAGAGCGCCGGTTGCGAGACTTCAATGAGGCCTGGATGGACATTTGCATCAGTGAGGTGAGACATGCCGGAGAAGATTAGGATCGAAAACGACGAGATGGTGGTCCCGGATCGGCCAATCATCCCCTTTGTGGAGGGGGATGGGATCGGGGTCGACATTACCCCCGCGATGAGGCAGGTAGTAGATACGGCGGTGGAGCGGGCCTACGCCGGCCAGAGAAGGATCGAGTGGGAGGAGGTTCTGGCCGGGGAAAAGGCCCACCAGGAGATGGGCGAGTATCTTCCCCTGGAGACCTTGATGGCCTTTCGGGAGCACATCGTGGGGATCAAGGGACCCCTTACCACCCCCGTGGGCGGCGGCCTTCGTTCCCTGAATGTGACCATCAGACAGGTGCTGGACCTCTACTCCTGCGTGAGGCCGGTGCGCTGGTATGGGTCGGCCTCGCCCCTCAAGCACCCGGAGAAGGTGGATCTGGTGATCTTCCGGGAGAACACCGAAGATGTCTACGCAGGCATCGAATATCCGACAGAGTCCCCGGAGGCCAAGCGGATCATCGGATTCCTGAGGGAGATGGGCGTGAGCGAGGAACAACTGAGCCCGGATGCGGCCGTCGGCATCAAGCCCATCAGCCCCTCCCGCACCAAGCGCCATGTGCGCAAGGCCCTCCGCTACGCCCTACAGGAGCGCCGGCGGGCCGTCACCTTCATGCACAAGGGGAACATCATGAAGTTCACCGAGGGCGCCTTCATGCGTTGGGGCTACGAGGTCCTGGAGGAGCCGGAATTTGCAGGCCGCTTCCTCACCGAGGCCCAGGCTGCGAAAAAGCAGGACGGGCCCGGCGAGAGAACCACCGGAGGCAAGATCCTGGTCAACGACCGCATCGCCGACAACATGTTTCAGCAGCTCCTGACCCGCACCGACGAATACGACCTCATCGTCACCCCCAACCTCAACGGCGACTACATCTCGGATGCGGCCGCGGCCACAGTGGGCGGCCTGGGCATGGCCCCGGGTACCAATATCGGGGACTGGATTGCGGTCTTCGAGGCCACCCATGGCAGCGCGCCCCGCTACGCCGGCCAGGACAAGGTAAATCCCTCTTCCCTCATCCTCTCCGCCGCCATGATGCTCGAATACCTGGGGTGGAAGCAGGCCGCGGTCCTGATCCACACGGCTCTAAAGAAGGCCCTGTCCCAGCACCAGGGCACCTATGACCTGGTTCGGGGCTGGCAGGCGGAGGGGGAGACGGACCTGCACCATCTCTCCTGCTCCGAGTTTGCCGCCGCCCTGGTGGAACAGACGTAGGTCAGCAGGGTCCAGGGGCTAAGAGCCAGAACCCCCATTTCCCCAGCAAATCCCCAGGTTATTCAGCCGTTTCCCCCAAGCAACGACCAAGGCGCGGCCTCATCCCCGCCCCAGGGAGGGATTGACGGAGCAGCGGACCTCCAGGTCCTGAAAGAGGCGGCCCAGACAGCCCTTGTTATCGCCAATGCAGGGCCGAACCAGCTTCGGTTGACCTTCCTTCCATTTCCGGGGCAGATCCGGATCTGCGAGCAGCGGTCTGCTCAAGGCAATCAGATCCGTCCTTCCCGACTTGAGGATCTCCTCTGCCAGGGCCGGATCCCAGATCTTCCCCACCGCGATCACCGGACCACCGGCGTCCTGCCGGATTCTCTCGGCGAAAGGTACGAAACAGCCAAATGGCGCCTCCTGAGTGGGGGAAGTTAGAGGCGTAGATCCCTGGATGCCGAAGGAGACATCGACCAGATCCGCACCCGCTGCTCTCAACCCTCTGGCAATCTGACAGGTGTCGGAAAGCTTCAATCCTCCCTCCACGCCATCCTCAGCGCTGATGCGGCAGGAAAGGGCGATGTCCGGGCCCAGGCGCTCGCGGATGCCTTGTACGATCATCAAAGGAAGACGCAGCCTCCCCTCCAGATTGCGGCCGTATTGATCCTGCCGCTGATTGGCGAGGGGGGTAAGAAACTGGTGTAAGAGGGTGCCATGGGCCATGTGCAGGCAGATGAGGTCAAACCCAGCCTCCTGGGCCCGCTCCGCTGCGGCCACGAAGGCCTGAGACAGCCCCGGAACCTCCTCCTCCCTCAACTCCCGGGGGACGACCTGACGCAGGGGACAGGGGATCGGAGAGGGGCCGAGGGGCTGGCCGCCGATGATCTGCGGGTTGGCCCGGCGCCCGCCGTGCACCAGTTGAATCCCTGCCTTCGCCCCTGCCGCCTGAATGGCCTGGGCCAGCCTGCGAAACTCAGGGATCTGGGAGTCCTGATCCAGTCCCAGGCTGTGAGAGAAGGATCGCCCATCGGCCCGGACGAAGGCAGCCTCCACGATGATCAGGCCTACCCCGCCCTCTGCCCGCATTCGATAGTATTCGATCTGCCGATCCGAGGGCGTCCCATCCGGGTTGGCGAAGTTGATCGCCGTGGGGGCCATGACCAGGCGGTTGGGAAGATCGAGCCCGGCGATTCGCGCCGGAGTGAAAAGAAGGGGGTAATCCCCTCCGTGGCTTGCTCTCATGGCATCCTCCTTACGATGGGCCTGAAATCGCGACTTACAGTCTCAAAATATCCTCTATGGAGAAAGGGGTCAAGGGATTTCGAAAGGACTATCCCGCCTCACACGGATCCTTAGGGAAGGATATTGACAAGGAAAGAGGAGAAGAGTAAAAAAGCTAAGTCAGACTTTCTGCCCAGTCTTGATTTCCGGTCCTCTATTTCCTTCCCGGGTGAGGAAAAACCGATGAACGGTTGCGAACGATACCCTGGGGCCATCCAATTTGCGGGGCCGGTTCGGGTTTCGGCCATGCTTTGTACCCGGCAGATCCCCTGCGCCAGCAGTTCTCACGAAAGGAACACCCCATGGACCTCTTCCTCGGCCTCTTGATGCTCCTGGTCTATGTCGGCGTCGTCATCTTCATCGTCAAGGGCGAAAGCCCCATCATCTCCCTGATGCTCTTGGCCATCCTCTGGGCCCTCTTGGCCAAGGTCCCCTTCCGGGAGATCCTGACCCAGGTCCTCGACAAGGGAGGGACCGCCTATGCCAATGCCATCGTCATCATCGTCTTTGGGGCCTGGTTCGGCCAGACGTTAGTCCAGACCGGCATCGCCGAGAACATCATCCGCTCCGCCATCGAACTGGCGGGCGATCGTCCCGTCATCGTCGCCATCGTCGTCTCTTTAGTCACCGGCCTCCTCTTCACCTCCCTCTACGGCGTAGGGGCCGCCATCGCCTTAGGCGTGATCGCCCTCCCCATCATGATGTCCATGGGTATCCCCCCCTATGTCGCCGCCCCCGCCTTCACCATGGCCATCGGGGCCGGCAACTACGTCAACTTGGTGGAGTTCAACATCTTCAAGCCCATGTTCCCCGGCATCCTCTACGAGATGCCCTACCTCAAGTTCTACTTCACCGGCTTTTTCGTCTACCTCCTCTGCGCCTGCGCCATGTCCTTCTTCCACCTCCAGCTGAAAGGAACCCGCAAATACTCCGCCGTCACGATCTCTCCTCCCTCCCGTCCCCAAATAGCCTGGTACGCCTATCTGGCCCCGGCCGTCCCCGTCCTCCTGGTCATCGCCTGCAAGTGGACCATGATCCCCGCCTTCCTCTCAGGCATCCTCTATGCCCTCCTCACCACCCAATTTCACAAGAGGAGCTTCCGGCAAAGCGTGGATCTCTTCCACAAGACCTTCTACGATGCCTTCCCCGACATCGCCACCATCGCCGCCTTGTGGATCATCTGCGGCATGCTCATCATCTGCGGCCAGCTCCCTGCCGTGCAAAAGGTCCTCAACCCGGTCTTCGGTCCTCTCCTCCCCCATACTCGCCTGGCCGCCGCCCTCTTCTTCGCCGCCCTGGCGCCGCTGGCGATTTATCGGGGACCGTTCGCTGCGGTGGGGACCGGGGCTGCTCTGCTTGCCATGTTTCTGAATGCGAAGGCCCTCTCGCCCATCTATTTATACTGCGTCTGGCGGGGGGCCCTTTGCCTCCAGGGAAGCCAGGACCCCACCAACTCCTGGACCTTATGGACCATCGGCTACACCAAGGTCACCCACCGCCAGTTCCTCCAAACAGCCCTTCCCTGGGGATGGCTGATGGTGGCCGTCAACGCCTTCCTGGCCTATTGGATGGTGCCGTAATCGAGATAAGAGTTTCTGCGGTGGCGCGTTTTACCGATTGCGAAAAGAGAAGAGGATCGTCAAGTATGAGTGTTCGTCAGGTCCGCATCGGCATCGATGTGGGCGGCACATTCACCAAGGCGGTGGTGATCGACAACGAGACGTTGGAGATCATCGGCAAGTCCTCCGTCCTGACGACCCATTCGGCGGTGGAGGGGGTGGCGAAGGGGGTGATCTATGTCTTCCAGCGTGCGCTCGAGGATTTCCAGATCGATCCCCGAAATGTAGTCTTTCTGGCGCACAGCACCACCCAGGCCACCAACGCCCTCCTCGAAGGGGATCTGGCCCCGGTGGGGATCATCGGCATGGGCAGCGGTGGGTTCGGCGGTATGCTGGCCAAGAGCCAGACGGCGGTGGGGCACATCCCCCTCGTTACCGGCCGCGCCCTGAAGACCCATCATATCTTCCTCAACACGGAGAAGCTGACCGCCGAGGAGGCCCGGCGAGCCATCACCGAGCTTTTGGGCCGCGGGGCGAAGGTTATCGTGGCGAGCGATGCGTTCAGCGTGGACAATCCGGGCAACGAGACCCTGGTGATGGAGGTGGCCCAGGAGCTGGGCTTGCCGGCTACCGGGGGACACAATATCAGCAAACTCTACGGCTTGACCACGCGAACGCGCACCGCGGTGATCAATGCCGGTATTCTGCCCAAGATGCTGGAGACCGCCAACATGACGGAGGAAAGCGTGCGAAAGGCCGGCATCCAGGCTCCTCTCATGATCATGCGGGGGGACGGGGGCGTGATGGATGTGAACGAGATGCGCAAGCGGCCTATCCTGACCATGCTCTCAGGACCCTCGGCCACCGTGGCGGGCGCCCTCATGTACCTCCGCGTTTCGGACGGCGTCTTCTTCGAAGTGGGCGGGACCAGCACCAACATCGGGGTGATCCGCAATGGAAAGCCCACCATCAAATCCGCCGAGGTGGGAGGCCACCGCACCTATGTGAATTCCCTCGACATTCGCGTACTGGGCGTCGCCGGGGGCAGCATGGTGCGGGCCAAGGGCAAACAGATCGTGGACGTCGGGCCGCGCAGCGCCCACATCGCCGGGCTTCCCTACGCGGCCTTCGGCGAGGCCGAAGAGATGGTCGAGCCGGAACTGATCTTCGTTCAGCCAAAAGCCGAGGATCCGGCCGACTATGTCGCCGTGCGGACCCGGGGCGGCCAAGTCTATGCCGTTACGAACACCTGTGCGGCCAATGCCCTGGGCCTGGTGAGGCCGGAGTACTATTCCTACGGCAGCGGCGAGGCGGCCCGGCGAGCGATTGCCCCGCTGGCGAATCAGCTGGGGGTTTCCGTGGAAGAGGCAGCCCGGCGCATCCTCGACCTCGCCACGGACAAGATCATCCCGGTGATCAAAAGTCTGGTGGCCGAATATGAGCTGGATCCGGATCAGGTGGTGCTGGTGGGCGGGGGCGGCGGGGCGGCGGTGCTCATTCCCCATACCGCTCAGCGAATGGGTTTGGAGCTGCGGATCCCAGAGAATGCCGAGGTGATGTCCTCCATCGGTGTGGCCCTCGCCATGGTGCGGGAGGTGGTGGAGCGCGTCATCATCAATCCCACTTCCCAAGACATCGTCGCCATCAAGCAGGAGGCGCGATCTGCGGTGATGAAGGCCCGTGCGAATCCCGAATCGATTGAGGTCTTCGTGGAGGTCAACCCACAGACCAGTCAGGTGCGGGCCACGGCCATCGGCAGCATGGAGATGCGGACGCAGGATATGGCCAGCCGGCCGGATCAGGAGGAGTGCCAGCTCATCGCCGCGAGATCCATGAATTTAGCACCCGATCAGGTGGAGCTTTGCGCGAGATCAGGCCTATGCCATGTCTACCGGGGCCGGGTGGAGAAGCGACGCTTCCGCATCTTCCGCTCCCGGCGTTACCCGATCCGGGTTCTGGACCATCAGGGATTCATCAAGGTACAGCGTTCGGACGGGGCGGTCTATCAGCTGACGGGAGCCGATGCCTTGGAGGGGCTGAAGAAAAGCTGGGAGGAACTGACCATCTACAATGGGGACAGCATCATCTACCCGGACCTGTTCCTGATCGTGGGGAGCCACATCATGGATCTTTCCGGGATGCAGAGCATCGATCATGCCCTGGGACTCGTGGCTACCGAGCTGGAGGGCGTCAAGCCGGAAGAGCCGATCATCGTCGTCGGATGCCGCGGCGCCCGTGGACTCTGACCCGGCTCGCTCTCTGACGGCGCTAATGCGGGCGGTCGTGGCGGAGGGAACCGAGCGGCGCTTAGCTCAACTGACGCTCCGGGACGATCCCTTAGCCCGGCGGCTTCAGCCCGAATCTGAGCAAGGTGTGATCGATTTTGCCCTGGCCGCCGGGCAGGCGGCAGCCGAGATGGCCATAGGAAATTGGGGCCGAAGGCCCGAAGGGATCGCAGCTTCCCTGGGCGTGCCGATCGCCCGCAGCAGCAGCCCGGCGCAGGCGGGCCGCTCAGTGCTTTTCTCCGAGTACGGCAGTCGGCCACCAGCCATCACCCTCTACGCGCAGTCTGTGGAGGAGGCCAATCAGCTGATCCGGACCAACCATCTCGAGGAGGTGATTGGCATAGCCGATGTAGCCCCCCTCCATCTCGCCCATGAACTCTATCACCACCTGGAAGCCCAGAAGCTGATTCTGGGTACCGCGCAATTCCGCATCCAGACTCACCGCCTGGGGCCGCTTCGTCTCACTACGGGCCTGCCGTCACTCTCCGAGATCGCCGCCGATCGTCTTGCCACGGCCCTCCTTGACCTCAAGGTGCCGCCCAAGGCAATCGAGTTCATCACCCTCTGGGATCTCGATCCCAATTATTCCTGGAGCTTGCTGGCGCGCCTCCAGGCCCTGCCGGCTTAGCCTGTCATCTGCTTGAGCCGTTCCCGCCCGCCTTCTCCTCCCTGTCTGAGGCCATACGTGCCGCTCACCGGAAGAAATAGCGGAGACCGCACGCAGCCTTGGCCTCGAAGAGTTTGTTGACCCCGAGGCCGGCTGAGTATTCCAGGAAAGCCGTTGTGTTCCGGGTTATCATGGTGCCGATATTGAACCGGAGCTCTCCGCTGGGCTTGTTCCCCTCGAAATCGTAATAATACCTGGGTTCCACGATCAGATACGTGTTAGAGGAGGGGTAAAAGATGTTTATGAGCCGCAGGGTAAGCAGGCTCACCTTTTGGGCAAGCTCCTCTTCCTTCCTGAGGGTGAACATATAATACATGGCGGGAACGGTGGTGAACCATTGGTTAACCTTGTAGGGGAGGAATAGACGAGGTTCCAGCGCGAAGCGCCCGTTGCCTGCGCCCTTCTCGAAGTCGCCGGTAGGACAGGTGAGGTTTGTGACGAGGGCGGCCCCAAAATTCCCCGAAGGTGCGATGTACGGAACATAGCCGAATCGGAGAATAACGTCCCCCAGCGCATAGCCTTCATCCGGGTGTCCCGTCGTGTCGACCTTGATAATGGGGAGCTCGTCGATCCCGACCGACATATTGGAAAAGGCATAGCTGCCCGACAACAAGAACCGGTGCACATGCCCGGAAGTTTCATAGAAGATCTGCTCATACTTTGACTCCATGCGGGAGGTCAGCTCGAACCGAATAGGCCCGGGAACGCCGTGAACTGCCGCCTGCTGCGGCACCTCCTGTCCCTGGGCTGCTGGCTGCTGCTGGGGAGCTTCCTGCTCACTTATCGCCTGCTGCTGGATCCCCTGCTCCTCTGGTCCCGTCGCCCGCGCATAGCCCGATCCAGCAGTTAGCAGCAGAAGCAATCCCAGCCCGAAACACGGCAAGGACATTTTGATTTGATGACCACATTGAGCCATAGGTCTTCATTCTCTCCTTCCAAGTCATATTGCCGTCGCAATTCTCGGCAAGATACCCTTACCCGAGGGCGGTGTCAAGGAATTTCTGTGGGGTCGGTTGGGCTGCCGAGAAAGGAGTTGACAAAAGGGGGAGCGGAGGATAGATAGGCGGGAAGGGAGAAGGAAATGGTCAGATGCCCCCGATGCGGCGGGGTCTTGGAGGACGAGGGAAAGGGGAAGGTGACGGCGTCCATCTCCGGCAGCATCATGGGAGACGAATACACGGAGTCCTATTTCCTCTGTGAGGCCTGCCAGACCTACACCGTCCAGATATGGCGGGAGCGGTTTTGCGGAGAGGATTCGGTTAGGGTGGACGGTCCCTTGCCCAAGGCAGAGGGCGACGCGAAGGTCGAGCTGATCAACCGGTGCCCCGAGCCCTGGAACAAGAGATGCCGCTGCGATGCGCACCGGGAGTATTTTGGATCTTTTTTGGACTAACGATTCCAACTCCATTTCGGAGGAAGGGCGATTCTAATAGCCGACTTGTGAAAGGAGGAGATGCGAGATCCGTCCCCCCGCCCCCAAAAAGGGTGAGCTTCTGCATCGGAGACTTCCGCCAGCTCGAGGGGCTAATTCCCGAGGAAACGGGCTTTGATCTGGTCTACTCTTCGTATGCGCTGCACCACCTCAGCCGGCAGGACAAAGTGAGCGTCATTCGCCGGGCGATGAAGCGACTCCAGCCAGGCGGATGGTTTCTGAATGCGGATCTGATCGTGGCAGAGGATCCCGCCGTGGAGAGACGCCTTCAGGAGATCCGAGTGGCGGGCATCGTTGAGCGGGCATCAGGGAAGAAGGAGCGTTTTGGAGATATGGCCTCCACCCGCCAAACCCTCGATGAGCTGGAAGCGAAAGAGAGAGATCAACCGATTACTCTCCTCGAAGACCTGAGGGTATTGCAGGAAGCGGGTCTCCGGAAGCCCGCTGTGTTCTGGCTGGAGCACCGGGAGGCTGTGACTGGGGGAGTCAAGGGGACTTGACGGAGGCGGGAATGAGCTCAGGTGCGGGCTGGATGTTGTGATGAGCGAGGCGGGCAAGTCCCCCATTTCTCCTTAGGGAAGGAGCGTGCTCTTATGTTCATACTTCAAGAGAAACATGGAGTTCGGATGGCCGCGACAGGCCCGAGAGGAGGACGGCTTTCCCTGTTTGGCAGACGACTGGGGGGGGCCGTGCTGGCCTGGATGCTGGTCTTGTTTCTTTCGCCGGCATTCGGCTATCAGCAGATCGAGTTCGCCCGGGAGGTGGGCGAGGCAGGTAAAAAGGCCGCACAGCGCGTGCTGAACGGCCCGCTGGCAGTCGCGCTCTCGGGCGACCGCGTGTACATTGCCGATACCGAGGCACACCGGGTCGTGGTGATGGATCTTGGCGGGAAGACCATGCTGACCTGGGGCAAGAAAGGAGACCTGCCGGGCCAGTTCAAGTACCCCGCAGGTATCGCTGCCGATGAGCAGGGAAGGATCTATGTGGCCGATTCGGGCAATGGCAGAATCCAGGTCTTCGACGGGGAAGGCAAATTCCTTCTCGCTTTCGGGAGCAAGGGGTCGGGTCCCAAGAAGTTCAGCAATCCCGGAGGCATTGCCGCTGCCCGGGGTCTGGTATATGTTGCGGACACGGGAAACAGCCGTGTCCAGATCCTGACGGCCGACGGCACCTTCATCACCCAGATCACGGTTAAAAACAAGAAGGATGAGATGGAAGAGCCGGTGGACATTGCGGTAGATGTCCAGAACCGGATCTACGTCCTTGACGCCGGAGCAAACGCCGTCCGCGTCTTCGATCCTGTCGGGATACAGGTCAAGGTCTTCGGGGCCAAGGGCAAGAAGGCGGAGGGCTTCGACGAACCCCTCGGCCTGGCCATTGATGACCGAGGGAACATCTTTGTTGCCGATACCGGGAATTACAAGCTCAAGAAATTTGACTTCCAAGGTAAGCTCCTGGCCTCCGTGGGGTCCGAGGGACTCGGGCCGGGCCAGTTCAAAAAGCCCGCAGGCCTGAAGATCGATCGGGAAGGGAGGGCCTATGTCCTCGATGCGGAGAAACACACGCTCCAGATCTTCGCAGCCGAGGTCGACGGCAGCAAGCCCCTGGGAAGCGCCTCGCCTCCCGCGTCGGTTGCCCTCTATAAGGAGCTCCCGGGAGAGGTCACGGCCCTGGCGTCGAACAAAGGGGGGGTTTGGGGTCTCGGCGGCGATTCCTTCTTCGCTCTGGGTGTGGCGGAGGGAAAGAAAATCGGCGTCCGCGGCAAGAAACCAGGCATGCTCCGCGATCCGCGAGGAATCGCCATGGATGCGGACGGTAACTTCTGGGTGGCAGATACCGAAAACGACCGACTCCAAAAGTACGGCACCGAGGGGGACCTCCTGCAGGTCATGGGCAAGGCCGGATCGGGCGAGGGCGAGTTCCACTCGCCATCCGCCGTGGCCGTGAGCCCCAAGGGGAACATCGTCGTTGCGGACACGGACAACCGGCGCATTCAGGTGTTCAGCCCCAAGGGGCTGTTTCTCGGCGCCTTCGGCAGGCCGGGGAGCCAGAAGGGCCAGTTCGAGGAGCCCGTGGGAGCAGCCATCGATGGGGCGGAGAACATCTACGTCGTCGACCGGGAGAATAACCGGATTGCGAAGTTCGACAACACGGGAACACTCCTGTGGGAAGCGGGAAAGGCCGGCAAGCAGGACGGCGAATTTGCAGAGCCCGAGAACATTCTCGTTTCTCCCGACGGCGAGTTGTATGTCCTTGACGCAGGAAACGCCCGTGTCCAGGTCTTCGACGCGAACGGAAGGTTTCTGCGGAAGTTCGGGAATGAGGGAAAGGGCCCTGGCGAGTTCCGGTCTCCCGCGGGTCTCGCCCTCGAGGCAGGCATTCGTCTGTGTGTCGGCGACCGCGGGAACAAGCGCATCCAGGTCTTCACCCTGCAGCACACACCTGCCGTGCCCGCGGAGGCTGCGGCCCAGGCCCGAATGAACGAGGTGCATCTAACCTGGAAGCCGAATGCCGAGACCTACCTCAAGCAGTATGAAATATACCGGTCTGATGCCTTGTGCGGTCCTTTCGTGCATCTGACGACCACGACTGAACCCTCCTACATTGACCGGGGGCTTCCGAGCAACCGCACCTTCCACTACTGCATTACGAGCCAGGCGAGGGAAGGAAACGAGAGCGCACTGTCGGCCGCCGTATCTGCCATGACGCCGAGGCTCGTTCCCCTGGCGCCGAAGAAGGTTAGGATCGAGGCGTCGGAGAAGCAAATCACGCTTTCGTGGCTCCCGAACATCGAGCCCTTCGTGAGCCACTACCGGATCTACCGGACTCGCCAGATGTCATCAGGCTTCGATCTCGTGGCGAAGGTTGATCGGACCGTATTCATCGACGGACCACTGGACGACGAGACACTCTACTACTACCAGATCACGGGCATGGGAAAGGAAGGAGATGAGAGCCAGCCCAGCGAAGTGGTCTTTACCTCGACGCCCAAGGCCTCGCTCACCGCGCCGCCCATCGATATTGCAAAGATCGAGATGGGGGAGATCTTCGCCTCGGCTTACAAATACTATGAATCCCATCCGTTGGGCAGCGTCGCCCTCCGGAACAACACCGACATCCCCTTCCCGTCGGCGAAGCTTGCATTTTCGATCAAGGACTACATGGACTTTCCCACCGAAGTCCCGGTGCCCGAGATCGGCCCGAAGCAAGAGGTGGAACTCGCGATCAAGCCGGTCTTCAACAACAAGATCCTCGAGGTGACGGAGAACACGCCGCTCCAGAGTGAGATCGCCCTCACCTACTTCGTCTCGGGCGCGGCCAAGACCGTGACGCGCACCTTCCCGGTGACGCTCTACGAGCGGCACGCCATGACCTGGGACCAGAAGTCGAAGGTCGGAGCCTTCGTGACACCCAAGGATCCGCCGGTCGCGGAATTCGCCCGGAGCGTGATCCAGCCCTACGTCGACGCCTATCCGAACCTCCCCGTAAGCATTCTATACGGCAGGACGATCTTCGCGGCCCTCGGCGTTTACGGACTCTCGTATATTGTGGACCCCACCAGCCCCTTCCAGGAGTTCTCGGAGAAGACCACGGCCGTGGACTACCTCCAGTACCCCCGCGACACGCTCAGCCGGAAGAGCGGAGACTGCGACGATCTCTCGATTCTCTATGCCGCGACCCTTGAGAACATCGGGATCGGCACGGCCTTGGTGGACGTGCCGGGCCACGTCTTTGTGATGTTCAACACGGGCGTCTCAGAGAGTGAGCGGAACACCCTCGGCTTCCCGGCATCGCTCCTCGTCGTGTTCCACGGTACGGTCTGGATCCCCGTCGAGCCGACTATGGTGGGCCAGTCCTTTACGCGCGCTTGGCAGAAGGGTGCCGAGGAGTACCGGGACTGGTCGACAAAAGGCAAGGCAGAGGTCATCGAGATCCAGAAGGCCTGGGAGCAGTTCCGGCCAGTGACGCTTCCGCCTGCGGAGGGAAAACAGGTCAAGGTAGATAAAAGCAGTATCGAGGCCAGGTTCAAGGACGAGCTCGATGCCCTGGGCAGGCAGCGGCTGGCGAACCTCTCGGCCGATTACCTTGCCGTGCTGGAGAAGACACCCCAGGACTTGCCGACCCTGGCCCGGCTCGGCATCCTCTACGGAGAGAACGGCCTGCACAACGCGGCCCTCGAGCAGTTCCAGAAGATGCTGACCGTGGACAAAAACAATGCCGTCGCCCTGAACAACATCGGGAATATCTACTTCCTCCAGGAACGGCTCGACGACGCACGACGGGCTTATGAATCCTCGCTTCGAGCGGAGCCGGACGACACGGGAGTGATGGTGAACCTGGCGCGGACCTCCCTGCGCGCAGGTAGGAAGGAGGAGGCCAAGAAGTGGTTTGAGAGAGCCGCAGCAATCGATCCGCGGGTCCTGCGGCGGTACGGAGATCTCGCGGCGGATCTGGGGATCGCGAAATAGGTCCTCGATGCCGGACGACCGATGTCAGATGCATGATCGTTTCCGCAGGTGGAGTTTGCAGCTTACGGTCCGGCGCCCAGGATCAGGCAGGGGGCATCAAGGAAACAGAGGTGATGGAAATGAAAAGGATACTCGCATTAGTTCTGGTTTTCATACTGAGTTTGACCTTCGCCGTCGCCGTCGCCCAGGAGAGGAAGGAGTCGGGGCTTGCTGCGTGGCTGAAGGATCTCCAGAAGAAGATCAAGCTGATCATGCCCCAAAAGTCTCTGCCCATGGAGACCGCCATAGCCGGCATCCGCGGCACCAAGGAGGAGCAGAAGACCAAACTTTACTGGAAGGGCAAGGATGGCGACGAGCCGGTCTCGGAAGCGGAGCTGGCAGAATTCAAGAGCGCCGTTGATCTGGCGGAAAAGGGTGAGAAGGGTACTGCGATCAAGGAGCTCGAGGAGTTTATGGCGCAGTTTCCGGATAGTGCCCTGATCCCGGATGCGAAGAAGACCCTCGATCTCGTGAAGGCCGAGGCAAAGTGATATAGGCGAAAACCTCAGGGATAGGGGACACAAACAACAGCATGAACGGTGCCACCCAATGAACTACCCCGCAGCAAGGTGCGGGGTATCTGGGTCAAAATAATTTCAACTGCTCTTGATGCAGTTGCCGACTGGAGCTAATTGGCACAGCAATCCGGTCAGATCGAGGACGGAGGCCATAAGGAAAGGGCGCCCAGGTTGAGGGCGCCCTTTCCTTTGTAGATTTTTTGATGACCTATCGTTTCACCCTTCTCAGAACCTGGCTGGAAATTGCTTGATGATTCCGTCGGCCAGCCCCTCCGCCATCATCATCATGTGATCGAGATTCTTGTCAAAGGC
>JAZDMQ010000123.1:0-4843 GCA_043800755.1 bacterium | reverse complement strand
TGCCCCAATGGGATTAACATTCCCCTCTCGCTCTCCGTCAACTTCGGGTTTGCCTGGCACGGCGGAGACCTGGAGAAGGCTAAAGTGGCCTACGCCACCTTCATTCGCAAGGGGATGACCGGCTCGGCGGCCCTTTGCGCTCAATGCAAACAGTGTGAGGAGAAGTGCCCTTATCAATTGCCGATTGCAGAGATGATGCAGGAGATCGCAGAGAGGATGCAGGATGCCTCGGTCACCTAAGTTCTCATTTTACCCAAAGGAGGACCCCATGTTCAGCAAGAGATATTATGCCTTTTGGACGGCCTTTTCCCTGCTCGCTTTTCTCCTTTTGGCGACTATTCCCCCCGCGGCCGCCCTGGAGCCGATGAAGAGGGCCAAGGTGGGGGAATGGGTTGAATACCAGACCACTGGGGGCGGAGAGAGTCATACCATCCGCAACGCCATCGTAGGCAAGGAAGGGAACCTGATTTGGTACGAGACCAAGACCACTGCGGGCCGCCAGGTCACCATCATGAAGGTACTCCTCGACCCCAACACGGGAAAGGCAAAACGGGCCATCGTGAAGAATCCCCCGGAGCGGGCGATGGAGATCCCGTTGAATATGGTGGACCGGACGGCGGAAAGGCCGGACCAGAGGACCACTGGCAAGGAAAAGCCCATCGTGACCACCGAGACCATCCAGGTCCCGGCAGGCACCTTCAAGTGCACCCATGTCCGGGACGCCAAGCTTCCTGCCTCAGACGGGGTATGGAGCAGCGAGAAGGTCCCGGTGGGAGGCCTCGTGAAGACGAAAAGCGAGAATCAGGAGATGGTCCTCACCGCCTTCGGGCAGAGCGGGGCCCAGACCGAGATCACCGAGACCCCCAAGAAGATGCCCACGGCAAGGGAGATGATCAAGCAGGAGATGAAGCGGGAATTCGACCCCAGGCATCCCTCGGATGAGGAGGAGGATTAGGGGGGAAGGCGGTCCGCTATTGTCTCCACAAACACGACCAGGCATGCTCTCTGGGTATTCATCCACTCCAGACATACCTTCCTGCACACGGGTACTTGAATGGCTGGTGCAGAAGGAAACGCAAAAGAATCCTTCTTGGACGCTTCCTTGAAGGATTTAGACAACAAGATAAAATTCCTCTGTGAACTTGAAGATTCAGGACATCCTGACGAGGCTCTCTTGTTATGTTGCTGCTATATAGAGGGACTGGCTTTTTCCATTTATTGGCCAGATCACTCTCAGCAGTACAGCCTTGCCTTCTTTAAGGTCCTGAAAGAGCACGGCGACGAAGAAATTCTCTGCCATGTCCATCCGAAAATGCTGCAGCAGGCTCTTCAGGGAATGGGTAAAAGGGGAAAGCGTGTTCTGGCTCGTATTGAGCCTGAACTGCAGAATGCAAGAGGTGAGCTCTTGACGGAAGACCAGACCTTGAGTCTTGTCTCCTCCCGTGTTCCAAGAGATGATTTGGAGTGGTTAGGAAGAAACCTTTGGAAGGGAACTTTAGCAGTAATTGCTTATCGCCGCATGCGTTCTCAATTGGTCCATCGTCTGCACGGACCTGGTGCAATATCGTTCGATGGGACGACCTTCAAGGGGAAACCTATACCCCCAATCGACTTCTCTATGCTTTACCGTTGCCTCCTGCGAATACTGGAAGTCGTCAAAGAAAGGACGCTCCAAACAGGAAAGTGGTGCGGACACGACTTTAGGTGCGCATGAGCTCCCACCAAGAGCCCCATCTAGCCATAAAGGTGTGGGCTCTTGGCCCTAACTCATGGCCCTAACTATTCGGATTATGACAGACCCATTGTGCGGTGATGTTTGCAGGATGGAAGCGGGAGGCACAATTGGAGTCAAATCATTTTTCACAGTGGGCAGAAATAGAACGGCTTTGGGTTCCAAATGAAAAGCGATTTGAAGTTTTTAAGGAAGTTCCCCAAAGACCATAATGACTTGTATATTGTGTACGAGCTTTATACCTTCGATAATCTCTTTCGCCTGCTCTTGAAAAGCGGGTTCGACCACGAAGAAGCTTTATTGTTTATTCTCGGTCACGCTTCCTTAAGTGCCTATGTCTTTCAGGAAAGAATCCACAACAAGAAATACAGGAGACTCACTGCTGAAGACGCTTTGCCCCCAAATATGGCTGCCATCAGAGCGCAGGTGATTTACGACTTGTTGGGTTTTGACGAATTGAGGGCCAGAAGACGCACCCATTGAAATCGATCAGTAGCCACGCCCGAAACCCATGGAAACCATAGAGGACGAAGAACAATCTACCGGCATCCTGCGGAGAACCGCGGAATATCAGCCTCCCCGCTCCTGGCGCACCTGGCTGATAGGCCGTCCGCTACCCACGGCGGATGCCCCCCACCAGACCATCGGCAAGGCCGTCGGATTGGCTATCTTTTCCTCCGATGCGCTCTCTTCTACTGCCTATGCCACTCAGGAGATCCTGGTGGTCCTGGGGGCAGCGGGGATCGCAGCTTTCACCTTTGCCTTTCCCATATCTTTGGCCATTGTGATGCTGCTGGTCATCGTCATGCTCTCCTATGAGCAGACCATCCACGCCTATCCAGGCGGGGGGGGAGCTTATATCGTGGCGCGCGACAACCTGGGAGAGCTCCCTGCCCAGACTGCCGGCGCCGCCCTGCTCACCGACTACATCCTGACGGTGGCCGTTTCCGTTTCGTCGGGTGTAGCCCAAATCACTTCGGCCTTCCCTGCTCTCTTCTCCTATCGAGTGCATCTGTCGGTCGGGTTGGTGTTCTTGGTCATGCTCGTCAACCTGCGTGGCGTAAGGGAATCTGGGGCGATCTTTGCGGCTCCTACTTATTTCTTTCTGGGGATGATGTCTCTGACGGTGGGGTTTGGGCTCTTCCGCTACCTTGCAGGGGGATTAGGCACTGTGGTGAACCCTCCAGCCCTGGAAGTGACGCATGTGGCGCAGGCCGTTACCCCGTTTCTGATTCTCCATGCCTTCTCCAGCGGCACTGCGGCCCTTACGGGAGTGGAGGCCATCTCCAATGGGATCACCGCCTTCAAGGAGCCCCGTAGTCGCAACGCAGGGATCACGCTCCTCTGGATGTCTGCCATCTTGGGGACGCTCTTCTTGGGCATCACCCTCCTGGCAGGCTCAATTGGTGCCGTCCCCTCCGAGAAAGAGACGGTCATCTCCCAACTGGCACGCACCGTGTATCAGGGGCAAGGCCTCTTATACCTGAGCGTGATTGCAGCGACCACCCTGATTTTGATTCTGGCCACCAACACTTCCTTTGCCGGATTCCCCCGCCTAAGCGCCATTCTGGCAGTTGACGGCTTTCTGCCTCGGCAATTGGCCTTCCGGGGAAGCCGGCTCGTCTACTCTCGGGGGATTGTGGCCCTGGCCCTGATCGCCTCGGTGCTCATTGTGATCTTTCAGGCCAGTGTGACGGCGCTGATCCCACTTTACGCCATCGGCGTTTTCCTTTCCTTCACCCTTTCCCAGGCGGGCATGGCACACCGCTGGTGGAAGGTGGGGCACCTCCGACCCGGGCAAGAGATCGTAGAGCGCGGTTCCACGCTTCGCTACCAGCCTGGTTGGATGCAGAAGATGCTGATCAATGGCCTGGGATCCTTCAGCACTGCGGTGGTGGTGCTGGTCTTTGCCATCACCAAGTTTGCTGATGGGGCGTGGATCGTCCTCTTCCTCATACCGACCCTGGTGGCTTTCCTCTCTTCTATCCATCACCATTATCGCAATCTGGCATCGGATCTCTCCATGGAGCATTATGGCGAACCACCGCACATCGCGCGCCACCGGGTGATCATCCCCATCAGCGCGGTACACCGGGGAACGCTTGCGGCGTTGCACTACGCCCACTCCCTCTCCCACGATGTCACCGCAGTGTTCGTCTCCATGGACCCTGCGGAGGCGGAGAAGGTGCGGCAAAAGTGGGAGTTGTGGGGGGATGGCGTGCGGCTGGTGATCCTGGATTCCCCCTACCGGCTGTTGCTGGAGCCGCTCCTGTCCTATATCGAGGAGATCTCTTCGCAACGGCAACCGAATGAGATCATCACCATCATCGTCCCCCAGTTCATTCCCCGGCGATGGTGGAATAATTTGCTCCACACCCATGCGGCCATGCTGCTCCGCCTGGCCTTGCTCTTCAAACCGGGGATCGTGATTACCGATGTGCCATACCAGGTGGGATAGATTGGGGGGTCGGCCACCGGCCATTTGGCCTTGTCATCAGATGTCAGCTATCGGCCATATGTCATCAGCCATTAGCTCTTAACGCAGGGAGATTCCAATGAATGTGATCGTCGTCGGTTGCGGAAGAGTGGGATCGGAGCTGGCCTACCGGCTCCACCAGAGGGGGCACCAGGTCACGGTGATCGACCAGGTGTCCTCCGCCTTCAATAACCTGCCTCCCGACTTCCGCGGGCGCAAGGTGGAGGGGGAATTGCTCTCCCGAGAGGTCCTGCACCGGGCGGGAATCGAACAGGCCGATGGTCTGGCCGCGGTAACCAATTCCGATTCCTTCAACGCGGTGGTCGCCCACCTGGCGCGGACCGCCTATCATGTCCCCAATGTGGTGGTGCGCAACTTCGACCCCCACTGGAGGGCCTTGCACGAGGCCTTCGGCTTGAAAGTGGTCAGCTCCAGCATCTGGGCGGCCCAACGCACCGAGGAGCTGCTGTGCCAGTCCCCGCTGCGCACCCTTTTCGCGGCGGGCAACGGCGAGGTGAGGATTTGCGAGCTGGCAATCCCGGAGGACTGGCAGGGCAAGGGGCTGCAAGATCTGACCATCGAAGGTCGATGCCTGCCGGTGGCAATCACCCGGGCCAGCCGGGCCGTCCTGCCAT
>JAZDMQ010000106.1:0-21980 GCA_043800755.1 bacterium | reverse complement strand
AGCTTGTTGTGAGGCAAGGCAGATCGTGAGCTTTCTAACCAAGCAAAGAGGTGAATCCATGAAGAAGATCTTAATTCTGTTGTTGGCTTTAGGAGTGGTGGTTGCCTTCTCAGCGGTCGCCATGGCCGCCAAGAGCGTAGTCGCCGTCGTGAAGGCGACCGACGCAGATGCGAAGATGCTCGATGGGAAATTCCACATCAATGATGATGTGGCTCATGAGCAGACCACAGAATACCACGATGCGACCGGTGACTATACCCACGCCACCTGGGATCTGGAGAGCGAGGAAGTCTGGTACAAGTACATGAAGGAGGTCATCGATCTCGCTGGCGGCCTCCCGCTGAAGAAGGGCGAGACCATCCTGATCAAGCCCAACTTCGTCCTGAGCTTCTATCCCATGCAGTGGATGGGATATGGGGACGACAACAGCATCCAGGGCGCCTTTGCGGATCCCCGTGCCTGCTTAGCGGTAGCCAGGATAGCCAAGGAGATGGGGGCCGGCAGGATCATCATCGCCGAGTGCCCCGCCCTGGGCGACGCCTGGGCGACCTACAGGAATTACGGTCTGGAATGGAACCAGAAGAGATATGCGGATATGGGCATCAAGTATGAGCTCATCGACCTCTGCGAGAACTGGGAGATGATGACCGGGCTGGGTCTGGCCACCAAGCAGTATCCTATTCCCAAGCTCTTGAAGCAGGTGCAGTGCATGGTGCCCATCACCGCCTTCAAGACCCACGAGTATGCGGGCGTGACCTTCGCCCTGAAGAACGTGGGCATCGGCCTGCCCTCTGCCAGGGTGATTGGGATGTGCAAGTTCGGCCTGCCCCACCGGAATGTGGCCGAAGTCCATGTCGATGTGAACTACATCGCCCAGAAGCTGGTGCCGAGGCAGATGCACATCATCGACGCGGTCTATGCCGGGACCTGGGTCCCCGCCGCCCCCTACGTCCTCACTGGCATGCTCATGGCCAGCAAAGATCCGGTGGCGGTGGATGCCATCTGCACCGCGATCATGAACATGAACCCGAGGAATATCGGCACCACCCGCCTGGCCGCACAGCACGGCCTGGGCAAGATGGAGTATGACGAGATCGAGGTGGTGGGTGTGCCCCTGGAAGAGGCGATCATCCAGGACTTCGCGCGGCATCCCTACAAGGCCCGCAAGTGGCCCTGGACCCCAACCATGTACGGAAAGGTCTCCAACTGGGATCAGCTGTATCGCGATCCGCTCTATGGAGTGCCCAACTATCCACGGTGGTAATTGCATCTGCTTGACCGCTTAGAAGGTGGGGGGGCAGCATCTGCCCCCCCTTTTTTTGTCCGGGCCGATTCCCGCAGCCAGGGTTTCCGATCGTAGCCCAATGGCGAGCAAGCCTTTACCTCCTTTGTGGTCCGATCATCATGAGGCATCATATCTTCTTTTAGGAGAATCCAATAGAAGGGAGACTGAAATGACGGCTGGCAGAGCTGCGAAGAGAGCACAGTATGGGTGGATGGCCCTGTTTATCCTGATGATCCTGGGATGGGGGGCCTTTGCTGGAACTTGTTGGGCGGGCAATGCGATCCTCAAGGTGGTCTCCGACCCTGAGGGGGCCGCGGTCACGGTGGACACAGGACAGGAGGGGATTACCCCCTGCACCCTGGAGGTGCCGGCGGGGAAGCGGGGCCTGGTGATCAAGGCGCGGGGCTTCATAGCCAAGAACCTGCAGGTAGATGCCTCAGCCGCGGAGCCGACCGAGATCAAGGTGAGGCTGGTTCCGATTCCCACGACCATGTGGGAGGGAGGCCCTCAATATTGCCAACTGCCAGGAGTCAGGGATTGATCGCAGATCGGAGGGAAGGGCCGAATCTGCCTCTCTCTGATATTAAAGGGAGTTTCAGGGCAAGGGTCGGGGCAATCCCGACCCTTTCTTTTTTGCTCGCACCGGACTTTCGCCATCCTCAATAATCCGTTGACACCCCTGGGCCTCTATGGTAGGTAATAGGGGCGATGCAGGGGCATCGGATGCCACAAAATCAGGAAGATTCAGACCTCGCTCTGTTGGATAGGGGGCGGATGGTCATGCGTAGTTCCTTCCTTCCTCTCTTCCTCCAATACGGCCTGGGAGGCGTACAGGCCGTGATGGACTTTCGGGGAGGAGAGCTATTCAAGGAGCAAGGCCCTCGCTCCGTCTCTCGCTTTTCCCTCGTAGATGGAGAAGGGAAGGGGTCTTTTTTCTTGAAACGCCATCGCCGCCCCCCCCTGAGGCAGCAGATCCGGGAACTCCTCAACCGGGGGAAGGTGGTCTCCGGCGGGAGGAGGGAATGGGAGAACATCTGGAAGATCCGGCAGCTGGGGATCCCCACCGTGGACCCAGTCGGCTTCGGAGAAAAGAGGCGATGGGGATGGGAAGTGGAATCTTTCCTCATCTCCCAAGAGCTTACCGGGGCCTGCCGCCTGAGCGAGTACCTTCCCCGGCATTTTCTTCTCCCCCTTGATCCCGCCCTCCTCCTTCGAAAAAGGCATCTGGTGCGGCAGCTGGCCCTGCTGGTCCGCCGCATGCACGAGGGGGGCCTTTTCCATCGTGACCTCTATCTGGGTCATCTTTTCGTCCGACCCCAGGAAGAAGGAGGGCTTGAGCTTTATTTGATGGATCTGCAGCGGGTGATTCCCTCCCGGTGGAGGGCTCACCGTTGGCGGGTCAAGGATCTGGCCAGCCTGAATTTCTCCGCCCCCAAAGGCTGGTTCACCCTGACAGATCGCCTTCGCTTCTACATGGAATACCGGGGGATCACCCGGCTGTCCAGGTCGGACAAGGACATAATACGCCGGATCAGCAGGAAGAGCCACAGGATCTCTTCCCACACCCGGAAGCTGCTGGAGAAGGGAGAGATCCAGAATGCCCCCTGGGGATTCGGGAGAGATGCCGCTTAAACCCATCGAGTGGACGGCCGAGGCGACCATTCGGCTGCTGGATCAGAGGATGCTGCCCCACCAGGAGGTCTGGGTGGAGTGCCGGGATTTTCCCTCTGTGCTGTCGGCTATTCGCGACATGCTCATCCGGGGGGCCCCGGCCTTGGCCATCGCCGCCGCCATGGGGTTGGCGCTGGGGGCTCAAGCGCTCCCCGAGGAGGATCCCGGGGCATTCGCTGCTGCGTTTCGCACCCTCGCCGACCAGATGGGGAAGACGCGCCCCACCGCCCGCAACCTCTTTTGGGCGATCGAACGGATGGCCAGGGTGGTCCAGGAGAGCCAGTCCCTTTCCATTCCTATGCTCAAGGAGAGGCTGATCCAGGAGGCCCTCGCCATCGCCGAGGAGGACCTCAGGACAAATCTCAAACTGAGCGAATTAGGGAAGGCCCTGATACCGAGGGGCGCCCGGATCCTGACCCACTGCAACGCGGGAGCCCTGGCCACCGGAGGCCACGGGACCGCCCTGGGGGTCATCCGTTCTGCCTTTGCCGAAGGGAACCCGATCCTGGTCTATGTGGACGAAACCCGCCCTTACCTTCAGGGCTCTCGCCTCACCGCCTGGGAGCTGATGCAGGATCAAATTCCCATGGTCCTCATCACCGATAGCATGGCCGGTTATTTCATGGCGAAGGGGGAGATCGACCTGGTCCTGGTGGGTGCAGATCGGGTTGCGGCCAACGGGGATACGGCCAACAAGATCGGCACCTATAGCCTCTCGGTGCTCTGCAGGGCGCACCGGATTCCTTTCTATGTAGCTGCCCCCCTCTCCAGCTTCGACCCTTCCACGGCAAACGGTGCGGAGATCGTCATCGAGCAGAGGGGGGAGGATGAGGTGAGGTGCGTTCAGGGAGTCCTCGTGGCCCCGGCCGGGGCCCGAGCAGCCAATCCGGCCTTCGATATCACCCCCGGGGACCAGATTAGCGGCTTTATCACCGAAAGGGGAATTCTCCGTCCACCCTACCATCAAAGCATCCCGGAGGCCTTGGGGATTTCGTCCTTGAAAGCCTGAAGATCCCGGGAGTTGGAGAAGGGGGCCATCTATGGAAATCGAAAAAGGAGAGGACAAGGTCGACAAAGATCTGCGGCGCACGCGCACCTGGGAGAAGCTGATCCGTCTGGTGCCGGGTCTGTCCGGCTACCAGGGGTGCGAGAAGATCCGTGAGGCTGACAAGATCCTTCGCCTGGCATTGGCAGATCGCTTGGCTTCCCATCAAGCAAAGGTGGAGGCGGCCAAGAGGGGTCTGGTGGAGGGGAAGGACTTCCGCCTACTGCCCCAATTGGATCTGTTGACCCGTAAGATGGCCCAGTCACGGGACACCCTGGCCTTTGCCAACTATGGGTTCTCTGGGGCCTTCGACCTCCAGCAGGTGGGGAGGGTCGAACTGGAGGGGATGTATGAATTCGACCTCGCCTTGGCCGAACAGGTAGAAGCCCTGGGCCAGATGGTAGAAGCGCTCTGTTCCGAGTTCTCTCAGGGACGGGCACAGCCCGAGGCCATACAACAACTGGAGAAAGCCCTTGGGGATTTCATGGATCAACTTTCCCAGCGTTAAGAGGTCCAAAGGGGATAGGGGGAGGAAGCGATGTCGCAATTCATGGAAGTGATCGAATGGTTTGACCAGACGGGGGAGGAGATAGTCCACCGCATCCCGGAGGGTGGCTCGGCGGAGATCAAGATGGGTGCCCAGTTGATCGTCAGGGAGAATCAAGCCGCGGTCTTTTTCCGGGACGGCAAGGGCTTGGATGTGTTCGGCCCTGGGCGGCACACCCTGACCACCCTGAACCTGCCCCTGTTGACCAAGCTGCTCAGCCTCCCCTGGGGCTTCACCAGCCCCTTCCGGGCCGAGGCCTATTTTACGAACTTGAAGGTCTTCACCAGCCTGAAATGGGGCACCCAAGACCCGGTTGCCTTCAAGGACAAGGAATTGGGGGTCATCCGCCTGCGTGCCCACGGCAATTACACGATGCGGATCAATCAGCCCCTCCTCTTCATCAACACCATCGTGGGGACCAAGGGGATCTACGCCACCTCTGATATCGACGGATATCTGCGAGATATCATCGTCTCTCGCCTCAACGACCTTTTGGGAGAGAACCTGGAATCCGTCTACGAGCTTCCCAAGGCCTACGACGAGTTCGGGATAGCGGCCAAGACCCGCCTGGCAGACGATTTCCACCGCTACGGCATGGAGCTGATCGACTTCTTCATTAACGCCATCACCCCGCCCGAGGATGTGCAGCGGATGATTGACGAGAGGAGCAGCATGGCCGCGGTGGGAGACCTGAATGCCTTTTTTAAGTTCAAGGCGGCCAAGGCGATGGGCGATGCGGCGACCCAGCCCGAGGGGACAGCCGCCGGGGGTGCGGCGGCGGGCATGGGTTTGGGGGTAGGGGCCGGCCTGGGCATGATGGTTCCCGGAATGCTCTTTAATGTGCTCAAAGAGGAGGATGCGACGCCAGAGAAGATCGCCGCCAGCGGGGTGGTCAATTGCCCCAAGTGTCATGGACAGGTCCCCCTGAGCGGCCGTTTTTGCCAGAACTGCGGGCACCAGATGGTAGTGGTCAACAAATGCCTCCACTGTGGCAAGGATTTGCCTCCCGAGGCCAAATACTGCATGGTATGTGGCAAGGAGGTGGGACAGGCCTTGACCTGCCCCAAGTGCGGGGTCAAGCTACCCGAGGGGACCAAATTCTGCTACCAATGCGGGGAGAGGGTCGAAGGGTGAAAATGAGACCGAGCGGGATCACCCTTTCTCTGCTCCTGACCCTGGCGCTCCTCTTCTTCCCGGTAATGGTCTCCTTGGCCTGGTCAACAGGGGCCTGTGCCTGGGAAAACCAGGAGGAGGGAGTCCTGCAGGAGGCGCTGCATTATCTGGCCGAGGGGCAGCGGGCGAAGGCCATCCATTCCCTGCGATCCCTGGACCGGGTGGAGCTTTCCTCCTCCCTCTCGCGGAGGCTCGACTTCCTGCTGGGGATCCTCTATGCAAAGGAAAGGAGGTGGGATCTCGCGAAGACCTATCTCCAGCGGGCCTCCCTCACCTACCCGGAGTTGCGCGATTACTCCCTCTATTACCTGGCCGAGGCCGACCTGCAACAGGGGAAAACCACCTCCGCAATCCTGACCCTGAAGCAGCTGCTGGCCCTTCCGGAGTCGAGCCGGTGGAAGAGGCTGGCCCGTTTTCGCCTGGCGAACGCCTATCTGAGAAATCACGATATGGCAGAGGCAAAGAAGGCCTTCCGGAGCATCCTCCAGGAGACCTCCACCTCCCCCTTCGCCCTCCGGGCGCAACTCGCTCTGGCGGAGATTGCCTTGGGGCAAGGTCGGCAGGAGGAGGCGGCCTCCCTTCTTCTGCAGATCGATCTGGAGCATCCTGGCAGCCTGGAGGCCAGATGCGCCAAGTCGCTCTGGAGTGAGCTCAAGCCGCCGCTGCAGCTCGATTGGAACCAGCGCTTTCGGAGGGCGCAAGCGCTCTTTGCTGCGAAGAAATACGAGATGGCGACCAAGGAATTCAAAAAAAATATGTCAGACCCCTCTGCCGCCGTGGAAGATCTCCGGCGAGCAACCTATTATGCAGGGGTCTCTTCTTTCAATGCCCGTGATTATCGGGGGACGGTGGAGCTGCTTTCGCCGGTGGCGGAGCGGAGCATGGACCCGGAGGCCGAGGAATCCCTCTATTGGGTGGGCCGCAGCTATCTTCGGCTGGGAAAGAGGGCAGAAGGGCGCTTCTGCCTGCTCAGCCTCACCTGCCGTTTTCCCGAGGGGCCTTGGGCGGACGATGCCTTATATCGCCTGGGGATGGACGAGGAGGCTGAGGGCGATTTCCTTCAGGCCCAGGATACCTTTGGCCGACTACTCGAGCGCTATCCCGAGAGTGAGTTGAAAGGGGAAGCCCTCTGGCATCGAGGTTGGGCCTCCTATCGACAGGGGAACCAGCGGGCGGCCTTGAAGAGTTTTCTGATGTTATATGCCCATCAGGCTGACTCAGCAGAGGCCAATCAATCGCTCTATTGGATAGGCCGGAGCCTGGAGAGGATGGACTGCCCATCGGCAGCAGCCCTTCAGTACCAAAGGATCCTCTCCGCTCCCCATTACGACTATTATTTCTTTCGGGCCTTGAGTCGGCTGGCGGGCATCGAGGCCTTTCAGCCAGAGGCAGTTGTCATGCACCTGGCAGAGGATGGGCCGCCCCCCTCCATCCCCACCCCGTCCCCTGGGCGCGCTGCCGCGTCAAAGAAGGCGGAAGGCACCCTGCTCCGCCGGGCCCGTGAGCTCTCCAACCTCGGTCTGGACGAGGAGGCGCTGCAGGAATACCGGGAGGCGATCTCCCTCTCCCCGAGGGACCTGAGCCTGGTGGCCGAGGCGTGTTCTCAATCCCTGAGGTCGGGCAGGCCGGAAAAGGCATTGAGTTGGGCAAGGAGATACCTTTCCTTCAATTGGGATGAGGCAGGAGAGGCTGTCTCATCCGAACAGCCATGCTATCACTATCCCCTTGGCTACTGGGACATCGCCCAAAGGCCGGAGGAGATCTGGGCCTCCGATCCCTATCTGATCATGGCGGTTATCCGCGAAGAGAGCTCCTTTGCCCCGGACTGCGTCTCCGGGGCCGGGGCGAAAGGGCTCATGCAACTGATGCCCTCCACTGCCTCTTTAGTGGCCAGAGGCCTGGGGGAGCCCATTGATGCGGCTGGAGGGGACCTGTTTCGGCCAGAATTGAATATCCGGTTGGGGGCGCGGTATTTGCAGGATCTGCTCCGGGAGTTCAAGGGAAATTTACCCCTGGCCCTAGCCTCTTACAATGCCGGCCCTGCCCGGGTGAGGCAGTGGTTGGCAAAGTCGGGGGATCTCGATAACGAGGAATTCACCGAGAGCATTCCCTTCTCCGAGACTCGATCCTATGTGAAAAAGGTACTGAGATCCTACGAGGTCTACAAAATCCTCTACGAGGGTAAGGGGTAATTTCCGCTCTGGGCCATGTTTTCAAATCTCTACACCGAATATCATCCTAACATCTTCTTCCTGGCGCTCCTGGCCTTTTTGGTCCTGTCGGCCCTCGCTCTGTCTCTTCCCCGCCTTTTGGGCCGCAGGCCCCTCTTGGCCAAATTGAAGGCCCCGGTCAGCCTCTTTCTCTTTTCTCTCCTCCTCGCCCTCTTTCTTCGCCACTCTTCCCTGGGCATCAGCCCCAGCCTTTGGCTGGCGACCAAGGTCTTTGTCCTCATTGCCAGCGCTTACTTGGGGGTGAGGCTGCTGGAGATGGTGGTGATCGACTTCTTCTTGGCCTATTGGAAGGGGGTCAGGCCCCCGGCCATCCTGGGGAATGTCGTCTCCTTCTTCCTCTACCTCCTCTCCCTTTTCCTCGTCCTCCACGAGATCCTTCAGGTGAACCTCACCCCCATCTTGGCCACCTCCGCGGTCCTCACCATGGTCGTCGGCCTGGCCCTTCAGGACATTTTGGGAAATCTCTTCTCCGGGCTCGTCCTCCAGATCGAGAAGTCCTTCGAGGTGGGGGATTGGGTGGGCGTGAGCGATCAGATGGGCAAAGTGGCGGAGATGAACTGGCGTTCCATCAAGCTCCAGACCCGGGAAGACAACTTCGTGATCATCCCCAACGGATCGATCTCCAAAGAGGTCCTCATCAATTACTCTCGACCGGGCATCCCGCACTCCCGGGTCCTCAATGTGGGCTTGCCCTACCAGATTCCTCCCGGCAGGGTGCGAGAGGTGATTCGCGAGACGGCCAGAGACACCAAGGCGATACTGGAGGATCCGGCCCCTCAGGTCCGCCCCCTCCAGTACGGGGATTTTAGCATCGAATATGAGATCCGGGTCTGGATCTCCGATTTTTCCCGGTTCGGCCAGATCGAGGGAGACTTCCTCAGCCTTCTCTGGTATCGCTTGGATCGGGCGGGGATCTATGTCCCCTTCCCCACCCAGCACCTTTATCTCCATCCCTTCTCGCAAAAGGTGCAGACCGATCAAAGATTCAGAATGGCCGAGGAAATCCTGCAGGTCCTCCGCCGGATTGAGATTTTCGTGCCCCTCAACCCCTCCGAGTTGGAACAGGTCGCCACCCAGGTCCGGGTGGAGCGATTCTCCTCCGGGGAGACGGTCTTGTCTCAGGGAGAGCCGGGAGACTCCTTCTTCGTCATCAAGGAGGGAGAGGTGGAGGTGAACCTGGGAGATCCCGAGGGGGATCACAGGGTGTTGACCCACTTGGGCAGAGGCAATATATTTGGGGAGATGTCGCTCTTGACAGGAGAGGCGCGCTCGGCAAATATTGTTGCCCTCACGGATTGTGAGTTCCTGGTGCTGGACAAGAAGGGCTTTCAGGACATCCTGACCGCCAATCCGACGATCGCCCGTTCCTTGAGCGAGATCCTGGCCAAACGTAAACTGGAGCAGGATCAGGAGCGGGCCAAGGGCAAGCAGGAGAAGAAGATGATCGAGGAGAGTACGCGAAGCATCTTGGAGAAGATCAAGGCCTTTTTCGGCCTGGCTTGACCCAGGTCAAGGTCGCCTTCCCATTCCGGATCAGATGCCAAAGGAGGCAATCTTATGCGTCGGGCGTTGACGATTGCAGGTTCAGATTCAGGCGGGGGTGCGGGCATCCAGGCCGATCTGAAGACTTTCACCTCATTCCAAGTCTATGGGATGTCGGTGGTGACCGCCGTCACTGCCCAGAACACGGTGGGCGTTCAGCGAATCGAGCCGATGCCCCCGGACTTGGTGGCGGCGCAGCTCATCTCGGTACTGGGGGATATCGGGATCGATACCGCCAAGACTGGGATGCTTCTAAAGCGCGAGGTGATCGAGATCGTCTGTCAGGTCCTCGACGAATTCGGGACCAAGAAGATTGTGGTGGATCCCTTGATTAAGGCGGGAACGGGTGAGCGTTTGCTGGATGAGGATGCCTTGGATGTCCTGAAGGGCTTGCTCCTGCCCATGGCCCGGGTGGTCACCCCTAACCTGGAGGAGGCCGCAATCCTTTGTGGAGAGCCTATTCCTGATGTAGCCTCGATGAAAGAAGCAGCCAAGAAGATCAAAGGGCTGGGCCCTGACTATGTCCTCCTGAAGGGGGGTCATTTTCCGGGTCCCCATGTCTTTGATATCATTTACGATGGAACCAAGATGGAGGTGAAGGATACCCTGCGCATTCCCGGGGAGGCCTTTCACGGCATCGGGTGTACCTTCTCGGCGGCCATCACCGCCGGGCTGGCCAGGGGGCAAGAGGTGAGAGAGGCGATCGAGGTGGCCCACCGCTATGTGATATCCAGCATCCGCAACTCCTTTTCCCTGGGGAAGGGCCACCGTCCCCTGAATCATTTCGTCAAGCCTTAGGATGCTGACCCAACGGCATTGCCTTCCATGTTTTGTGGACGATATCTCTCAGGCGGCGGAGCTCCTTTGCCAGGATGAAGCCAGGCGGGAGACGGTCCTGCGCCTTTGCCTGCGGCGCCTCTCCGAGTCCCTTGATTTCTCTCAGCCTCCCTCCTATCATATCACTGACCTCCACCGCACCCTGAAGCGGGCTCTGGGCCTGAGGGTTCCCTTTTGCGAACAGCGCAAGAGGCTGAACGAGATCGGGATGGAGATCGCCGCCGAGCTTAGAGAGGCAGGGAGTCGCCTTCAGGGATTCCCGCGATTCCGCCACTTTGCATCCTGGGCCCTGGCCGCCAATGCCTTGGATTCCCGCAGTGCGGGGACCGGCTATGGCTTTCGCCCGGCGGCGGCCAAGGAATATCTCTCCTCTTACCTGGCAAAGGGATTGGGGGTGGACCAACTTGAGGCCCTCTTCGAGAGGGTCTCCGGAGCGGAGCGGATCCTCTACCTCCACGACAATGTAGGGGAGATAGCCCTGGATGCTGCCTTCATCGAGGAGTTGAAGAGATCCTCAGGCCAGGTCATCTCTGCGCTGCGCGGGGGGGCAATCACCTCCGATGCCACCATGGAGGATGGGCTGGCAGTGGGCCTGCAAGGGATATCCGATCGCCTGATCCTGGCGGGACCGGACACCTTGGGGATCTCCTTCCGCGAGATATCCCCGGAATTGACCGAGGAATTAGAGAGGGCGAGCCTGGTCTTGGCCAAGGGACAGGCGAACTACTACGTCCTCTCCGAATATCGGCGTCAAATTAGGGGAGAGGTATTCTGTCTTTTCTCCACCAAATGTGACCCAGTGGCGCATCACTTTGGCCTTCGGGGAAAACAGTTGTTGGCGGTTTTTCTATCCCGAGAGGATTAGAGAGATGTCAGAGGTCCGGACCTGTAGGAAGTGTGGAGCACCCCTGGATCTGGTCCGCCCAGCCACAATTATCCTTCCCTGCCCCGAGTGCAAAGTCTCACTGGAGATCCGCTCTTCTCCAGAGGGAAATCTTCTCATTCGGGCCGCGGGCGCCCAGACCTCTTCGGTCCTGCGAAGGCCCGAGAGCCTGCATTTGAGCCAACTGGATCTATTCTTCCACTGGGAAAAGGTGGAGAAGTCGGTCACCCAATCGATGGAGAATCCTATTTTGGGCCAATGCAGCCTTTGCAAAGGGGATATTTTCCTGGGGAAGACGGAGCAGGCGGTGGTGGAATGCGGGTATTGCGGAGGTCGCACCCCAGTAAAGGCAGAGGAGCTCATGATGTGGAAGAAGGAAGCTGACCTCACCTTCCCCGCCTCCTTGCTCTCCTTTATCAAGAAGATAGCCTGGCCCCTCGATTTGGAGGAGAGGAAGCGGGTAGTCTTGAAGTACCTCCACCTCTACCGCTGGCTCTTCATCATCCTGCTGGCGGCTCTGCTCCTATTGGCGGTTTTCGCCCTGCGCGGGCTCTTATCATCCACTTAGATGAGAGGAAAGAAAATGGCTGCGGATCGAGGGGGAGAGATGAAAGGCAAAGAGATCGTCCTGGGGGTGACAGGGAGCATCGCGGCCTACAAGGCAGCCGAGCTGCTGAGGGCCCTGGTCAAAAAGGGGGCGAAGGTCACCTGTGTCCTGACGCGATCGGCTCAACACTTCGTGGGCGCCCTCACCTTTCAGACCCTCTCCGGCCGACCGGTGATCCGGGATCTCTTCGAGCCCGCCCTCGAGCCCACCTCGGCCTCGCGCCTCGAGCATGTGACCCTGGCAGAGGAGGCGGATCTGCTTCTGGTGGCCCCGGCCACCGCCAATATCATTGGGAAATTCGCGGGAGGGATCGCGGACGACTTCCTCTCCACCTTCTTCCTCTCGGCCCGTTGCCCGGTCCTGATCGCCCCGGCGATGGATCATCAGATGTTGGCCCATCCCTGTTATCAGGCCAATGTGAAGCGGCTGGAGGCCCTGGGGGTTCATTTCGTGGGGCCGGAGCAGGGGGAGCTGGCCTCCGGCCAGGTGGGTAAGGGCCGGTTGGCAGAGATCTCCCAGATCCTGGCAGCCGCAGAGAGGATTTGGGGCCAAAAGCGGGACCTGCAAGGCAAGACGGTCCTGATCAGCGCTGGCCCTACCCGGGAGTTCCTGGACCCGATTCGTTTCCTGTCCAATCCCTCCTCGGGAAGGATGGGGTATGCCCTGGCGGCCTCCGCCCGCGCCCGGGGGGCCCGGGTCATCCTGGTTTCCGGCCCGACCACCCTGCCTGCCCCCTTCGGGGTAAAGATGGAGCTGGTCCAATCAGCGGAGGAGATGCGGAATGCCATGCTGACCCACCTGGACGAGGCCGATATCATCATCAAGGCGGCGGCAGTGGCCGATTATCGGCCGGTCCGATGCTCTCTCTCCAAGATCAAGAAAGGGCCGGGGAGGCTCACTCTCGAATTGGAGAAGACCCCGGATATCCTGCAGGAGATCGGCAGTAGGAAGGGGAAGAGGTTGGTGGTCGGCTTTGCGGCGGAGACGGAGGATTTGGTGGAGAACGCGAAGCGCAAGCTCCGACGAAAGAAGCTGGATATGATCGTGGCGAACGAGATCGACCAGCCCGAGGGCGGATTCGGCCAGGAGGCGAACCAGGTCAAGCTGATCGATCGCGAGGGGCGGGTGGAGGAACTGCCCCTCCTCTCCAAGGCCGAGTTGGCGGAGATCATCCTAAATCGGATTGGGGAACGCCTGAAGGGGGATCTCCCGGCCCCAATTAGAAGGAAGGGGGGGTGATGGATTCCCTGGAGCGGGAATTCCTGGAGATCTTGAGGGACTTCAAGGGCCACCTCTGCTGGCAGAAGGAGCGGGGGCTTTTGGGGTTGAGCCTGCCCCCAGGGGAGCACTCCCTGCCTCCTTCCCGGTCCTTGGATCTGGAAGGGGTTCGCCAGTGGATCGGCGAATGTCGGCGCTGCAAGCTGTGGCAGAATCGAAAGCAGATCGTTTTCGGGAGTGGAGATGCCAAGGCCGACCTGGTCTTTGTGGGAGAGGGGCCCGGGGCAGAGGAGGATGAGCAGGGGGAGCCTTTTGTGGGCCGGGCCGGGCAGCTTCTCACCCGGATTATCGAATCCATCGAGCTGAAGCGCGAGCAGGTCTATATCTGCAACATCGTCAAGTGCCGTCCTCCGCAGAATCGCAACCCCCAGTTGGACGAGATCGAGACCTGTGAACCTTTTCTGCAGGCCCAACTGAAGGCCATTTCTCCCAAACTCATCTGTGCCCTGGGCACCTTCGCGGCCCAGACCCTTCTCCAGACCAAAACCCCCATATCGGCCCTGCGGGGCAAATTTCACGCCTATCAGGGAATCCCCCTCCTGGCAACCTTTCATCCTGCCTATCTGTTGCGTAACCCCTTAGAGAAGAAGAAGGTCTGGGAGGACATGAAGATGTTGAAACAGGAGTATCTGCGACTTCGCAGATCCCCCTCCCCGGGCCCCTCTTAGCCGCAGGAAGGCAGAATGGCAGATCCCGAGCGATATGTCGAGGTGGCGGTGGGGGCGGCCACGGACAAGCTATTTTCCTATAAGGTTCCCCCATCGCTGCAGGATGAGATCTCCCTGGGCAAATGCGTACTGGTTCCCCTGGGTCGGCGTTTTGTGATTGGCTATATCGTGGGAATGCCCGGGGAGCCTCCAGCCATTCCCCTCAAGGAGATCCAGGCCGTATTTGGGGAGGGGCCTTCCCTTGACGCCCACCTCCTAAAGCTCACCAGGAAGATCGCGGACGACTGCCTGGCCCCCTGGGGGGCGGTGATCAAGTCCGCGCTTCCCCCGCGGTCCAAAACCGCCGGCCGCTGGGTATTTCACCTGACCCGGATTGTTCCCGACCTGCCTCCTTCCCTCCTTCCTCTGGAGAAAAGGATCTGGGAGGCCTTGCAGGCCTCCTCTCCTCTAAGTGTGGGCCAGATCCAGCGAAGGGTGGGAGCTGAAGGCCTTGGTGCGTCCTTGGAGGGAATGCAGCGGAAGGGATGGCTGGCACGGGAGATGGTGCCGGTGAAGGCTCGCCGGTTGTCATCCCGCGCCGACTCTCTCTCCAGCTCCGCCCCTGAGGCCCTGCCGCTTTTTCCCTCCCCGGGAAGGGAATTGCCCCCTCCACTGGCACCGGTGCGAGAGGCCATGGAGAAGCCAACCCATGCCACCTTCCTCCTCTTTGGCCCTCACCGGGAGCAGAGGAGGAGGTGGTACCTAGAGCTCTTTCAGCTCTTGCTTCAAGGGGGAAGGGGAGGGCTGCTCCTGGTCCCGGAGATCGGCCTCACCGCTTCCTTCCGGGAAGAGGTGGATGCCCTCCTAAGAGGCCGGGTTGCCTTCTTGCACAGTGGCCTTTCCCGGGCAGAACGGGAGCGGCAGTGGAGGAGGATCCAGGAGGGAGAGGCGCTCATCGCCATTGGAACGCGTTCTGCGGCCTTCACCCCTCACCCCCGGCTGGGCCTCATCCTCCTCGACGATGAACAGGATCCCTCCTACAAGCAGGAGGAGGGGCCAGGCTACCACGCGCGCGAGGTGGCGTTGGCCCGTGCCCAAATGCTCAACATCCCCCTGCTCCTGGCCTCGGCCACCCCCTCCCTGGAGAGTTTCTATAAGGCCCAGCGAGGGGAGTACCGGCTCTTATCCGTGCCGGATTCAGCACCGGGAGAGCTTTCACGCGTCTCCCTGGTGGATATGCGAGAAGAGGCCCGGGAGGGGAACAGGCCTCCTCTTCTCTCCTCGGCGTTGCAGGCTGCGATTGGACAGAGGTTGGCCGCTTCAGAGAAGTCGGTGCTCCTGATCAATCGGCGTGGGTATTTCGCCCACCTCCTGTGCCGCGAGTGTGGCTTCCGCCTCCAATGTCCTCGATGCAGCGTCCCCTTCGTCTTGCATCGGGGCGGCCGGGGGCTCGTCTGCCATCAGTGTGGAAGGGAGGAGTCCCCCCCCGATCGCTGTCCCAATTGCCGGGGGGTCATCATCCTTTATCTCGGGCCGGGCACGCAGCAGGTGGAGGAGGAGGTCAAGCGCCTATTCCCTGGGGCGAGGGTCGCCCGTATGGATTCCGATGTCTTTCCCCTGAGGACAGGGCCGCAGGCCCTGCTCCAGCGTTTTGGCCGGGGCGACCTGGATATCCTGGTGGGAACCCAGATGATCCTCAGGGCGCTGCCCTTCGGTCAGCCCTCCCTGGTGGCGCTCCTTTCTGCGGATAACCTCCTCAACCTGCCCGATTTCCGGGCCGGGGAACGCCTCTTTTCCCTCCTGATGGAGATGGCCCAAAACCGGAAGGGGAGTCATCCCCCCAGCGAGCTCCTCATTCAGACCTATTACCCCGGACATTATGTCCTGCAGGCGGTCCAGGCCCAGGATTACCTGCTCTTCTACGGAAGGGAGATTGCCTCGCGGGAAGTCCTCTGCCTGCCGCCCTTCTTCCAGCTGGCCCAAGTCGAAATCAGCGCCACCAGGGAGGATGGGGCGAAGAGGGCGGCGATGGCCCTTGCCTCGCTCCTCCAGGCCCAGGCCCCCCCTTCCCAGCTCTTGGACGGCCCGGCCCCGTCCCCGCTCTATCGTCGGAAAGGGAGGTTTTATTGGAGGCTTCTGGTCAAAGGCGAGCAGGGTCGCCTGGTGGATCCCCTGGGCAAGGCCTTGGATCAGTTCCAGGACTCAGCCGCCAGGGCCGGGGTCGGTCTCCGGGTGGATGTCGATCCGATCCGGCTGTATTAGAATACAGGAGTGGCGGAAGCAGCTTTAGCCATTGATCAATTTATCTTGACAAGGGCGAAAGGGGAGACTAAATTGATCGGAACTTAACAGGAAATTACCCCCGAGGGTTCAATTTCCACGATCTATTCATCGCAGGAGAAAGGAGTATCAGGGATGCTAAAGGATATCGAGATCGCCCAGCAGGCGAAGATGAAGCCCATCCTGGAGATCGCCAAATCGGTCGGCCTGCAGGAGGACGATCTGGAATATTATGGCAAATACAAGGCCAAGGTCTCTTTGGATGTCTTGAAGGGGCTCGCGTGCCGGCCGAACGGCAAGTACATCGTGGTGACGGCCATCACTCCCACCCCCCTGGGGGAGGGCAAGACAGTGACCACCATCGGGGTCTCGCAGGCGATGGCGGTTATCGGAAAGAAGATCTTCACCTGCCTGCGCCAGCCCTCCCTGGGCCCGGTCTTCGGGATCAAAGGGGGCGCGGCCGGCGGCGGGTATTCCCAGGTGGTCCCCATGGAGGACTTCAACCTCCACCTCACCGGGGATGTGCACGCGGTGAGCATTGCCCACAATCTGCTCTCCGCCTTCATCGATGCGCACATCCTGCACGGCAACCGTCTGAAGATCGATCCCTTGAGCATCTCCTGGAGAAGAGTGGTCGATGTAAGCGACCGGGCGTTGCGCCAGATCGTGGTGGGCCTGGGGGGCAGGGATAATGGTTATCCGAGAGAGAGCGGATACGATATCTCCGTCGCCTCCGAGGTGATGGCGATCCTGGCCCTTACCACCGACCTCTTTGACATGAGGAAACGCCTCGGGCGAATCGTGATCGGGGTGACCTATGACGGCAAACCCGTGACCGCCGAGGACCTGAAATGTGCCGGATCCATGACCGTTCTCATGAAAGATGCGATCAAGCCCAACTTGATGCAGACCCTGGAACATACCCCGGTCTTCGTACACGCCGGGCCCTTCGCCAATATCGCCCATGGCAATAACTCCATCATCGCGGACCAGATCGCTCTGAAGCTGGCGGACTATGTGATCACCGAAGCGGGCTTTGGCGCGGACTGCGGCTGCGAGAAGTTCATGAACATCAAGTGCCGGTACAGCGGCCTCCAGCCCAATGCCGTCATCCTCACTGCCACCGTGCGGGCCCTGAAAATGCACGGAGGCGCGGGCAGGGTGGTGGCCGGGAAGGACCTGCCCAAGGAGATTACCGAGGAGAAC
This sequence comes from bacterium, assembly GCA_043800755.1. Taxonomy (GTDB): domain Bacteria; phylum Methylomirabilota; class Methylomirabilia; order CAVQYV01; family CAVQYV01; genus JAZDMQ01. Next base: position 4,748 of record JAZDMQ010000106.1, on the reverse strand, counting down.
TTTCCCGCCCTGGAAAAAGGCATGGAGAACCTGGCGAAGCATGTGGAGAATGTGCGGCTGTTCGGGGTGCCGGTGGTGGTGGCGATCAATCGCTTCACCACCGACACGGACAAAGAGATCGAATTCATCCGCCAGAGAGCGAAAGGATACGGGGCCGAAGACGCCGTCCCCATGGGGGCGTGGGCCAAGGGGGGACAGGGCGGCATCGAGTTGGCCCAAGCGGTCGTGGCCGCCTGCGACCAGCCCTCCCAGTTCCGGTTCCTCTATCCCCTCGAGGCCTCTATCAAGGAGAAGATCGAAACCATCGCCACCAAGATCTACGGGGCGGATGGGGTGGACTATATGCCCGCCGCGGAGAGGAAGATCAAGATGTACACGGAGATGGGCTTTGACAAGCTGCCCATCAACATGGCCAAGACCCACCTCTCCCTCTCCCATGATCCCTCATTGAAGGGCAGACCCCGGAATTTCCGCGTCCCCATTCGCGATGTCAACGCCTCGGTGGGGGCCGGGTTCCTCTATCCCCTGTTGGGGGAGATGCGGACCATGCCCGGCCTGCCCTCGACCCCGGCGGGCAACTTCATCGACATCGACGAGCAGGGGAGGGTGGTCGGGCTCTTTTAGGGGATTCGCGCGATGGAAGTTCTCCTGCGGCCGGGGGAGGTCCTTGAGGAGCTGCTTGGCTCGGGCTACCGCATCATCCAGAGCCGTCGGGGCTACCGCTACTCTCTGGATTCCGTGCTCCTTGCCCACTTCGCCTCCTCCCTTCCCGGGCGATCCGCCTTGGAGTTGGGGATGGGCAATGGGGCGGCCTCCCTGCTCCTGGCGCGGCGGCGGGGAGAAGTGAAGATCTTAGGGCTGGAGCTTCAGGAGGACCTGGCCAGCCAGGCCCAAAGGTCAGTGGTCCTCAATGGCCTGGAGGGCAGGGTTTCCGTCCTGGTGGCTGACTGGAGGGCGGGACCTCGCCTCCTCTCCCCTAACTCCTTTGACCTGGTCCTGGCCAATCCTCCCTATCGTGCCATCGGGAGCGGCCGATCGAGCCCACGGCAGCAGGTGGCCTTGGCCAAGCACGGCCCGCAGGGAGGGCTGGAGGATCTCTTGCGGGCTGCCTTCTGGGCCCTTCGAGCCAGGGGCACCCTAGCCCTGATCTATCATTGCAGCGGCCTGGCGGGCCTGATCGTCTCGCTGCGCCAGGCCGGCCTGGAGCCCAAGCGCCTCCGCCTGGTTCACTCCTTTCCCGAATCGGAGGCGGAATTTGCCCTGGTTTCCGCCCGAAAGGGGGCGAGGCCGGAGCTCAAGGCCTTACCCCCCTTGATCCTTTATACGGGTAGAGGAAGGAGGCAGCCATCCTTGGAGTTAGAGGTCATTTACGGCTCCTTTCGAGCTGAGAGGTCTAATGCAAGCCAGGCAGTTTAGGATTGCAGTCGCCCAGGTCAATCCCATCTTAGGGGATTTGAGGAAGAATCTGGCCCTCCACGAGCAGATCGCGGAGCAGGCCCGGGCTGATGGCGTTCATCTCATCATCTTTCCGGAGCTGAGCCTCACCGGGTATTTCGTCAAGGACCTGGTGCCCTCCCTGGCCCTATCCTGCGAGAGCCCCTTCCTAAATGGTTTGAAGGAGCTGAGCCGGGAGATCTCCATCGTGCTGGGATTGGTGGAGGAATCCTCGGATCATCGATTCTATAACGCCGCGCTTTTGCTGGAGGCGGGAGAGGTGCGGCATGTCCACCGCAAGATCTACCTGCCCACCTACGGGATGTTCGATGAACGGCGGTATTTCGCCTCCGGGGATCGCCTGCGGGCGACTCAGAGCCGCTGGGGACCTATGGGACTCCTCCTCTGCGAAGACCTGTGGCACCCCTCCGCCCCCTATGTCCTCTCCCTGGGGGGGATGGATCTCTTGGTCGGCCTCTCCTCCAGCCCGGGGCGGGGGCTGGGGGCAGAGGAGAAATTGGAGTCGGTAAAGGTCTGGGAGAGCCTCATCTACACCTATGCCTACCTCTTCTCCTGTTTCCTCGTCTTCGCCAACCGGGTGGGCTATGAGGACGGGGTCCACTTTTGGGGAGGATCCCAGATCCTCAGCCCGGCCGGGATCCTGTTGGCCAAGGGGAAGTACCACCAGGAGGACCTGGTCATCGCCGAGCTGGACCGGTCTGAGCTGCGGCGGGAGAGGGCCACCTCCCCTTTGCTGCGAGATGAGCGTCCCAATCTCACCCTCCGCGAGTTAAAGCGGGTCATCAAGGAGAGAGCGAAATAGGGGCCTCCCCCCGGGAAGGGGAGACGGAGAGGGAAGGGATGGAGCCGATTCGCGCTGATGTGACCATCAATTGTGAGCTGCTGCGCAAGATCCTGGTGGGCTTCATCGAAAACGAGGTCCACAAGATGGGCTTCCGCCGGGCCGTCATCGGGGTCTCCGGAGGAGTAGATTCCGCCCTCTCCGCGTTCTTGGCTGCCCAGGCCCTCGGTCCAGAGAGCGTCTGGGGCCTGATCATGCCTTACAAGACCAGCAGCCCGGAGAGCGTGGCCCATGCCCAACTGGTGGTGCAGAAGCTGAAGATCCACTCCGCTCTCATCGACATTACCCCGATGATCGATGTCTATTTCGAACGTTTCCCCGAGGCCGATGCCCTGAGAAGGGGCAACAAGATGGCGCGGGAGCGGATGACCATCCTCTACGATCATTCGGCCGTCCTCTCCGCCCTGGTCTTGGGGACCAGTAACAAGAGCGAGCTCATGCTGGGCTACGGGACCCTCTATGGGGATATGGCCTCCGCGATCAATCCCCTGGGGGATCTGTTCAAGACCCAGGTGTGGCAGTTGGCCCGGCATGTGGGGGTGCCGGAGGAGATCATGCAGAAGAAGCCGAGCGCCGACCTCTGGGAGGGGCAGACGGATGAGGAGGAGTTGGGCTTCACCTATGAGGAGGTAGATCAGGTCCTGATGCTCATGATCGACAAGCGCTACGAGATCGCGGATCTGGTGGGGGCGGGCTTCGACGAGAAGTTCGTGCGGAAGGTCTTCGAGATGGTCCAGTCCTCTCAGTTCAAGCGGCGCCTGCCCGTGATCGCCAAGGTCTCCGGCCGCACCATTGATCGGGATTTTCGTTACCCCCGGGACTGGGGCCGATGAGCGATCAGAGCAAGGGCCCCCCAGGAAGGAGTTATATCACCGTGGCCGGCGTGCGGGTAGAGGAGAGGATCTTCACCACCCCCTATACCTGCGATCCGGAGTTCTATTCCTGCCAGTCCCAGTGCTGCTGTCGGGGCTGCATCCTTCATCAGGCCGAGATCAAGCGGATCCGCCTGCATCTATCTGAGATCGCCTCCTTCCTCCCCCCGGAGGAGGGGAGGGCCCTGGCCGCCAAAGGCTGCTTCGTCGCCGATTGCGCGACCCAGTGTCCGGCAGGCTGCGAGATCCATGGCCTGGAATGGGAGGCCCTGCGCCTGCACTTCCCGGAGGGAGATCCCCCGCATTGCCTCTCCTATCCGGATCAGATGTGCCTCTTTGCCTACGAGCGGAATGGGGTCAGGCTATGCGCCATCCATTCCTATGCCCTGAAGGGTGGGCTGGGCCTTTCTGAGGTCAAGCCCTTAGATTGCATCCAGTATCCCCTCTGTCTGGGAGAGGATGAGGAGGGGCGTTTCCTGGGGGTTCAGGAGACCCCGAACCTGGCCCACATCCCTTGCTTGAAGGACCCCCAGGGGGAGGTGATGGTCCTCAGCCTGGGCTATGCGATCGAGGCCCTCTTGGGGAAGGAATTCTATCAGCAGCTCCTGCAAGCCTTCGAGCGTTATGTCTCAAGCCCCATCCCCGGCGCGCATCGGCCTTAAACCCGGCAGAGAGAGGCGCCTCCTCCGCGGACACCCCTGGGTGTATGCGGGGGAGATCGAGAAGACCGATGGACCCATAAGCCCCGGGGAGATCGTCGACCTGTACGATGCCCGCGGCACCTTCCTGGGCCGGGGCTATTTCAACCCCTCCTCTCAGATCCGGGTGCGGGTCCTCTCCTCTGAGCCGGAGGCGATCGATGGCGACTTCCTCCGTCGGCGTCTGCAGCAGGCCATCGACCGCCGCTCCCTCTTCTCCATACCCTCCGACGCCTGTCGCCTGGTCTTCAGTGAGGCCGACCTCTTGCCCGGGCTCATCCTCGATCGTTACGGGCCCTACCTGGTGATCCAATTGCTGGCCTTAGGGATGGAGGTCCGCCGGGAGATGATCCTGAGCCTGGTGCGCGAAACCTTGAATCCCCTGGGCATCTATGCCCGCAACGACCTTCATGTGCGGGAGTTAGAGGGCCTTCCCTCAGGCAAAGGCCTGCTCTGGGGAGAAGTCCCGGACCGGATTCAGATCCGGGAGGGGGGACTCTCCTTCTGGGTGGATGTCAAGGGGGGACAGAAGACCGGATTCTTCCTCGATCAGCGGGGGAACCGCCTGGCCTTACAGGGGCTCTGTCAGGATCGGCGGGGCCTGGACTGTTTCTGTTACTCCGGGGCCTTCTCCCTGCAGGCCGCCCACTTCGGGGCCGCCTCGGTCTTGGGGCTCGACATCTCGGAGGAGGCCATCGCCCTGGCCCAGGAGAACGCCCGACTGAATGGGCTCTCTGACCGCTGCCAGTTCCGGGCCGGCAACGCCTTTGATGAGCTGCGTGCCTTGGAGAGGCAGGGGGAGAGGTTTGGCGTGATCATCCTCGATCCCCCGGCCTTCACCAAATCCAAGCAGGCGATCGAGCCTGCGCTGCGGGGCTACAA
>JAZDMQ010000104.1:0-3031 GCA_043800755.1 bacterium | reverse complement strand
GGCGTAATCACCGCAGCCCTTGCCCCAGGCCGCCACCATGGCCCGCAGGTTCTGGCCAATGAGCTTGCCGCAGCCTTCTCCGTAGGCGACCTTCTTCTGGATCGCCAGCATCGCGTCCACATCGCCCCATTTCATCTCGATGCCGTCCAGATCGGAGGCGGTGATGACGCCCTTGTCGTAGCACTCCATGAGGAAGCCCAGGACATTGCCCATGGAGATGTAGCAAAGGCCATAATCGTCCGAAGCGGCAATGGCAGCCTGCCACTCCGCCAGGTCCTTGATGCCACAGTTGGAGCCCATCATGACGCCCTCATATTCGGGTCCATCATGGGTCATGCCGGAAAATCTTCCAGATCGGACCACGCCCCGGTGCAGGCAGGAGATGGGACACATGAAGCAGCCATCGCTGCCCACCCACAGGTTCCGAATGGCCGTCTCCCCGTCCATTCCGTCAATCTTATCGTAGGTGCCCTCCTTGAAGTTATAACAGGCCTCCTGGCCCCAGTCGCTCGCTCCGGCGAGGACCATGCCTGTGCCCAATCGCCTCCAATCGGCAAAGCCAAAGCCGCCGCTGCTGGACATCATGTTCTTATAGGCGGATACGTTGGCCTTTTTCCAGGCGGCCATATTCTGGATGCCGAGTGACTTGGAGCCTTTCACGATGATAAATTTCAGCTTCTTGGAACCCATGACCGCGCCGGATCCGCCTCGGCCGCAGGCGCGATGGATCTCGGTCATGATATTGGCGTAACGGACTCCGTTTTCTCCCCCCGGTCCGATGTAGACGCTCCTCCACCGCCGGCCGAAATCCTCATCCAGGGTCATCTGCAACTGGTAGTTGCCCATCCCCCAGTACTTGTCCGCGGGCCGGATCTCCACCTTGTCGTCCTCGATCACGAGGCAAACCGGGCTGGAAGCGGCCCCGGTCACGATGATCGCATCGTATCCCGCGAACTTCAACTCGGGCGTAAACCGGCCTCCGCAGCTGGTGTGTAATAACCCCGCGGTGTTGGGATTCGTCTTGGGGAAGGTGCTTCCTGACTTGGTCACAATGTTCAGCCGGCAGGTCGCGGGGGCCGGAAGGCCGTTCAGCGGGCCGGCCATAAAGCACATCGGGTTATCGGGTGCAAAAGGACTTCCACCCGGCTTGGTGCGATCATACAGCCATTTCGCGCCCAGGCCTCTCCCGCCGATGAACATCTTGGCTTCGTTCATGTCCAACTTCTTCTTGGTGACTTTTCTTGTGGTCAGATCGACCTCCAAGATAGTGCCCGTATATCCTCCAGGCATCTTTTCTTACCTCCTTTTTTCTATGTGGAAGGAACCGACTTATTTCAGCACCTGGATTCCGTTTTCGACGATCATCTTCGGCCCGCCATAGAGCGTGTCGATGGCCCACTTCGCCATGACATCGGCCGATTTGGCCCCAAACCTGCCGTCGGTCGTGCGAGGAACGTTCGTCAGGGCGTTCTGCGGGCACTGCTTGACGCACTGGGGATCCCCGTTGCACAGCGTGCAATACCCGTCCGGGATACCTTTGGCATTCAGGTAGATATTGCCGTTGCGGCTGCTTTTGCAAGCCTCCACGCAGTTGCCGCAGTTGATGCATCGGGCCACATTCACCGCCAGGGACTTGCTCTTGGGATTCTCGTAAAGGGCCCTGAAGCCATCCTTGTCGGGCTCAACGGGACAAGCGTTCACGCAAGGCCGATCCCCGCACTGCTGGCAGACGATCCCTATGAAAACCGCAGGCTCATACCTGTAGATCTTGATGCGGGATTTGGAGGGATTCACCTCCTGGTGGTTGGCCATGGCACAGGTCATCTCACAGGTCTGACATCCTGTGCATAGCCGATAGTCGTGGACGATCCGTCCCCCCTGGACATTCTGTCCCTGGGCGACCTGCTTCATCGGGAAGTAATCGAGATCGATGGCCTCGGACGTCCCCTTGGCCAGCAGGGGAGCCAAGGCCAGTCCTCCTGCGCCGATGGCCAAACCTTTCAGGAAATCCCGCCGGGTGGGAGTTTTGAGCCTCTGGATGAGGTCCGACTCCTCTTCTTGAATCTCCTTTTTTTCCTTTTCCTTGAGATCAGACACGCCTAAACCTCCTTTTCATGGTGAAGGTTGCTCATGGTTGTCGAAACGATCCAAGTTTGCCTGTTACCTCACCTCCCTTCGAGTCGTGTTGGACCTGGAAGAGTAGAAGAGAAATAGAAAGGAGGCCTTTGGTTCAAAGGCCTCCTTTGCGCACTGGCGGGCTCAGGAATTGCTCCCTGAACCGTATCGCCCGTCCTCCCGGGGGGAGGGACGAGGTCGGAGGCGAAGACAATGTTAAGGTCGGATCCGCGGATAATCCGGGGCTTTTTAGCTTATTAGCTCATCTCCGATCAACAGGGAGCAGAGGGTCATGTTCTGCGCCCCGATGTTGCCGGTGGGGGCGAACATCTGCTCGCCCCAGGCCCCGGCGTTGCCAACGACAGGGGGATTGCCCACCGTGTCCATGATCGCCTTGAAGTTCTCGGAGACCTTGCCCTCCTGGGTCTGCAGGATGGTCAGCCGCTCCACGCAGTTGAATCCGATCATGGCCGCCACCTTGTTGATCCCCTCATAGCCCATGGCATACTTCAGGCTCTTGACGTTGTCAGCAATGACCGTGTCCGGCGTCACTTCGAGGAGGTGGATCGTGGTGCCGATCGGGACAATGCCGCCCACTCCCACTCCATTCTTTTCCTTGATGAAGCGGAAAGGATCCTTGATCCAGATCCACTCGGGATAGAGGTGCTCCTGGACGCCGAGAGGACTCCACTGGTTGTAGGGGAACATAGCCCCCTTCTTCATAATCTCATCCCTCGGAGCCTGCGACCACTCAAACCAGACATCCAAAGCGGGCTTTCCATCAATCTCGTAGATCTCTCTGAATCCATCTCCTGCGGTCACAACACCGCACTTTCCGGCTACCGGCTTATAAGCAATGCCGCACCCATAGCCCATCTTCACTGGTCCGGAGAAGATGGTGATCACGATGGCGTCA
>JAZDMQ010000102.1:0-11651 GCA_043800755.1 bacterium | reverse complement strand
GGGGTCCCGGACATGCCCTCCCTCTTCGTCCTCCTCTACCTGGCTAACATGAAGGAATTCGCCTTCATGACCCACACCGACTGCGGCCTTACCAAGATCCAGAAGGATCCAGGACGAGCCGTGGCCCGCATGCGGGAGCGGCTGGGGGAGGAGGGGTTCAAGCGGGCAAAGGCCCTGCTGGGCGAGCCCTTGGAGCAGAAGATCCTGAACTGGCTGAATACCTTCGAGGACCCCCGGGAGGAGGTCAAGCGACGGGTGGAGAACTTCAAGCACCATCCCCTGGTCCCCCCGGATGTAATCGCCCATGGACTCTTGCTGGATCTGGCCACCGGGAAGGTGGAGGTGGTGGTCAATGGCTATCCCGATTGAGGAGGAGGGAGAGAATGGATGCTAAAGAGCTCGTCCTGGAAGCCCTCTCCCTGGGGAGGCCGCCTCGGCCTCCGGTCTCCCTCTGGGGAGGGGGGATGTGGACTGCCAGGATGATGGGCACCACGCTGCTGGAGATGAGCAAAGATGGCGCGCAGATGGCCAAGGTCCTGGATCTGGCCCACCGGCGATTTCCCCTGGATATCGTATTCTTAGGGTCGGGCTATCCGAACGCCATCTACGGGGCGTTGGGGGGGGGTCTGCGCTTTGAGGGGATCAGCGCGCCGAAGTTAGAGGGCCCGGTGCTCTCCAGCCTGGAGGAGAGGAAGGGATTACGCCTGGAGAGGATCGATCAGGATCCGATCCTTCGGACCATCCGGGAGGCGTCTCATTCCGTCAAGCGGACCTTCGGAACCAGGGCCTTCGTCACCATCGTGGCCAACGGCCCGCTCACTTTTGCTGGTCAGCTCTTGGGGGTCAACCAACTCATGATGGCGCTGGTGGATGCCCCGGATCAGGTCCAGGAGCTCCTGGAGATCTCGGCCCGCGCCATCTGTCTCTTTCTGGAGCCCTTCTTGGAGGAGAGGTGGGTGGACGGGGTGGCCCTGGCCGACCCCACCGCCTCCGGGGACCTGATCTCCAAGAAGGCCTTTGCCGAATTCGCCCTGCCCGGAATCAGCCGGATGGCGCAGTGGGTCCGGGAGCGGGAGTCCTTCCTTCTCCTCCACATCTGCGGTAACACGGCAGACCGCCTCGATCTCCTCGCCGACTCGGGCATTCATTGCTTCAGCCTGGATCATAAGGTCGATCTCGCCTCTGCCAAGGGGGTCCTCCAGGGCAAGGTCTGCGTGGCGGGGAATGTACACCCGGTGGAGGTCATACTCCGCGGGACGAGGCAGGAGGTGGAAGAAAAGGCGGAAGGATGTCTGGAGGCCGCCGCCCCGGGCGGGGGCTACATCCTGATGACCGGCTGCGACATCCCGCCGGAGGTGCCCGCGGGGAATGTGGAGGCCCTGCTCTCTGTGGCCAAGGGATAAGGACGGAGGGAGTCTACCTCCCTGCCCTCGGCGAGAGCGGGACGGTAGACATTGGGGCCTCGACCCGCCTCCGGCTCCTCTCCCGGCGCTTCACGCTCAGGTATTCCAGCCAGTCCGCTGACCAGACCGATACGGCGGCTACCGCGGCCCCGGCAATTAGGTCGATGCCATAGTGATATCGGCAATAGAGGGTGGAGAGGAGCAATAGGGCAGAGATGGGCAGGAAGAGGTAGGAGGCGGTCCGCTCCTCCCGGAAGGCATACCAGAGCGTAACCAGGGTGACCGCGGTGTGCCCGCTGGGGAAGCAGTCCCATTGTAGGTTCTCTGCCGTGGCCACGAACCCCCGAACGAAGTCGGTGATCGCCGTCCCCTCCAGGGGGAGGTGATAGAGAGGGGCCAGGGTGAAGTGGGGGCCGACGGCGGGCACCAGGATATATCCGAGGTAGCAGAGATAGAAGGCTCCCGTGGCCCCCAGGACCAGCCGATTGAAGGCCCCCCTCTTCCCCTTCACCCAGAAGATGATCCCCAACAGGATCGGCAGGAAGTAAAAGGAGAAATAGGCCAGGTGCATCAGGTCGTTGAGGAGGGGGCTGGCGAACCGCTCCAGCCAGACGGAGGGATGGACGCCGAAGAGGAGATGGTCGATCCGGATCAGTACGGAATCGGCATCGGCGGGATTGATCACGTGGAGCATGTAGCCGAGGCCGTCGTAGACCTCGAAGATGAGGAGGATGGGGAGGAAATCACGGAAGAGGACCCACCCCTTCTTCTCAATCCGCTCCGCGGTCCTTCGCGCCAGGACGATCAGGAGCAGCAGGCCGATGTACTTGACCAGCAAGAGCTGGGAAGAGGGGATGCGGTTGAAGAAGAGGAGGTTCAGGCTGAGGAAGAAGAGGATGAAGAAGGTGGAGGAGATCTCCACCGGCCTGGCCTGCCCCAGCCACCTCATGGCCCGGTCTATCGTTCTTGCCTCTTTGGGGAGGGATTGAATCGCGGATTCCTTGATGGGCGCCCCCCTATAGAGGTTTTTCGTAGAGCCGATAGGTCTTATAGATCCTGGCCCCCAGATCACCCAGGGCCTTGCGCATCCAGGTATTGGTCTCCACCACCAGGGAGCACTCCGATTCGGTGTAGCCTATCGCCTTCCCCTTTTCGATCGTCTCCACATAGAAGGCCACATCGATCCCGGTGTGGCGGTGTTCCTTCTTCACCCCCATGATGATGGTCCGTAGCTTCTTTACTTGCTTGAGGCCTCGCCAGAGGTGGTACCATCCGAAGGGCAGCAGCCTTCCATTAGCGGGCTTCAAGGCCTGGTTCACGTCGGGGATGCTGACGCAGACGCCGATGGCCTTGCCTTGGATCTCCCCGAAGAAGAGAAGCCGCTCATCCAGGATCATTCGCAATCCCTTGGCCAGATGGTCGAATTGCCTGTCGGTGAAGGGGAGGTGTCCCCAGTTCTCCGACCAGGCCTCATTGAAGATGGACTTGGCCCTCTCCGCCTCCTCCTTGAACTGGCTCATCCTGGCATGGCGGATCACCAGGCCATTCCGCCGGCAGACTCGATCCCTCACCTCGAAAAGGACGGGGTTGACCGCCACCTGATCGGTCATCAGATAGGCATACCAATCGATCGCCTTATTGAAGCCTCTCCCCTCGATGAGGTCCACATAATAGGGCGGATTATAAGTCAGGAGCACCACCGGGTCCTGATCGAAGCAATCGATCAAGAGGCCCAGCTCGTCGTAGATGGAGAAGCTCATGGGACCCAGGATGGAGGTCTTTCCCCGATCCCGCAGCCAGCCCTCGGCGGCCTCAAAGAGCGCAGAGGCCGCCTCAGGGTCCTCGATGCACTCGAAGAATCCGAAGAACCCCTTCTGGTCCCGATAGTGCTGATTCCATTGCTGGTTAGTGTGGGCCGAGATGCGACCCACCGGCTCTCCCTCGCAGAGGGCCAGGAAGTACTCGGCCTGGCCGATCTCGAAGAAGGGCCCCTTCTCCCTGTCGAGCACCAACTTCTGCTCGGAGAGCAAGGGGGGCACCCAATGAGGATCGCCTCGATAAATCTTCCAGGGCAGGGAGATGAAGCGGTGGAGGTCTTTCTTGGTCTCTACCCTCCTGACGGAGATCTTTCCCAACTCTCTCCCTCCTTCCCCTTCCTCGATCCCGGTTTAGGCCAGTCCCGATCCCAACAGGAGGAGGCTTATCGAATAAAGTCCAGGGGCGGGACGAACAATTCATACCCCGAGGGGACCTCAAAAAGCTGATCTGGTTGAGGCCCGCCCCTGATGTTCTTTAGCTCGTTCCTCCAATTCAGGTCCGGGGCCTCGGAGCGGATGGGGACCCCCAACTCCTTTGGGATCCAATAGCGCATCTCGCAGATCTCATCCTCTTTGGAATAGCGGACGACGAGCTTGTCGCAGAGGAAGCCCTCCACCTCTTCTTGCCCCACCACGGCCCGCTCGATCTCCCCCACGATCTTCTTGGGCAGTGGGAGGTCATCGTCCAACAAGGGCACCTCGATATATTTCTTATCCTTGGGAAGGAGGGTCCAGATCAGCTTCTTGTCCAGGCGGAAGACGGAGATAGTCTCGTATTCTCCAACCCTGGTTTCCAGCCGCCAGCGATCGGGCCGGTAGTAGAGAGTGCCCACCTCTTTCACGTTGGAGATGATCACCATCTGGTCCGCTGAGAATTCCTGCGCCCAGGCGAGGCTGGCCTCCGGGCCCAGACTCAAAAGGCCCAAGAGGACGGCGACCGTCCCTATCCAAATCCAGCAATGTTGTTGTCTGTTCATCCCTTACTCCCTTCTATTAACTCTGAACGTCACACGCCGCAACCCTTTCGCGGCGGTGGAACAAAGAATTAGCACAATGTGTAAGGAAATTCAATGGGTCTTTTCTTTGCGCCGTTCCCCCGGCAGACCCATTTTGACCTTGCCCTGGCAGGAGCCACTGTGATAAACTCCCGCGCTGCAGAGATCGCCGGGGCCCAGGGTGGGGGCACGGGGCAGAAGGGGTCGGCAGCCCGGTCTTTACAGAGGTCCCATTGGGCTTTTCTTCCTTAGGACGGAGGTCAATATGAAAAGAAGCCTTAGCCGAATCACGCTTATCCTTTCCGCCCTGATCTTGCTGATCGGGCTCCTCTCCAGTTCCGCCTCGGCCCTCTTTATCGAGCTGGACGACAACCTGCAGGTCTTCTATGAGGATCGGGGGAAAGGGGATCCCATCCTCTTCGTCCACGGCTGGTGCGGGAATAGCAGCATCTGGGCCCGCCATCAGCTTCCCTACTTCGCCCAGAATTACCGCGCCCTGGCCATCGATCTCCGCGGCCACGGCAACTCCAGCAAGCCGATGGAGGGGAACAACATCCCCCAGTTGGCGAGGGATGTGAGGAAGTTCATCGAGGCCATGGGCCTGGAGAAGGTGACCCTGGTGGGCCACTCCATGGGGGTCATGGTGGCCCTGGACTATTACCGCCAATTCGGTGGGGATAAGCTGAAGGCATTGGTATTGGAGGACATGAGCCCTTGCCCCATGTCCGGGGAGTACTGGAATTCGGGGGCCTTCCACGATAACAACTGGGATGCCTTGCACGCCTTTGCCATCGGCTTGTGGCAGAATCGGGAGGCGACACACAAGACCTTCCTCCGCACCATTTGGAAGAACCCGCCGACCGAGGAGGCGGTGGATGCTCGCTACCAGATGGTCTGCAAGACCCCGACCTGGACCGCGGTCACCCTCTTTTACGACTTCATCCCTCGGGACTATCGGGCCCTCCTGCCCCAGATCAAGGTCCCTACCCTGATCCTGGCCTCCGACTCCCAGCTCTATCCGCGCTCCAGCAAGGCAGCGGTCTATATGCGCAATCAGATCCCCGATGCCAGCCTGGTGGTCTTCCACAACAGCGGACACCTGCTGCAGATCGAGGAGCCGGACAAGTTCAATGCTGAATTAGAGCAATTCCTGCGTTCCCTTCCCCAGTAGGAGGCTGCCACAGTACTTCCATTCCTCCCCTTCCCCCGCTGCCCTGGCGGGGGAAGGGATATCCTGCTCCTTTTGCCCTCGGACCGAAAGATGCCCCGCCGGGCCCGCCAGGTCGGCCAGGGACTTCACCCCTCCCTTTCCCTCAAATCTCGTATTGGGATAGTCTCTTCTGGCCCATGTTCATGGGGATCAGGACGGCTATGGCATTGAGGATCAGGATCAGGGCGAAGGCGAGCCCAATCCCCCCCCACTGCCAGGGGCCGATGGCGCGGTAGCCCAATCGGGCCATGAAGAGGAGATAGACCGGCCAGGCCTCGAGGAGGACGATGGAGCCCACGAAGAGGAGGGCGTAGATCATATAGATGATCCCTCCGAACCCGGTGGCAATCTGGGAGACATTCTCCACCCGGAAACGAGGGTAGATGGCACCCAGGCCGATCCCCAGGCCGGTGATCCCGAAGGTCATGAAAAAAATGGTGGCCGCGGAGAGGGCCATCATGAAGAGGGTGACATGGAGCAGGAGGTTGGTGAGGAGGATCAGTAGCTCCGCCAGGACCAGGAGGGGGATGAGGCCCATCAGGAATTTCCCCCACAAGAAGCCCTTCAGCCCCAGAGGAGAGGATTGGATAATCCAGAAGGACCTTCGCTCCAGGCTGACGGCGGGGAAGATGAAGCGGACCCCCACCGCCGAGAGGACGAAGCCGGCCAGGCCCAGGTTCAGGAAGGACAGGAGGTTCTGTAAGTAGAAACTGCCGATGGGAGATTTTTTCAAAGGGAGAACGCTGAAATTATAGAGGTAGACCACCACCAGGGAGACCAGGAGGAAGAGCTGGGACCATTGGGTCCGGTCCCGCAGAAAGGTCTTGAGGTCCTTGGCCAGCAGGGCCCGGTAGGGCAGGGAGAGGGGGCGGCCGAGGAGGGCGATGATTCGCTCCAGAAGCGGGGATTTCGAGATGCGGACCTGCCGTCCCTCCTGGGACTTGCTCCAGCCCTCGAAGTAAAGCCTCCGGCAGAGCCAGCCGCCGAAGAGGAGGGCCACTACCCCATTGCTCATCAGAAGGCCCAGATGAAAGAGGCCTTCTCCCTCCCTCTTCTGCAACAGCGGGACCAGAGCCTCGGTGGCCCACTGGCTGGGCAGCAAGGGGGAGGCGGGGGTCCCCAGGCGGGCGAAATACTCCACCAGGTTGTTAAAGGCCTCGGGGTCCACCAGCTTCTCCGGCTGGAGGAAGCGGAAGAGGAGATAGAGGGAGGCCACCAGTCCCAGGGAGAGGAGGAGGAGTAGGTCCTTGAGGCGGCGGGCAGGGAAGGCATTCACTAAGACCATGATGCAGCCGATCCCCAGGGCAGAGGGCAAAATCAAGAATGGCACCAGGGTCGCGGCCAACTGAAGATAGAAGAGGAGGGAGGCGTGATAGACGACCCCGTAGGCGATGAAGACCGGGAGCCCGAATAGCAGGACCATCCAGGAGCTGGAGGCCAGCGTCTCTCCTAACTTGCTCAGATAGACCTTGCCCAGGGAGACGGGCGAGGAGAGGATGAGGAAGAGGTCCTCGGAGAGATAGAAGGTGGAGAGGGAGATGATCCCATTGGAGAAGAGCAGGATAGTGAAGAAGGTGAGGAAGACCATGGAGAGGAGCTTGAGAGTCAGGTATTCCCCGATCTCCGGCACCCCCTGGAAGTAGAGGAGCACCCGATAGACAACATAGAAGGTCCCGGCCCAGAAGAGGAGGCCCAGCAGCAGGAGGAAGGCGGCCTTGAGGAGCGTATCCGGCTGGAGGTGCCGCAGGCGATTCTTGAGGGAGAGTAAATGCGGAGAAAAGAGGAGATAGAGTTCTCTCATTCCTTTGGATTGGGTTGTTATCTGATCAGGAGGATCGATACTCCAATCCGAGAATTGAAGAGGCTGCGTCCAGGCTCTTGTCGAGTGTCCACAGGGGAACCTGAGTCAAGAGGGCCGAGGCAAGTAGATGCATATCGATGTAACCCAACCCTTTCGCCATAAAACGGTAGTTCTCTATAAATAGCATCACTTCCTCATGCTCCGCATGGGTTACCATAGGGAGCGTGTGAAGAAGAGAGAGTACTTCAGATCGGTTCTTCAGATTCCCGCATGCGAGCTCCCCGATGATGAAGGAATGGCAGGCAACCTGTCCATCATTCAAAAGCGCTTCCAGGCCGATACTTCCATCACGGAGATGGGCCACCCATACTGAAGTATCAACGAGAACCATTTAGCTATTTCCTGGCCTTCTCCGGGGTATGGCCTCCAATTTCTTTTCGGTTCCTCCCAGTTTTGCCAGTCGCTTAGCGCTTTCCCTCGCGATCAATGCTTCGAGACCGAGCTTGACGAGGGAGGTTTTTTCTTTAATGCCGGTCAACTTCGCCGCCTTGTCAAGCAGTTCGTCTTCTATGTTTAGCGTTGTCCTCATAGAATCCTCCTTGGGCAATATGCTCCGATACCTGCATTAATATGCATTATAAGTATGTATTTGTCAAGAGGCGATGTTTTGTGATTTGTGATCGGGATTGATCATACGAATTGCTGGAGGAATTGTCGGCTGAATCAAGTATGGCGTCCCCGGAATTGCCAGCAACCCCGTCAGCAGGACCTTCACGGCCCCTGCGACTGCGGGGAGGAAGCGAAGGGCGAAGAGGGAATCCCCCAGGACCGCGAGGGTCAACCTTGCCAGCCATGGAGCCAGGGGGGCTTGATCGACATAGCCCCAATCGAGATGCTCACCGCGGGCGATGAAGTAGAGCTCATCGCGGAAGTAGCCATACTGCCCGTTGGTGAGGAAATGAATGAGCAGCTTGGCCCCTGCGAAGTAGCAGGCCACTGCGGCGGTACTCGTCCAGCGGCTTTGATGGGATGGGTCCTGATGGGCAGCCACGGTGGTCATGGTCATTATTGGAAAACAATCTAAATCCCCAGCAGCTCCTTTTTCAATTCCCGATTGGCGTCCAATTCTTTGGCCGGACTTTCGTGAACGATCTTTCCGTCGTCCAGGATATAACATCGGTCCGAGATGGCAAGGGCTATGGCGGAGTTTTGTTCCACGAGCAGGATCGAGACCCCCTTCTTCTTTAGCTCCAGGATGATATTCATGACCTCTTTCACGATCTTGGGAGCGAGGCCCTGGGACGGCTCATCCAGCAGCAGCAGATCCGGATTCCCCATCAGGGTCCGGGCGATGGCCAGCATTTGCTGCTCCCCGCCGCTCAGATACTCCCCTTTGTGGCTCTTCAGCTTCTCCAGGATGGGAAAGTGCGCATAGATCGCGCGCAGATTCCATTCGCGGTGGCTCGTACTTTTCTTGGCCATTTCGAGGTTTCTCTGGACCGTGAGCGTAGGGAAGATCCTCCGATTGTCCGGAACCCAGCCAATGCCCTTCCGGGCAATGAGGTGGGGCATGAGCTTCGTGATGTCTGTCCCCTGGAACAGGATCTGCCCCGTCCTGGCCGGGGTTAATCCCATGATGCTTCTCAGGGTGGTCGTCTTCCCCGCCCCATTTCGACCCAACAGGGAAACGGTCTCTCCTTTTTCCACCTGCAGAGAGACGCCATGCAGGATATGGGCTTCTTCATAGAAGGTGTGGATGGCCTTCACCTCGAGCATCCCTATAATCCTCCCAGGTAGGCTTCCTGCACTTCCTCGTTCTGCTGGATCTCGGCGGGCGTCCCCTCGGCGATCACCCGGCCCTGATGCAAAACGGCAATGTGATCCGAGATGGACAGAACGATGCTCATGTCGTGTTCGATCAGCACGAGAGTCAGGTTTCCGGCCAGGCCCTGGATGAACTCGGCCATCTTCCCCGTCTCCCGGCTGGCCAGGCCGCTGGTGGGCTCGTCGAGGAGCAGGAGCTTCGGGTCGGAGGCGAGGCCGATCCCAATGTCCAGGATCCTTCGGTCTCCATAGGACAGGTTCTTGGCCGTAATGTTTTCCTTGCCCTCGAGGCCGATGGCTTGGACGATCTCCCAAGCCCGGTCGTTCACGTCCCCCAGGGAGCGGATCGAGGAGAGCATCTTCAGCCCATGGCCTTTTTCCGCCTGAACGGCCATCCGGATATTCTCAAAGAGCGTCAACTCATTGAATATGCTCAAAAGCTGGAAAGAGCGGGCAATGCCCTGTTTGGTGATTCGATGGGAGGGATAGCCCGTGATATCGATCTCCTCGAAAGTGATCCTCCCTTCATCCGGGTGCATCAAGCCGCTCAAGAGATTGAAAAAGGTCGTCTTGCCGGCCCCATTCGGTCCGATGATCGAGGTCAGCTTGCTCTCTTCGATGGCCAGATCCACCTGATTCACGGCCACCAACCCACCGAATCTTTTCGTCAGATTCTCGGTCTTCAGGATTGCCACGATCCGGTCCTCATCGCTTCTTGCCGGAAATCAGGGATTCCCGCACCGGCTCTTTCTTTTTGAAGAGGCTCAAGATCCCTTCCGGGATAAAGATGATGACGCACATGAACAGCAAACCATAGATCAACAGCCAGTGCTCCGTGTGGGCGCTGAAGAGATCCCTCAAGACGATGAAGACTCCGGACCCCAGGATGGGGCCGAAGAAGTTGGCCAATCCCCCTCCCAACAAGACCATCATGATCACATTCCCCGATTGGGTCCAGTGCATCACATCGGAGAAGGCGGCGTTCCGCAGGAGCGCATAGAGCGATCCCGCCAGTCCGGAAAAGGCGCAGGACAGGGTAAAAGAGATCCATTTGTAGAGCGCGATGTTATACCCGATGGACCCGGCCCTCACCTCGTTATAACGAATCGCCTGGAGCGTTCTGCCGAAGGGCGAATGGACGATGATCCAGATCAGTAGGGTGCAAAGGATGAACAGAAAATAGACGAAGTAGTAGAAATGCAGAACATTCTCCATATCGATGCCAAAGAGACCCGGTAATCCGATCGGGAGCCTGTTGATCCCGGCCAGGCCATCCTCCCCCCCCGTCATGCTGTCCCATCCCCAGGAAACAAACCAGAACATTTGACTGAAGGCGATGGTCAGGAGGGCAAAATAGATGCCCCTCTTTTTGGCGAGAAACAGACCCACCAACGCTCCGAAGAAGGCCCCGGCCAATGTGCCGGCGAGGATCGGGATCCACATCCCCTGGACCAGTCGGAGTTGCACGATCCCCAAGGCAAAGGCTCCGATGCCAAAAAAGGCACCGTGCCCGAAAGAGGGCAGGCCCGTATAGCCCAACAGGATATTGAATCCCAGGGCGAAGATCGACCAGATGAGGACCTCCACGCCGAGGTAGGTATATCCTCCCACCAAGGGCAAAAGGTAGGGAAGGACCAGGAAGAAGAGGAAGACCCAGGGCATGGGATGGCGGGTGGCTCTCAGAATGGATCGCTTCATCTCTTTGGTCTCTCCGGTTTCATGCTATTCGAGGATGCTCTTTTCGCCCATGATCCCCCGCGGACGGATCAGGATGATGATGGCCATCAAGATATACATGACGATCTGGGAAGCTCGGGGCATGAACATCACGCTGATGCCGGTGACCATCCCGACCAGCAGGCCTCCGAGGATCGTTCCCCAGAAGCTTCCAACCCCTCCGATGACCACCACGACGAGCGCGGGCATGACGGCCTCTACGCCCATCGTGGGTTTCATGCTCCACAAGGGAGCCGCGATTACCCCTGCAATCCCGGCCAGGGCGGCACCCAGACCAAAGACGAAGGTGCGCAGCTTCCGCAGATCGATGCCCAAGGCCATGACCATTTCGCTGTCGAAAGCCCCCGCCTTGATGATGGCCCCATAGGGCGTCTTTTCCAGAAAGAGCCAGACGAGTCCGATCAGCAAAATGGCCAGCCCGGCGAGAAAGAGGCGATACTTGGAGTAGGGCATGAAGCCCAAGTGGATGGGACCAGCGACGAAGGCCGGCGCGGCGATGCTCCGGCCGACCGATCCCCAGATCATCCGGATGATCTCCTCCAGGGCCATGGCCGCGCCATAGGTCAAAAGAAGCCCAAAGAGGGGATCCTTCCCATAGCTTCTCCGCACGGCCAACTCGAGGATCAAGCCCATGATTCCCACGATCAGGGGGCTGATGAGAAGGGCCGGCCAAAACCCGATCAGCGGCCTCAAGGTGAAGGCGAAATAGGCCCCCCAGGCGAAGAGAACGCCGTGGCTGAAATTGATGACCTCCATCACTCCCAGGATGAGCATGAAGCCCAGGGCAACCAGGGCATAGAGCAGCCCCAGCACGAGTCCATTCAGGATCTGAGAGAGGAACTCGAAAAGGCTCGGCATCCTAAC
>JAZDMQ010000086.1:0-8404 GCA_043800755.1 bacterium | reverse complement strand
CGGGTTCCGCGTGGCCCTTCCCCTCCCGTAGTGGTTTTCTGAGTTCTGGATTTCTGTTTTCTGGTTTTTGAAAAAGGAAGGTGGTTTCCCATGATCTTCCATGTGATTTTGGAACCGGCCGAGGATGGCTGGGTGGTGGCGGAGGTCCCGGCCCTCCCGGGCTGCGTCTCTCAGGGCAAAGACGAAAAGGAAGCCCTCGATAACATCAAGGAAGCGATCACGGCCTGGCTCTGGGCGGAGGACCAGAAAGCGATCTCCGCCCTATCGAAAGAGCAGGGACAGCAACCGATTGTAGTCGCTGTGTAGCCCCATGAGCCGACTGCGCAATATTTCGGGTAAGGAGGCAGCCAAGGCATTTGAGAAGGCTGGCTGGCGCAGGCTGGGACAAGTGGGGAGCCACCTGGTGATGGCAAAACCCGGCCTCTGGGTGAACCTCTCTATCCCTCAGCACCGGGAACTCTCGGTTGGCACCCTTCGTGCGCTGATCCGCCATTCCGGCCTGACGGTAGAAGAATTCCTGGAGCTGCTCTGACCCTGCTTGGGCCCCGACCTCATCCGCCAACTCTTGCCGGAGAGGAGGTAGAGAGATCAAGAAAACGACCAGAGTGGGCTGCACCTCGCTGTTGATCACCCTGTCTGTGATCCTGACGCTCCAGGGAATGCCTCCCATTGCCTCTGCCGGGGAACACCCCAGCACTGTCACCTTTGAGAATCGTTCGGGTGAGGCTGCCCTGGTGATCCTGCGAGGGCCCACCAAGGAGATCGTGGAGGTCCCCAACGGGGAGAGTCGGACGGTCCATGCGGCAGAAGGAGGATATGGTATCATGGTCCGATATGGCAGCGAACCCGAGGGCTATCGATATGCCCGGGGCGACCCCTTCACGGAGACGGAGAGGGAGTATTCCGTCATCTCCATTACCCTCCACCCGGTCATCGGAGGCAATTATCCCACCCATCGGATCTCAAAAGATGAGTTCGATGGGGCCCTGGTCGGCACACAGAGACCTCATACGAACCAGTGAAAGAATCTCCCATCTTCGTTAAAAGCTATGACTTCACCCGATGGCTTCTGGAGCACACCCTCAAATTTCCCAAGAGCCAGCGCTTCGTAATGGCTAAAAGGGTGGAGGAGGCGGCGCTCAGCTTCCACGACCTATTGCTGCTCGCGGTAAAGGAGGGAAAGGAGAAGAAGAAGAGGGTCCTGAGCCAGGCCGGCTTCGAGCTGGAACGGCTGAGGCATTATTTGAGACTCTGCAAGGATTTGAACCTTCTGAGCCTCAACCAGTATGAATATACCTCCAGGGAGATGGTCGAGATCGGGAGGCTGCTGGGGGGTTGGCTCAAGAAGTTGGAGTAGGGTAGGGGCGATGAGCGGTTCGCGGCGGTTCCTGGAACAATGAACCCCGGAACGTCCGAGCGGCGAACCGGAACAGGGACAGGCCTTCGGAACGGAACGACAACAACGGGTTCCGCGTGGCCCTTCCCCTCCAAGACTGTCATGATCCCTGCCAAGATGCCGCCTTTCTACGGATCGGCGGATAGTGCGCCGATGAGAGTCTATTCGCCCCTATCCTGGCCGCCTTGGCGGCCGAATACAAAAAAGGCTGGAGGAGTCTGGTAGCTTTTGGCGAAGGATTCCTCCAGAGATATGTCCCCGGCCACTATCGGGAGTTCACCCTCCTGGAGCGGAAGCCGCGAAGGATCAGCGCTGCCCCCTATCGGGACCGGGTGGTGCACCATGCCCTCTGTCTGGTGATCGAGCCGATCTTCGAGAGGAGCTTCATCTTCGATTCCTATGCCTGCCGAAGAGGGAAGGGGACCCATCGGGCGGTGGATCGGTTCAGCCAATTCTGCCGGAGAAATCGCTATGTCCTGAAGGCCGACATCCGGAAGTACTTTCCCAGCATCGACCACGAGATCCTTTTAGAGAAGATCCAGCGGAAGATCAAGTGTAAGGATACCTTGTGGCTGGTGAGGACGATCATCGAGGGAAGCAATCCCCAGGAGGAGGTGCTCCAGTACTTCCCCGGGGATGACCTTTTCACGCCTCATCGAAGGAGGAAAGGAATCCCTATCGGCAATCTCACCAGCCAGTTCTTCGCGAATTGCTACATGAATGACCTGGATCACTATGCCAAAGAAGTCCTGGGGTGCAAGTGCTACATCCGCTATGTGGATGACCTCACCGTGTTTGACAATGACAAGAAGAGGCTTTGGGAGATGAAGGAGGAGATGGAGGCATTCCTGGCAGGGGAGAGGCTGAAGCTCCATCCGCAGAAGACCTTTGTGGCGCCGGTATCGATCGGGATTGATCATCTCGGTTACCGGGTCTTTCCCACCTACCGACGACTGCGAAAGGACACCAGCATGGCCTTTGTCCAAAAGCTCGGGCGCATGGAGCGACTGTGGCAGCAGGGGCGGCTGCCACGGGAAAAGCTAAATGCCTCGGTCCAGAGCTGGCTGGGCTATGCCAAGCATGGGGATACTTACGGTCTGAGAAAGAGCCTCTTTGGCGGCCCGCTCCTTCCGGGGATGCCTATTACCCTGGGATTTGTTCTACGGGCGTGACAGGAAAAACATGACCAGTACAGGATTCCAGGGGCCGAGGGGTCCAGGATTCCAGTGAAAGGCGTGGGAAGGAGATTTCCTCCCCTCGACCCCTCGACCCCTCGAATCCTCCTCTTCCGCCTATTTCCTCAGCACCTTCTCCACGGCCTTCACAAAGCGGTCGATCTCACTCTCGGTCATGGGGGTGGAGAGGCAGCCCATCCCCCGCTCGGAGAAGAAGATGCCCTCGCTCATCAAGCCCAAAAATGTCTCCCGCACCTTCCCCAGGTCGGCCGAGCGGCTCACCCGGTAGTCGGTGATATCTTTGTCGGTGAAGTGAAGAAAGAATAGGGATCCCACCCCGATCGCCTGCGCTGGAACCCCCAATCGACCGAAGAGCTGATTAAGCCGCTTCCGCAGCAGATCGCCCAGGCCATTCAGGTGTTCGTAGGCCTGCTGGGTGAGGAGCTTCAGGGTGGCGATGCCCGCCGCCATCCCGAGGGGATTGCCATTATAGGTTCCCGGGTGGGGGATGGCGGGCGCCCCGCTTGTTGGATCCAGCAGGGCCATGATCTCCGCCCTCCCTCCAAAGGCCGCCACCGGAAATCCGCCGCCGATGATCTTTCCCATCAAAGTCAGATCCGGCTTTACCCCATAGAGGGCCTGGGCCCCGCCGGGGTGGACCCTCAGGGTGATGATCTCGTCCAGGATGAAGACGATGCCTTCCCTCGCGGTGATCTCCCGGAGGAAGGAGAGGAAGCCATCCCGGGGAGGGATCATCCCGGCCATGGCCGGGATGGGCTCCACGATCAGGGCCGCAATCTCTCCTTGATGGTGCCTCAAGATCCGCTCCACATTCTCCTGGTCGTTGAAGGGAAGGACCACCACCTGATCCGCAACCTCCTGGGGGATGCCCGCTGCCTCGGGGACGCTGAGCGGGGCCTCACGCGGGCCCAGCCTCTCCACTGGGGTGCGGACGCTGACCTGGACGGGATCGTAAGTTCCGTGAAATCCGCCTTCGAACTTGGCGATCTTGGCTCGTCCGGTGAAGGCCCGGGCTAATCGCAGGGCGAACATGGCCGCCTCGGTCCCGGAGTTGACGAAGCGGAGCAGCTCCACCGAGGGCACCCGCTCCTTGATGATCTGGGCCAATCGGATCTCGGATTCGGTGGGGGAGGCGAAGGCCGAGCCCCTGCTCAAGGCCTCCCGGGCGGCGCGCAGGACCTTGGGATGGGCATGGCCCAGGATGAGGGCGGTATAGTTATTCACGAAGTCGAGGCGGCGGCGGCCCTCCACATCCCAGATATGGCATCCCCTCCCTTTGGTCACATAGGGGGGGTAGGGCAGGAAATAGACCGAGGTGCGGGTGGTCCCCCCGGGCATCACTTTGAGGGCCCGCTCGTAGAGGCGGCGAGATTTGGGGGTGCTCTTCTGATATTCCATGGCCGGCTGCATTTTCTGGCTCATCATCGTCCCCTTTCCTGCGAATAGTCCTGCTGCTCGATTAGGCCTCTCTAAACCTAGTCCAGATGGGTGGCCACCACCTCCCCTAAGAAGAGATCGTGGCTGCCCAGGGCGAGGGTCTGCCGGACCTTGCATTCGAGATTGATCGGACACTCCTGGATCAGGGGTGCCCGGACCACTTGAGCGGGGAGGGGGGTGAGGCCGAAGGTGGCAAGTTTGTCCTTTTCCCTCCCCGAAATTGATCCACAGAGATCGACCTGGCTTACCAGATCCTGGTTGGGGACATTGACCACGAATTCCCCGGACTCCTGGATCAGGCGGTGGGAATGGCGGTTAGATCGGACGGCCACCCCGATCATAGGGGGATCGAAGCAGCAGATCCCGATGGCCGCCACGGTGAGGATGTTGGGGGCCGATTCCCTTCCCTGGCAGGAGATGAGGCAGATCGGGAGGGGATTGAGCAGGGTGGCGGGCTTGATTCTCCTCTTGGCCATGGCTTTGCCTCCTTTCGTCCTTTCTCTGATAGCCGCAGGCGCCGGCCGGACCGGGACTCCTGATTCTCGACTCTCGACTCTTTGACTGGTTCTTGTCGGTCCGTCCGACCCCTTCGCTCCCCGCGCATTCGCTCGTGCGATCTCGGCAGGCCGAGAACTCGCCCTCCTCGGAAAAGCGCATCGGAGGGCTCGGACAGCTCGGCCTGACTTCTCCGAGCTCTTCTCGCTCATGAGCCGCACGAGGTCGCTCAGGCGCCAGCCGGGCCGAATTCCGTAACCCCTAACCCCTCACGCCTCCCGGCCTGCCTCCGCTCATGACCGCCCCAGGTCGCAAAGGTGCCCCGGCCGGACCGGCGAAAAATAGTGCCCCGGGATTGTCCAGCGGCATCGATGGACGGATCACTCCGGGGTCAGGGCGACCCGTAGGGCCTCGGCGCTGGTCGCCGCCAGATCGAAGGCCTTTTCCCAATCCTTCAGGGGAAAGACATGAGAGACCATCGGCTTGAGGTTCACCTTGCCCCGGGCCACGAGCTGGATGGCGGAACGCCAGGAGGTCCAGAGATGGGAGATCTCCCCCTTGATGTCCAATTCCTTGACGATGATCTTGCGGGTGTCCAGCGAGGCGGTGATCCCCCCGCGGATGCCGCCGCCGGAGATCAGGATCCGCCCGCCGGGCCGGACCAGATCCAGGGTCTCTTCCACGGCCTTGGGCGATCCGGTGTTTTCCACCACCACATCCGCCCCGATCCCGCCGGTCATCCTCTTCACGATCTCCAGCAGGTCTTCCGTCTCCACATTGACGGCCGCATCGGCCCCGAATTCCTTGGCCAGGCTCAGGCGGGTCCTCTCATCCCGGCTCAGGCCGGTGATGAGGATGGGGGAGGCCCCCACCGCCTTTCCGATCTGAAGCAAGATCAGCCCTCGGGCGCCCGGGCCTAAGATGAGCAGGGATTCCCCCGCCTTCAGGTCCATGCGCTCGATCAGGCTGTGGAAGGAGCCGGCGGTGGGCTCGATCAGGACCGCCTCGCGCAGGCCAATGGAGTCAGGGAGGCGATGGAGGTGCCTCTCCGGCCAGACCGCATATCTGGCGAAGGCGCCGCCGGAGATGTAATGGATGCGTTGGTCCGCCGGGATCATATTGGCGCAGATGTTGATCCGCCCGGTCCGGCAGTTGATGCACTTGCCGCAGTAAAAGGTGACGATCTCGCCCACCACCCGATCGCCCACCTTGAAGTCGGTGACCGCTGATCCCACCTCCACCACGGTCCCGGACATCTCGTGCCCGGAGACCACGGCCTTCGAGGGGCCCTTGAGTCCCTTCCGATCCGTATCCTTCCACTTGTGGACATCGCTCCCGCAGATCCCGCAGAAGGCCACCTCGATCAGCACATCGTTCGGGGCAAAAGGATTATTTCCGATCTCCGGCTTGGGGACCTCTTCCAGTCGATACTGGCCATTCGGATAGAGCACCAGCCCTTGCATTCTCCTTTCTCCTTTCCCAGTTGAGATGGGGGCTATTATAAGCGAATTGGAACAGAATGAAAAGGGGAGACGGAAAGGGGGACGGGGGACGGGGACCAGAGGCCAGTAGGCAGTAGGCAGAAGGCAGCAGGTGGAAGGCAGGGGCCGGGGGTCGGGAAAAACAGGGGTCGGGGGCCAGGGAGAAACAGGGGACGGGAGGTCAGGAGTCGGCGTGTTTGCTGAGTAGAGAGTTTCGCAGGGCGTAGAGTTGCCTGCCCACCGATGACAGCTGCTGCAACACTTGGCTCAGTTCTTCTGAAGTAATGTACTCTAAGCGCTTAGCAATCTCCAGTTGGGTTTCTAGTTCCGCCAGAGACGCCTGTGCCACCGACAAGTGATGAAGGAATTCTTTGTTGTGTTCCCGAGTGTGTCCTTCTGCGATGTTGGAGGGAATAGAAATCGCCGCGCGCCGGATCTGACTTGTTAATCCGTAGGCTTCCTGTTTGGGAAACCCCTGCGTGAGCCGATAGACACTCTCCACCACATCCACTGCCGCCCGCCACACTCGCAAATCCCGGAAGCTTTTTACCGTCATTGCCTCTCGCTGATCACCGACCCCCGGCGACTGGCCCCCATCCCCCGTCCCCCGCCCTTCAGCATTTGTCGCCCTTATGCATCACCGACCCCTGGCCCCCGATCCCCGACCCCTGCCTACTATCCTTTCAGCACCTCCGCCAGCTTCCGCAGCAGCCTCTCCGCGGTAAAGGGCTTTTGTAAGAAGGCCTCCAGCGGTACCCCGCTGATCCCCGCCATCATCCTCTCCATATCCATCCCCGAGGTGGCGATGACCTTGATTTCCGGATTCATCTTCTGCAGGGCCTTAATGGTGGCCGGGCCATCCATGATCGGCATGGCCATATCGATGATCACCGCCTGGATCTTACCTTGGTGCTGGGCGTAGAAGGTTACCGCTTCGATTCCATCGGCGGCCGAAACCACGGAATAGCCGTAGGCCTCCAGGGTGGCCTGTGTGATCTCCCGGATGGAGGCCTCATCGTCTGCGATTAGAATTTGTTCGCCGTGGCCGGAGAGCAGGGGGGCCTTCTCCTCTTCATCCTTGGCCATCTCCGCAGAGGGGGAGGCGGGCAGGAAGGCCAGGAATTTGGTTCCCTTTCCCACCTCGGAATAGACCCGGATAAATCCCCCATGACCCTTCACAATGGCATGGACATTGGCCAGGCCCAGTCCGGTTCCCTGCCCCCGCTCCTTGGTGGTGAAGAAGGGATCGAAGATCTTGGGAAGGAGGTCGGGGGGGACGCCGCTGCCGGTATCTTCCACCGAGAAGACGAGATAGGGACCCACTTGAGCCTCTGGGTGCATCTTCGCATAACTCTCATCCACGGAGAAGTTCTCGGTGGAGAGGGTCAGGGTTCCCCCCTTGCCCATGGCATCCCTCGAATTGAGGCAGAGGTTGAGCAGGATCTGCTGCAGCTGGGTGGCATCCCCGGAGAGGGGCCAGGCGTCTTTGGGAATCTCGGCGTTTATGGCAATGCTTTTGGGAAAGGTCTCCTTTGCGAATCGTTCGATCTCCTTCAGCAGGTACTTGGGGGAGATGAGAAAATGCTCCCCCTCCATTCCCCGGGCGAAGGCCAAGATCTGCTTGACGATATCCGCCCCCCGCTGGGCATTGGAGGCGATGGAGGAAAGCATCTTCCGGCCGGTGGGCTCCGAAAGGGCGGGGCTTAGCAGCTCGGTATTGATCAGGATGGGGGTCAAGAGGTTGTTCAGGTCGTGGGCGATGCCCCCAGCTAAGAAGCCGATGGACTCCATGCGCTGGGCACGGAGGAGATGAGCCTCCAGGGCCTTCTTTTCGGTGAGGTCGCGGACGAGGGCACACATCACCTCCCTTCCTCCATAGGAGATGGGGCTGAGACTCACCCAGACCTCGATCAGGGAGCCATCCTTCTTGCGGTATGGGCGCTCGAAACTGGAAGGGCCTTTCCCGTTTACTCTTTCTTGAAACCTTCGGTCAATCACTTCCTGCTCGGCGGCCACGATATCGTAGATGCACAGCCCGCGGATCTGCTCCGGGGTGTAGCCCAGCATCTGGGCAAAGGCGAGGTTGGCCTCTAAGATGCGCTTCGTCTCTACATCTATCAGGTAGATGCCATCGGCGGATTGCTCCAGCACCGCCCGGTACCGGGCCTCGCTTTGGAAGAGCATCTCCTCAGTTCTTCTCCGCACAATGACACCAGCCAGCGCATTGGCTGCGGCGGTTAGGAATTCCTCCTCTCTGGGATCACGGAGATGTCCTTGGTTCAAGTATAAATTGAGTACCCCCAGCACCTGGTCACCGAGAAGCAGAGGGACACAGTAGTGGCCATGAGGGATTATGCCTTCATAGGTGGTATCATGGCGTTCATCGATACGATCCGCGA
>JAZDMQ010000084.1:0-12338 GCA_043800755.1 bacterium | reverse complement strand
TGGAGCGTTACGAGCTCAAACCGGGACGGGCCTTTTTCGTCCCGGCAGGCTATCCCCATTGCATCGGCAACACGGGAGAGTCGGAGATGAAGATCGCCTTCTCCTTCTATCCGGCATGGGTGAAGGGACGTCCCTATCGGGAGATCGCCAGCCAACTGACTGATGTGCAAAAAGTGAAGTAAAGGGGTTTAGCTTTCGATCAAGGAAAGAGGGGGTGATGCGAGGAAGGTTCAGCAACAGTTCGATTCTGC
Organism: bacterium; assembly: GCA_043800755.1. GTDB lineage: Bacteria > Methylomirabilota > Methylomirabilia > CAVQYV01 > CAVQYV01 > JAZDMQ01. The sequence goes on along the minus strand of JAZDMQ010000084.1, from coordinate 12,087 downwards.
TGCAAGGAAATTGGCTCCATAACTCAAGGAGAGGAGGGGGAAATTGCATCCGATAGACTGGATTATCGTTATATCCACCGTCATCGCGGTGGTAATTGCCGGCCTTCCCTACCGGAAATATGTGAAATCGGTCAAGGACTACCTGCTCGCAGGTAGGACCCAACGCTGGTGGATCATTGCGCCCAACTGCCAGGCAACGCAGTCCGATATCGCGGATTATTTTGGATGCGCGGGCTATGCCTATCAGCACGGGGGCCTGGGGCTTGCCAACTATTCTGTCAATTTGCAGGCGGGATGGCTCTTGGGGGCGCATACCATCATCCCCCAGATGTATCGGGCGGGGGTCTGGACCCCGGCGGAATTCCTGGGGATGCGTTACAATTATGGGGCCAGGATCTGGGGAGCCCTCCTCATCGTTCTTCAGCGTGTGTATGTGATCGGTGCGATTCTGGTGCTGATGGGCATCATGATGGAGGTCGTCGCCGGGACGAAGTTCATGACGGGCCTCGTCATCGGGGCGGCCCTGGCCATTGGCTATACCATGTTGGGAGGCATCTCGGCGGCCATGATCACCGGGACGGCCCAGCAGGCCTTGATGACCATCACCTCCTGGGTATTGCTCTTTGCAGGCCTGCACCATGTGGGAGGCTGGCATAAGCTTTTGGAGGCCACCGGCCCTAACATGGTCAAGCATGCGATCACAGGACAGATCATCCCGGCGGGGTGGTGGGAATTTCATGCCATCCCTTCAGCGCCCTGGCTCTTTCCGGGGCTGGCCTTCCTGGGGATGATGGCCTCTACCATCCCCTATCCCATCATTCAGGCGGAGCAGGTGGCGAGGCCGCTCTCTGCCCGGTCCGAATGGGATGGCCGCATGGGATATCAGATGGCGGGCTGGGTTGCGCTCGTCCACCAGTTTGCCATCGTGCCGGTGGGGGCGTTTGGGGTCGTGGCCTACGGTTACATGAACAAGCTCTTTAACCCGGCCATGGGGGGAAGGCCCGATGCGGTCTATGCCTACATCATGAAGGACTGGCTTCCGGTGGGCCTGGTGGGCTTAGTCATGGCGGGCGTGTTCGCGGCCACCCTATCCACCGTTCCCTCCAACGCCCAGGCCTGTGCGGGCATCCTCACCCGGGACATCTATGCCAAGCTGATCAAGAAGGACGGCTCGGATGCCCACTACCTGCTGGTGGCCCGGCTCCTGACGGCGTTTAACTTCCTTGCGGGGCTGCTCTTTATCCCCTTCGTGCAAAAGGGAGGCGGATACATCGTCGTCTATATTAAGATCACCGGGGCCCTGATCTCGCCCCTCTTCTCGGTGTTCATCCTGGGGGTTCTGTTTAAGTTCATCAGCCGGAATTCCGGCTTTGTTGGGCTAGCCGGAGGGGGCATCTTCGGTATGTTCCTGGCCGTCTTCGCCAAGGGTTTCTTCCCCAATGCCCCCTGGCTCTACTTCTGGTTGACCATCCCCCTGTGGAATATCCTTTTCACCAGTGCTCTCATGATCGTATGGAGCCTGATCGAGAATGCCGTTCGAGGCCGCACGAGCTACGAGGACATCGAGGGGTATACGGTGGGTACCTTCCCGCCCCAGGTGAAGCCTTATCTGCAAAAAAGGGTGGAGCGGATCAATGAGCGGGGCGAATGCGTCGAGACCGATATCCCCTACTATGGAACCGAGGGAATCCCCTGGTATAAGGGCGTAACGTTCTGGGGTTGGATAATGCTCATCTACCTGGTGGTCTGGACGATTTACTGGTGGTAGAACGCCGAACCAAATGATTTGGAGGCCAAAATAGGAGGTAGGAATATGGCCGCAGAAGAAAGAACGGAGGTTGTTTTTTGGACGCAGCAGGATGCGTGCGACCCGGCGGAGGCTGCCCTCGAGCTTCGGATGGAGGTGACCTCCGGGCTCGTCCTGGTGTTCCTCTTCCTGGTCTTTACGATATCTTGCATCGCGAGCCTTTTTTTCCTTCCCCAGGAGGATAAAAGCTTCTATGCCTGGGCGGAGGTCATCACGGCTGTGCTTCTTGCCGGGATTGCGATCGTGACGGGGGTCTATGTTTCCAAGAAGAAGGGCAATCTGCGGAAGATGGAGGCCCATTTAGCCAAGCAATAGGGAAAATCGAGTTAGCTCATGCCGGATACGGATTGGGGCGGGGGAGAGGCAAGGATTCGCATCCCAGGGGTGTGCCTCTCCCCCGCCCATCTCAGACAGCTCACGGAAAAAAGGGTAAAGAGGAAAGGGAGACTCTCCCGGAACAAGCCCAGACTCGTTGCCGAGGAATTCGTCTATGTGCCCTATTATTACTTTCGCTTCGTCAATCCCAGATATCTGAACCGCTATTACCTCTACGATGTTCTGGTAGATGAGGTCCTGGGCTTCTCGGAATTTATCCGCGGGTCCTTCGAATTGAAGGAGTTCTTGGTTTCGCGCGAACTCCTGTTGGAGAGGATCGTCCCCCAAGAGGAAGCGGAAAAGAAGGCGAGGAAGGCGGTGGAATCCTTTGTGCTCCGTCGCCAGTCCTGGTGGGTAAAGGAGATCAAGGCTGAACTGAAAGAGGCAGGGGAGCTCTGTTATCCCTATTGGGTTTGCTACCTGGAGACCCGAAAAGGGATCGAGCTCTTTGCCCTGAACGGTCTTACCGGCAACCCCGCTGGGCCACGGGCAGAGGATATCCTGCGCGCAGGGATCGCCCGGGCCGAGTGGAAGAGGGATCAAAGATGATCCGCAAGGCGAGGCTCTCCGATGTCAAGGAGATTCAACGCCTGGTGAACTTCTATGCCGACCGGGGGGAGATGCTCCCCTGCTCCCTCAGCGAGCTCTACGAGAGGGTGAGGGATTTCTATGTCTTCGAGGATTGCGGGGAGATCGTGGGGGTCTCCGCCCTGCATCTGAGCTGGGAGGACCTGGCCGAGATCCGATCCCTGGCTGTCAAGGAGCCTTACATCCGCCGCGAAATCGGCACTGATCTGGTGAAGGCCTGCCTGGAGGAGGCGGGCTCCTTGGGGATCAGGAGAGTCTTTGCCCTGACCTACAAGCCGAATTTTTTCCAGCACCTTGGCTTTCGACCAGTCGATAAGTCCCAGCTGCCCCACAAGATCTGGACCGACTGTGTCAAGTGCGTCAAATTCCCCGAGTGTGACGAGATTGCCATGATCCTGGAGCTGGATTGATCGATGAGGGAGGAAGCCATCTTTAGTCTGATCGATCTCGCCCTGGCCAAGGGGGCAGAGGCCGCCGAGGTCTACCGCCTCGAGCAAGCGTCGAGCCTGGTCGATATCAAGGAGGGGAAGATCGATTCCCTTTCCCAGGCGCAGCAGACGGGAGTTGGATTGCGGGTCTTGGAGCAGGAACGGATGGGCTTTGCCTTTGCCTCGGACATCGGGGTGGAGAGCTGGGAAATCTTGGCCGACAAGGCCCTGGCAGCCGCCCGCCAATCCCATCCCGATCCCTTTCTTTATTTCCCTCCCCCTCCTGCCTCTCCCTACCCGGAGGTGGACCGATACGATTCGCAGCTCCGGGCAATGGGTCTGGCGGAGAGGGTTGACTTTGCCCGAGAGATGGAGGAGGCGGCGAGGGGGTTCGACCCCAGGGTCTCGAAGGTGAGGCACTGCCTCTATCAGGACAGCAATTATTCGGTGCATATTTCGAATTCGCGGGGCCTGAAGGCCGGGGGTCAGGGAACCTATTGCTCCTGCTCTGTCGAGGTGGCAGCGGATGAGAAGGGATCCTCCGAGACGGGATGGGATATGCAGTCGTCCCCCTTCTTCTCTGACTTGCAGGGAGAGGAGGTGGGCCGCCGGGCGGCGGAGCAGGCGGTCATGATGCTGGGGGCGAAATCCCTCCCCACCCTCCGGGTGGACGTCGTCTTCTCCTCCCCAACGGCCGCAGAGTTCCTGGAGGTCCTCTCTTCCGCCCTCATGGCGGATGCAGTGCAAAAGCAGAAATCGCTCTTTGCGAATCAAGTGGGGACGCAAGTTGCCTCGAAGACGCTGACCCTGGTAGATGATGGACTCCTTCCCCGTGGGAGTCACAGCTTCCCCTTCGACGATGAGGGGAATCCTGCCCAGCGCACACTCCTCATCGAGGACGGGACCCTCAAGGGTTTCCTCTATGATTCGTATTGTGCCGTCAAGGGGGGGAGGCAGTCCACCGGAAACGCCCACCGAGCAGGTTTTCAATCCCCGCCTCAGATCATGGCGACCAATCTGTATGCGATCCCGGGAGACCGGCCGAGGGAGAGGATGATCCAGGACCTGTCCCAGGGGATCCTGGTCCTGTCCCTCATGGGGATGCATACCGCCAATCCCATCTCCGGGGATTTCTCAGTGGGCGCAGAGGGGCTCTGGGTGGAAAAAGGGAGGTTGAAGCATCCCTTCCGGGGGGTAATGATTGCGGGGAACATCCGCAATTGGCTGCAGTCCTTGGCGGAGGTGGGATCCGACCTGCGATTCTTCGGCCGTCATGGTTCTGCCTCCCTGCGGGTGAATGGGCTTCAATTGGTGGGGGTCTGAGGGGAATCGCCTCCTTTACGGTGAGCCCATGGTGAATCAATTCTGCATCCGCTGTGGCAAGAGCCTCCCTCCCGGAAGCCTGAAATATATTGTGGACCTCCAGGTCTACGCCGACTTCGATGGTGTCTTGCCCGAGGAGGAGGGGGAGGTCCTGCCCCGGATGAAGAGGCTGGTGGAAGAAATGGAGCTGATGGACGAGGCGGATCTGGAAAGGGAGGTCTATCTGCGCCAGGTCTATTTGATTTGCAGGGATTGTCGGGATCGCTTTCTTTCCAATCCCTTGAATATCCCCTGGAGCCAGGCCTTGGGTTAGGAGAGTCTTCCGCCTCCCTGTTGTTTTCCCAATAGATCCTGTAGAAAGGAGCTGTGCAGCGATGAGCTGGTCAATCGGTTCTCGAAAACGCCTTGGTTGGTGGATGGCCTGGTCTTTAACCCTCTGCCTGATCGCGCTTTCCCTCCAGGCCTGTCCTTTCCACCATCTGCCGCGGCATCCCTTGCACCCGGGATTGACCTCGTCTCCCCTTCCTTGAGGACAGTTGGCCCTGAAGGGTCGCGGGGCAATTTATCCTTGACTGAGGGTTTCTCTTGGGCAAAAATTTAATCGGACGATTGATTAATAGAAGGGAGTAGGATGAAAAAGGCGGGGGAAAAGGCTTCGGGCGCAGACGGCTCTGGCCGGAGAGGGCGCATCCTCTTGGCAGCAGAGGGACTCTTTGCCCGGAAAGGATTTGAAGGGGCCTCCATACGAGAGATCGCGAGGGCAGCCCAGACCAATACCGCCCTCATCTATTATTATTTCATGGACAAAGAGAACCTTTATCGCTCGACCTTGGAAAGGGCGGTCATGGGAGTCCCTCAGGTCTTGGAGGGTTTGATCTCCTCCTCGGACACGGTGGAAGAGAGGTTGCGTCGCATCCTCGAGGTGATCGCGACATGGGTCCCCACCCAGTCCCATTTCATCCAAATCCTTCACCGGGAATTGGCCAGCGAGTCGCCTCGTCTGGGCTTCTTGGTGGAGAAATACTTTGCCCGCAACTATCATCTGGGAAGATTACTGATTGAGGAGGCCATTTCCGTTGGGAAATTCCGCAAGCTGGATCCGGAACTGGCCCCGATCTCTTTCCTGGCGATGATCCTCTTCTTCTTCTTTCACAATCGTTACATAGTGCAGCGAATCCTGGGAATGGACCCGGGGGACGAGAAATTCCTCAAACGCTTAATTGCCCATACCCTCGATCTCTTCCTGTACGGGGCGGTAGCCGGAACAGCAAGAGGAAAGAGAAAGCGGCCTGGGGGGAAGAAGGGGGCATCGCCATGAGGCATCAGAACCCAGGGATTGCTCCAAACGCGGTATGGACACAGGTGGGTCGCATCATATGAAGAACAAGAAAGAAGAACAAGAAAAAGGTGCTGATTCTGGTTCCATTGATGCTGGTCGCGGCGGCCTTGACCTATACGCTCCTTCAGGGCAGGTCGCACCATGACGCGAGAGTCATCCGCGTCTCTGGTAACATCGAGGTCACCGATGCGGAGGTGAGCTTCAAGATCGCTGGCCGAGTCCAAGAGCGCCTGGCCTCGGAGGGTGAGACGGTCAAGGCCGGCCAGATCGTCGCCCGCTTGGATGATACGGAGCTCAGACAAGAAGTGGCCCTTCGCAGAGCGGAGGTTCAGGCGACCCAGGCTGCCCTGGCGGAGCTGGAGAGGGGCAAAAGACCGGAAGAGATCGCCCAGGCGGAGGCGTCGGTGCAGAAGGCCCAGGCGCGACTGGCCGATTTGCTGGCCGGATCGAGGTCGCAGGAGATTGCCACAGCCGAGGCCGAGGTGCGACGGGCGAAGGCCGAAACGGACCGCCTGCAGCTGGAGGAGGAACGGCAAAGCAAGCTCTATCGGGAAGGGTTCATATCCGACCGGGCCAATGAGGTAGCCCGGACTGATTACGAAGTGGCCGGGGCCAGGCAGCGAGAGGCCGAAGAGAACTTGAAGCTGGTCAGGGAAGGTCCCCGGAGGGAGGAGAGAAAACAGGCCCGTGCGGCCTTGAGGGAGGCCAAGGAACGATTTGTGCTGGTTAAGAAGGGTCCCCGCAAGGAGACGATCGAACAGGCCCGCGCCCGCCTCAGGCAAGCCATGGAGGTCCTCGCCCTGGCGGAGACCCATCTGGGCTATGCCACCCAGGGCTTCTCCCCTTTCCGGGGTCGTCCTTTCGGAGAATGTCGAAGCGGGAGAGTATGTCTCTCCTGGTACGCCGGTGGTTACAGTCGGCGGCCTGGAAGCGGTCTGGCTTCGTGCCTACATCAACGAGACCGATCTGGGTCGAGTGAAGGTGGGTCAAGGAGTGCGCGTGAGGGTGGATACCTATCCAGGCAAGACCTGCGAGGGGAAGATCTCCTTTATTGCCTCCCAGGCCGAGTTCACCCCCAAGAATGTCCAGACGGAAAAGGAACGGGTGAAGCTGGTCTACCGCCTGAAGGTGGACATTCAGAATTCCAAGATGGAACTGAAGCCTGGCATGCCTGCGGACGGGGAGATCATTTTGGACCAATCCCAGTGAGGCAGAAGATGGCGGATGTTATACGGACCGAGGGCCTTACAAAGTCTTTCGGCGGCCTGGTCGCGGTTGATGGCCTCACGATGAGAATCGCCCGGGGGGAGATATTCGGCCTGGTGGGGCCGGACGGGGCGGGCAAGACCACGACCATGCGGCTCTTGACCTCCATCATGGAGCCTACCTCAGGTGAGGCCTGGGTGGCCGGGCACCACATCGTAAGGGAGGTGGAGGCGATCAAGGAGGAGATCGGCTATATGAGCCAGAGGTTCGGCCTCTACCCGGACCTCACGGTGATGGAGAACATCGACTTTTATGCGGATATCTATGGCGTGCCCCGCAGAGAGAGAGGGGGGGGGAACGATTGACCGCCTCCTCACCTTCAGCAACCTGACCCCTTTCAAGAGGCGCTTGGCCGGAAACCTTTCGGGCGGAATGAAACAGAAGCTTGGCCTGACCCCCGCCCTGATCCATACGCCGAAGGTGCTCTTCCTGGATGAGCCGACCAACGGGGTCGATCCGGTCTCCCGCCGCGACTTCTGGCGCATCCTTTATCAGCTGCTCCGTGAGGGGGTCACGATCTTGATCTCCACCGCTACCTTGATGAGGCGGAGCGTTGTAGCCGGGTGGTACTCATGCATCAGGGTAGGCTCCTGGCCACCGGTGCGCCGGAGGAGGTGAAGAGGCTGATGCAGGGGACAATCCTGGAGATTCGCTCGTCCGAGCCGCGCAGGGCGATGAACCTGCTGCGCCAGGGGCTTAAAACGGACTCGGTAGGGCTCTTCGGTGACCGTGTCCATGTGGTGACGCAGGCGCCCCAAAGGGCCGCTGCCGAGGCGGAAGAGATCCTCCGGGGGGCGGGCCTCAAGATCAGTGCCCTTCGATCCATTGAACCGGCGCTTGAGGATGTCTTCGTCTCGGTCCTGGCCGGGGAGGGCGGGGGGCGGAGGGGAAGGCAAGGGGATGGATGAGCGGGGGCATGAAAAGGCCGTGGTGGTAAAGGATCTGGAAAAACGCTTTGGCAGCTTCACCGCCGTGAATCGCATCAGCTTTGAGGTCGCCAAGGGTGAGATCTTCGGCTTCCTCGGTCCCAATGGAGCAGGAAAATCCACGACTATCCGCATGCTCTGCGGGATCCTCGCGTCCAGTGGGGGCACAGGGGAGGTAGCGGGATTCGACCTCTCTACCCAGGCGGAGAAAATCAAGAGCCATATTGGCTACATGAGCCAGAGGTTCTCGCTCTACGACGATCTGACCGTTGAGGAGAACATTGATTTCTACAGCGGCATCTATGGGATCGCCCCGGAGAAGAAGGACGAACGGAGGGAGTGGGTGATTGAGATGGCAGGGCTGCAGGGGCACCGGCACTCCCGGACGGCCATTCTCTCCGGTGGCTGGAAGCAGCGCCTGTCGCTGGGGTGTGCGATCCTCCACGAGCCGCCCATCCTTTTCCTCGATGAACCCACCTCAGGAGTGGATCCGATCAGTCGCCGTCAGTTCTGGGACCTGATCTACCAGCTGTCCGCCAAGGGGGTGACGGCCTTTGTCACCACCCACTATATGGACGAGGCTGAATATTGCGACCGGCTGGGCCTGATCTACCGGGGCGAATTGATCGCCAGCGGTAGCCCCGAAGCCCTGAAGACCAAACTGATGCAGGAGGAGGTCTTGGAGGTCTTGTGCGAGAGGCCTCAAGACGCAATGGAGGAGATCGAGAGGGTGCCCGGCGTCAAGGAGGTGGCCCTCTTCGGCAGGGGACTGCATATCGTCGTTGAGGACGGGCAAGCTGCCGCTCAGCCAATTGGCAGGCTCCTCCGCGAGAGAGGAGATCATCTCGTGCGGATCGAGAAGATTATCCCTTCGCTGGAGGATGTCTTCGTCTCCCTGATCGAGGCCCGCGATCGCGCCGAGGCGCCCCAGCAGGAAGTGAAGGGATGAGGCCTCTTCGCCTCTGGGCGGTTGCCCGCAAGGAATTTATCCATATCTTTCGTGACCCCCGAAGCTTGGCCATGGCCGTCGCCATCCCCCTGCTGCAACTCCTGCTCTTCGGCTACGCGTTGACCTTGGACGTGGACAATGTCCCCCTGGTGGTCTGGGACCAGAGCGAGTCCCAGGCGAGCAGGGAGCTTGTCAGCCGCTTCGACGGGTCTCGTTACTTCTCTCTTCGACTTCAGGCCCGCAATTATGGCGAGATAGAGCGGGCCATTGATTCCGGCCAGGCCCTGGTAGCCCTCGTGATCCCGCGAGATTTCTCCAGGCGCATCGAGTCTGCAAGTTCGGCGCCGGTGCAGTTGATTGTGGACGGGAGCGATTCCAACACCGCGACCATCGCCATAGGCTACGCCGAGTTGTTGACCCAGACCTATTCTCAAGAGGTCGCCCTCCAGAAAATCCAACGCCTGGGCGGCCAACCGATGAGGAAACCCCTGGATCTGCGAGCCCGGGCTTGGTTCAATGTCGAGATGCAGTCGAAGAACTTCATTATCCCCGGGCTCATCGCCGTCATCATGAATGTGATCGCCGCCCTCCTGACCTCGCTGACCGTGGCCCGTGAGTGGGAAAGCGGGACCATGGAGCAGCTCATTTCCACCCCAGTGAGAGGCCCGGAGCTCATACTCGGTAAGCTATTGCCCTACTTCTCCATTGGCATGTTCGATGTGCTTCTGGCCGTCCTGATGGGCAAATTCCTGTTTCAGGTCCCGCTTCGAGGAAATGCGGCTCTGGTCTTTTCCACGGCCGCCATCTTCTTGACGGGGGTTCTGTCCCTCGGCATCCTGATCAGCATCGTGACTAAAAGCCAACTGCTCTCCAGTCAGGTGGCGATGATCGTGACCTACCTGCCGGCGCTGCTGCTGTCGGGACTGATGTTTGCCATCACGAACATGCCCAAGCCCCTCCAGTTGATCACCTACCTGATCCCAGCCAGGTACTTGTGAAACTCCTTAGGGGCATCTACTTGAAAGGGCTGGGGCTGGAGCTCCTTGCCCTGGAGGTTGCCCTCTTGACGGTCTTCGGAGTGGTGGTCTTGGTCCTGGCCAACGCGAAGTTTAAGAAGAAGCTGGTGTAACCTTGTTCGGACGGATCAAGCACATGCTCATCAAAGAGTTCATCCAGGCTTTTCGCGACCCGAGAATGAAGGGTGTCATTTTCATCGCCCCGGTCATCCAATTGCTGGTGTTCAGCTATGCGGTGACTACGGATGTCAGGAATATCGCCACTGCCCTATGCGATCGAGACAACAGTGTAATGAGTCGGGAACTGGCATCCCGTTTTGTGGAGTCAGGATATTTTGAAATCGTAGAATACATCGACGATGAAAACCGGGCGAAAGAGCTAATTGATCGTGGCCAGGCCCAGGCCGTTCTCATGATGAATAAGGGCTTTGGCAATGGCCTCCAGGCCGGGAAGACAGCCCAACTCCAGCTCATCCTGGACGGGACCGACTCCAATACGGCGGGCATTACCCTCCAATACAGTGTTAAGATCGTGGAGGAGTTCTCGCAACAGATCCTGGGGAGCCAATTCGCCAGGCTAAAGGGGGCAGCCCGGCAACCTGGGCGGGTGGAGGTGCAAACCCGGGCCTGGTGAAATGAGAATCTGGAGAGTCGCAATTTCTATGTGCCTGGAGTGATCGCCATCATCGTGGCCCTCATCACCTTGATGCTCACCTCCATGGCCATTGTGCGAGAAAAAGAGATCGACACCATGGAACAGATCATCGTCACCCCCATTACCCCCTTGGAGTTCATCTTAGGGAAGACGGTTCCCTTTGCCCTCATCGGTTTCGCCGATGTGATGGTGGTGACGGTCGTGGGGGTGTTTTGGTTTGCAGTTCCAATCCGGGGCAGCTTACCCCTCCTTCTTTTCGGCACCGCCCTCTACCTGATGACCACGCTGGGGATCGGCCTCCTGATTTCTACCGTCAGCCGAACCCAGCAACAAGCGATGATGACCACTTTCTTCTTCTTCATGCCGGCGATCCTCCTTTCGGGATTGATGTTTCCCATTGCCAACATGCCGAAGGTAGTGCAGTGGCTCACCTTCCTGAATCCCATGCGCTATTTCCTGGTGATTATCCGGGGCATCTTCCTCAAGGGGTTGCCTTTAAAGATCCTGTGGCCGCAGATGGCGGCTCTGGCGGTAATGGGCCTATTCACTTTGTGGCTGGCCTCGAGGAAGTTCCGCAAGACCCTGGCCTGATCGCGGAAGGAGAGGATCGGATAGGCCTTCCACTCGCCCAGGGCCAGGAAGCAGGGGCCTCTGCAAAAAGACTTTTCAGGGGGCGCAATTTGTGCTAGGGTATCCACCCGGTTAGCATACCGGAGGTTGTTGCCGAAAAGCCCTATCCTCGTTTCCCGAAAAGGTCAGAGGGATCAACTCAGTGGGAAAAAGAGGGGGATGGCCTACCATGTTTCCAGGCCGGCTCCTCAGTTGTCCTTGACCCGTGGATTTCAGTGGCCTTTAATCGGGAAGGTCCCGCAGCTCCCTCCGCCGATAACCCAAAAAGCCTTCGTCAAAAGAGACGCTTTCCCGTTTTCCATTGCCCAGATGAGTGTTTACTTGTCCAACGGCAGATGTGTGATTTGACCGGACCGTGACCCGCAAGCCCCACCCTGTCAGCGGGGCCAAGGGGCACAATGGAAATTGATAGGTACTTCATTTCCGGGAAGCCCCGCCCTGGGCGGGGAGCTTCACCGCCGGACTCCCTTATCACTTAGAGTGCGAACCAGGAGGCGCGACATGATTGAGAGGTTGAGCCAGATCGTAGAAAAGGCCAAACAGGGCAAGACCATGACCTTATCCGTTGCCTGCGGCGAGGACCCTCATACCATAGAGGCAGTTGGCAGGGGCGTTAAGGAAGGGATCGTAAAGGCCACGCTGGTGGGCAACAAGAATAAGATAGAGAGGGTATCCGAGGAACACCATGTGGACTCTCGGGCCTTTGAGATCATTGACGAGCCAGATCAAGAGAAGGCATTGAGGCTCTGCGTCAAGATGGTCAAACAGAGGGAGAGAGACTTCTT
>JAZDMQ010000053.1:0-15624 GCA_043800755.1 bacterium | reverse complement strand
TCCCGAGCCACCTTAGGCAAAACCTTATTCCGATGATGCCTGCTCTACCCATTGGCGTCTCTGGACGTTTCCGGGCAGTGGCCTGCATTCGTGGGGTAGCCTCACCTAACGAGGACATTTTTTATATAATGGATTTCCCCGGGGTTTGTCAATCCCCGAAGAAAGTTTTTCCTTAAAAAAATGCAGGGCTTGTGTTAGATTTTCCCTATGAGATTTGTGGCCGATGTAATGCTGGGCCGGCTGGCCAAGTGGCTGCGAATTTTGGGCTATGATGTAAGTGATCTCCGAACGCCCAAGACGGCCTCCCTCATCAAACAGGCCCGGGAGGAGGGGAGAGTCATCCTCACCCGCAATCGTCGCCTGACGCAGGAGGGCCAACCGGTGAAGGTGCTCCTCATCGAGAGCGACCACTGGAGGGCCCAGATAGCCCAGGTCCTCAAGGCTTTTTCCCTCCGGCCCGGACAGGGGCGCTTTCGGCGTTGCCTGTTGTGCAATCGGAGATTGGTCGCATTGGGAAAGGAACAGGTGGAGGGGAAGGTGCCTGATTTCGTCCTCTTGAACTACCCATCCTATCTCCGATGCCCTGGTTGTGGGCGAATCTACTGGCAGGGCAGCCACCTGTCCGGAATGGCGCAGATCGTCTCCGAGCTCCTTGCTCCCCCTGATGCCTCTTCTAATAAGGAAGGAGATCCATGAAGATCCTCTTTATGGGCACCCCTGAGTTCGCCCTCCCCTGCCTCTGCCGGCTGAGGGGAGAGGGATTCGAGATCGTGGGGGTCATCACTCAACCGGACCGCCCCTCCGGCAGGGGAAAGAAGATGATGCCCTCCCCGGTGAAGAGGTGGGCGGAGAGGGAGGGACTTGCTGTCCTGCAGCCTGACCGCCTGAAGGATCCAGCGCTTCTCTCCTCCCTTCGCAGCCTCAATCCCGATCTGGCGGTGGTCGTCGCCTATGGAAAGATCCTGCCCCCAGAACTGCTCCGTCTTCCGCCGCTCGGGTGCATCAATGTCCATGCCTCCCTTCTCCCCCGATACCGGGGCGCCGCTCCCATCCAGAGGGCCATCATGGCCGCAGAAGGGCTGACCGGCATCACCATCATGCAAATGGATGAGGGAATGGACACCGGACCCATCCTGCTTCAGGTCCCCCATCCCATCCTGCCCTCCGATTCCGGGGGCACGCTGCATGATCGCCTGGCCTTGTTGGCTGCCCAAACCCTCTCCCGGGCGCTCGAGCAGTCATGCCAGGGCCAACTCCGTCCGGTGGCCCAGCGAGATGAGGAGGCCACCTACGCCCCTCCTCTGAAGAAGGAGGAGAGCCTGATCCATTGGCAGTGGCGCGCCCAGGCGCTACATCACCTCATCCGGGCCCTTTCCCCCCTTCCTGGGGCCTATACCCTCTGGAAGGGGATGCGCGTCAAGATCCTGAGGGCGGGGGTCCAGGGGGATGGGGGATCCAGCTCCCCTCCCGGGGCCATTTTGGCCCTGGAAACGGACGCGATCCGGGTGGCCACCGGCTCGGGATCGCTGCTGCTCTTAGGCCTGCAGTTGGAAGGCCGGCGGCCGATGGAGGCGAACGAGTTCGCCCGAGGACAAAGGCTCGCCCTCGGAGATGCCTTTGGGGGACCGTCCCATGACCGATAAGAAGGGCACCTTCTTGGGGCTCGCCCTCTCCTCCTACTTTCTCTTGTGCCTTCTCGCTCTCCTCTTCTGGCGGCTCTCCGATAAGGGCCTCAGCGAGATGCATCCCCTTTTCCCGCTCCTGTTCGGAGTCGTCCTCCTCCTCTTCCTGGCCTTCCCGGCACTGGCGATCCTTCTCCTCCTCTCCGCCTTGGTCCGGGGCAAGGGGGTCTTCTGGGGGGAAAGGATCTACCCCGTGCTCCTTTGCCTCTTTCATCCCCTGACCCTGCTGCTCGGGCGCCTGGTCGGCATCTCTCGAGATCGGATCGAGCGGTCCTTCATCGAAGTCAATAATGGCCTGGTAAAGGCCAGGAGATCTCGCTATGCCCTGAAAAACCTCCTCCTGCTCATGCCTCACTGCCTGCAGGATTCTGCGTGCCCGGTTCGCATCACCCACGAGGTCAAGAACTGCCGCTCCTGCGGCCGCTGCAATGTCCGCGACCTATTGGCCATCGCCGAAGCCTACGGGGCTCATCTCCGGATTGCCTCCGGAGGCATGTCCGCCCGCCGTTTCCTATTGGAATATAAGCCAGAGGCGGTGATCGCCGTGGCCTGTGAAAGAGACCTCTCCTCTGGCATCCGGGACAGCCTCCCCCTCCCCGTGATCGGGATCCTTAATCAAAGGCCCTATGGCTACTGCCTGAACACCCGCATCGATCTCTCCCAGGTCAAGGAGGCGATTCAGATGCTCACCGGGAAGGAAGAACAAGGGTGAGCCGCAACCTCGCCCTCCACATCCTTCTCCGGGTGGAGAAAGAGGGCCTCTTTGCCGCCCCGCTCCTCGACCGCGAACTGGAGCGGTCTCGTCTTGATCCCCTTGACAAAGGCCTGGCCACCGAGATAGTTTATGGGGTGCTGCGATGGCAGGGAAGGCTGGATGCTCTCCTTTCCCCCCTCCTGCGATATCCTTTGGCGGAGATGGATCCCCTGCTCAGGCAGATCCTGCGCATGGCGGTCTATCAGCTCCGGTTTCTCGATCGGATTCCCGCCTTCGCGGTCGTCGATGAGGCAGTGAAGATGGCGACCTCCTCCCTTTCCCAAAGGCAGGGGAATTTTGTGAACGCCATCCTGCGAAAGATCGCCCAGGAACCTCCCCAAAGGATGCCCCCAGGGCCATCCTCGGACCTTGCCGAATGGGCTGCCCATTACTCGCATCCCCCAGATCTGGTAAGGGACTGGATCGGGCATCTGGGGGAGGCCGAGGCGGCCGCCCTGATGGAGGCCAACAACCAGACCCCTTATCTGGGACTCCAGGTCAACACCCTGAAGACGGATGCGCCTTCCCTCAGGCAGGCCCTATCTGCACAGGTAAAGGTGATGGAGGAGGGATCGTTAGTCCCCGACTTCTTTCGAGTGCGAGGCCTCTGGGGGATCCGGGGCGCCCGCTCCTACCTCGCCGGCTGGTTCCAGGTGATGGATGAGGCCTCCGCCCTGATCCCTTATCTGCTCAATCCTCAGCCAGGGGAGCAGATCCTGGATGCCTGTGCGGGTAAAGGGGGGAAGGCGGCCCTCTTGGGTCAGCTCATGGAAAACCGGGGGGCAATCGCTGCGGTGGACCTGAATGAAAAGGCCCTCTCCACCCTGAAAGAGAATTGCCGGCGCTTGGGGATCCATATCGTGGAGCCGGTCTGGGGGGATGTGCGGCAGGCCGAGACAAGCGGGGGAAGGAGATTTGACAAGATCCTCCTGGATGCGCCCTGTTCGGGTCTGGGGACCTTGCGCCATCATCCAGAGATCAAATGGAGGAGACCCTTGGCCTCGCTCCCTCAGATGCGAGAGCTTCAGGCCTCCCTCCTGCACGGGGTAGCTGCTTATCTTCGCCCGGGGGGGGTACTAGTCTATGCCACCTGTTCCCCACAGCCCCAGGAAGACGAAGAGGTCGTGGAGGAGTTTCTCTCTTCCCATCCCTCTTTTTCCGTGGAAGACCTCTCTTCCCACCTCCCCAAACCCGTAGGGGGGGCGATCACCGCTCAGGGTTACCTGCGCACTTTTCCGCATCGTCACGGGACCGATGCCTTCTTCGCCGCCAGGTTAAGATGCTGCCCGGATTAGCAACCAGGAAAAAGGGGCTTTTGATCTTTGCCGGCCTGCTGGCCCTCCTGGCCGGCACGACCCTCATCACCATGGAATTGGCCTTTGAAAAGGGTCGAGTGGTCGTCCCCCATGTCGTCGGGGCACCCGCGCCTTTAGCCATGGAGAGGCTGAAAGAGCAAGGCCTCCGGGGGAGAATCGTGGGAGAGCGTTATCATCCGAGCCTGCCCAAAGGCTCGGTCATCGTCCAGGATCCGGCCCCTGGGTCTCGCATCAAGCCACAGAGGTCAGTCAGCTTGACCCTGAGCCGGGGATCGAGCGAACTCTTCCTGCCCGACTTCACTTACCTGCGCAAGGATGCCGCGCGCAGGGCCATGGGGGCTAAGGGGCTGGCCCTGGGGGAACTCTGCCAGGTTCACTCTGACCTGGTCCCCCGGGGCGGCATCGTCTCCCAATCCCCCCCTGCCGGAACCAGGCTCCACATCGGTGATGTGGTGAATCTGCTGGTCAGCCTGGGTCCGGAGGAGGCGGTCTACCTTATGCCGGATTTGACCGGCCGAGACGGGCCGGCCACCTCCAGGACATTGACTACCATGGGATTCAAGGTCCAGTCCGATTTCGGGGCCCCATCGAAAAAGGAGCCCGCCCGGATCGTGGCCCAAGAACCTCTCCCCGGCTCTCCCCTCCCCAACGGTGCAAAGATCTTGTTAGTGGTGGGGAAAGGAAGCAGGCGGTAATACCGAAGCCCCCCTCAATCAGCCGAGGGGAGCCTTCGGGGAGGATTTGAAACATGGTCAAGATAGCACCCTCCATCCTCTCTGCCGATTTTGCCATCCTGGCGGAGGAGGTGGCTAAGGTGGAACAGGAGGCGGATGTGCTCCATCTGGATGTGATGGACGGACATTTCGTTCCCAACTTCACCTTCGGCCCTCCCCTGGTGGCGGCCCTGCGTAAGAGGACAGCCCTTCCCCTCGATGTCCATCTCATGATCTCGGACCCGGATCGCCACCTGGTCGCCTTCGCCGAGGCGGGGGCCGACTACCTCACCGTTCATGTGGAGGCCTGCCCCCACTTGCACCGCACCGTGCAGCGGATCAAGGAGCTGGGGAAGCTGGCTGGGGTTTCCCTGAATCCCTCCACCCCCTTGTCCGCCGTGGAATGGGTGAAGGCCGAGGTGGACCTCATCCTCTTGATGTCAGTCAACCCCGGTTGGGGAGGCCAGGCCTTCATCGCCTCCACCTTGACGAAGATTCAGGACCTGGCCCAGATGGCCCGGCGCAATGCCCTCTCCTTCGAGCTGGAAGTCGATGGGGGGATCAAGGTGGAGAACTGTCGCGAAGTTGCGGAAGCGGGGGCTACGATCCTGGTGGCGGGATCTGCCGTCTTTGGCTCCACCAACCCGGCGGAGGCCATCCGGCAAATGAAAAAGAGGCTTCGTTGAAGGTCAAGATCATCGCCCCTTGCCGGCCCGATCACATCTGGAAGGGGAAGAAGGCCGCCTTCGTCTTTCCCCCCCTGGCGCTCCCCCTGCTGGCCGCCCTGACCCCCCCCGATGTCCGGGTCAGCCTCTGCGACGAAGTAGTCCAAGGGATCGATTTCGGGGAAGAGGTCGACCTGGTTGCCCTCTCGGTCATGACGGCCACCGCCCCTCGCGCCTATGAGATCGCCCAAACCTACCGGGCCAGGCGCACACAGGTGATCATGGGCGGCATTCATCCCTCCCTCCTGCCCCAAGAGGCCCTGGCACATGCCGATGCGGTGGCCGTGGGAGAGGCGGAGGAACTCTGGCCTCAAATGATCGAAGATGCCCGCAACAGGCGGCTGAAGCCTCTTTATCGGGCATCTGTTCTCCCCTCTCTTCAAGGCTCCCCGACCCTGCGCTATGATCTCCTGGACCGCCGGCGCTACCTCATCCCCAATGTGGTCCAGGCCACTCGGGGTTGTCCCTTCGATTGCTCCTTTTGCTCGGTGACTGCCTTCTCGGGCAAGACCTTTCGCCTGCGCCCTATCCCCGAGGTAATACGGGACATCTCCTGCCTGCCCGGGAGGTTCTTTCTCTTTGTGGATGACAACCTCATCGGCCACCACGCCTATGGCCGGGAGCTGATGAAGGCCCTAATCCCTTTGCGCCGCAAATGGGTGAGCCAGACCTCGATTACCATTGCCCGGGATGAGAGTCTATTGGATCTGGCGGCGGAGGCCGGGTGTATCGGACTGCTCATCGGTTTTGAGTCTTTGTCCCCGGAGACCCTCCAGGCGATGGGAAAGAGCGCCAACCGGGTGGAAGATTACCGGACCTGCATTCGCCGGATCCGGTCGCGGGGAATCGGCATCCAGGGCTCCTTCGTCTTCGGTTTCGATCAGGACGACGCCTCGGTCTTTTCAAGGACCGCAGAATTTGTGGCGGAGACGAGCCTGGATGCGGCCAACTTCTGTCGCCTGACCCCCTTTCCCGGGACCCGGCTCTTTCAACAGTTGGAGTCGGAAGGTCGGATCCTGCACCGACAATGGGAGTGGTACGACCGGGAGCATGTGGTCTTTCGACCCAAGCGCATGAGCCCGGAGGAGTTGGATGAGGGGACCTTCCGGGCTTACGAAAAGACCTATTCTGTGACCTCCATCGGAAGGCGAATGCCTCCCAATTGGAGGCACCTCATCTTCTATTTCGCCGTGAACTTAGGATATATGCGGGGGGTTTTTCAACATCGCAGGATGAGGCGCCATCCCCAGGGGGCCATCTCGGAACAACCCTCTCTCGCTGAGGGAATTGGAATTAAGGAGGAGGAACTTGAAGCGTAACCATCAAAAGTCCCGGAGGAGGACCAGCCTTCTCACCTTGACCCTGTTCATCTCCCTGGCCTGTTTTGCAGAGGCCCGCGCCGAGGAATTCAAGCCGGATCTGCCCAGGCTCTCACCGCAGCAGACGATTGACCTCATTCTGTCCCAGGTGGCCAAGGTGCAGAAGGCGGCAAAGACGGTGAGTGCGGAATTCATTTTGGAGAAGGAGATGTCGCTCCTGGCCTCTCCGGTGCGGGCCGAGGGGGTCCTTTACATCACCAAGCCAGACAAGATCTATTGGGGGGTGAAGGAGCCCATCGCCAGCACCCTCATCGTCAACGGCAATACCCTCTGGATGCACTACCCCTCCCTGCGCCAGGTGGACAAGGTGGACATCTCGGGAAAGCAAAAGATGGTGATGCGGTATGTGGGAATGAATGAAGAGGGGGCAGTGATCAAGGAGAACTATCGCATCCGGCTCCTGGATAACCCGGAGGAGAAGGGTAGCTTTGTGCTGGAGCTGCTCCCCAAGAATGCCCGAATGAGCAAACGGATTGCCAAGATCAAGGCCTGGGTGGACTCACAAACCTGGTTCCTCTCTCGCCTCGACCTCTGGGAGCCCAACGGCGATTATTCCAGCGTCAAGCTCCGGGGCGTCAAGCTCAATGCGCCAATTCAAGACTCTATCTACCAATTCAAGCCACCCCCGGGGACGGTGGTGAACGAGCCACTGAAGTCTGCCCCTCCTCGTCCAGAGAGATGAGCTGGGGGAAAAGAGGGCTCTGGATCGTATTCTGGGGGCTGATCTTCCCCCTGTCCTCGGCCGATGCGGCCGATCTGACCCTGGCCTGCCTGCCCATCCTTTGCTATCACCAGATCTCTGCCCAGCCGCTCACCGAGTATGGGGTCTCGGGGGCCGATTTTCGCGCGCAGATGGATTACCTGAAGGAGAAGGGATATGCCACCATCCCACTTTCTCGGTGGATTCAAGCCCGGAAGGGGGCTGCCTCCTTGCCCCCCCGTCCGGTCATCTTGACCTTCGATGATGGCTATTCTTCTGCCTACACTGAAGTCTTCCCCCTCCTGCTGGCCCATGGATTCACGGGGACCTTTTTCATCTCCACCCAATATCCCGGTCAACCGAGCCATTATCTCACCTCCACCCAGCTCCGGGAGATGGCGCGGGCAGGCATGGAAATCATGCCTCACGGCCACTCCCACGCCAATCTCGTCAAGAGGAAGGCGGACGAAACCCAGGGCAGATACCGGGCCCGGGTGAGGCGGGAATTGACCCAATCCAGATCCCTGCTTGAAGCCCGCCTTCGCCGCCCCTGTCCCTTTTTCGCCTACCCCTATGGGGCTTACGATCAGGAGGTGGAGGAAATCGCCAAGGAGGCCCATTTCGAACTGATCCTCACCGCCTGCCCCGGAACTAATACCCCGAAGACGCATCTGTTCCGCCTGAAAAGGCAGTTTATCTATCGCGATGATGGCCTGGAGGGCTTTCGCCGCAAGCTCGAGGCCCTGCCCCTGGAGGCCCAGTTTCCCTTTGCCGAAGGGGCCGTCCTGAGCAGGTCGCCGCAGGAGATCGTGGTCGGCCTCCCCCGGCTGGATTGCTTCGGCAGCTCGCCCCTCCTCCTTTTAGACCGGAGAGAGGTTGCCTCCTCCTACGATGCGACCGCCTTCAAGATCTCTTATGCGCCCCCGGCCCCACTCCAGAAGGGCCTCCACCTCTTGGAGGTCCGAATCATCGAGAAGGGAAGCGGCCGCTGGTACCAGGATTCGACCCTTTTTGCGGTCCGCCCAACCCGAGGGGGCATCTCCCGGAGGGATGAGCCGTGAGACTCCTGCTGCTCAATCCCCCTTTCAGCGGCCTCTACCACAAGCTGGGCTTCATCCTGCCCCCCCTGGGCCTGGCCTACCTCGCCTCCTCCTTGAGAAGGCAGGGCCACTCCGTCTCCATCAAGGACCTCAATGTGGAAGAGCCCCCCTCGGACCTGTCCGGTTACGACCTGGTGGGCATCACCGCCGATACGCCCCGCTATCCCCTGGCCCTGGCCTGGGCGAAGCGGGCCAAGGAGGCCGGGACGGCGGTGGTCCTGGGCGGGCCCCATGTGAGCTTCCAGGATGAGGAGGCCCTGCGGACGGGGTGGGTGGATTTTGTGGTGCGCGGTGAGGGAGAGACCATCTTCCCCGCCCTGGTCAACTCCTGGCAGGGGGGGGAGGACCTCTCTTCGCTTCCCGGACTCTCCTATCTGGAGCAGGACCTCATCAGACGGACCCCGGATGCGGAACTCCCTGCCGACCTCGATGCCCTGGCCTTCCCTGCCCGCGACCTCTTGCCGATTAATCTCTACCGTCGCCTGGAGTTGGCGGGTCGCCCTATCACCTCCATCATTACCAGCCGCGGCTGTCCCTTCAATTGCACTTTCTGTGCCTCTTCTCGATTCTCCGGGACCAGGTGGCGCACCCGCTCCATCTCCTCCATCCTGGAAGAGATCGAGGAGATCATCGGACGCTATGGCTTCTCGGCCCTCGCCTTCTTGGACGATAATTTCACCCTGGACCCGGACCGGGTCCTTCAAATCTGCGAACAGATCCTCCATCAGGGGTGGGACCTGAAATGGTGGTGTTTTTCCCGCCCGGACACCCTCATCAAGAATGACGCCATGGTGGAGGCCATGGCTGCCGCTGGGGCCCGCTATGTCTTTATGGGCATCGAGAGTGCCAGCCATGGGGTCCTGGATGCTTACGGCAAGAGGGCGCATCCCGGGATGGCGGAGTCTGCGGTGAGGCTGCTGAGGAGGTACGGCATTGATACCACGGGAAGCTATGTCCTGGGCGAGGTGGGCGAGACGGAGGAGATGGCCCGGGCGACCATCTCCCAGGCGATTCAGCTTCGCGTCGCATCCGCCCAGTTCTCTCTCCTCACCCCCTATCCCGGGACCGACCTATTCGAACGCCTGCGAGGCCGAATCTTCGAGCCGGATTGGTCCAGATACGACTGCATGCACCCCACCATTCGCCTGGACCATCTCTCCCCGGAACGGCTCTCGGAGCTCCTCCGCCTGGCCTACCGCGCCTTCTACCTGCGTCCCTCTCGGGTGCTGAAAGGCCTGCTCAGCCCCTTTCGCCTTCGAGGCATCAAGGTGGGGGCCATCCGTGACATGATGGCTGCCCTGCGCGAGATGTGATCGACCCCTCGGTAAAATACTATTGACAATAGTATGTGGAGGTGTTAAAAGGGGCCCCGGAGGCTGGCCATGGTGAAATCATCCCTGCAGATTCGCGCCTTTCACCCACATCGCAAAGGCATCAAGAGGGCCTTGGGAGAGCTGGAATCCAAGGTGATGGATCGCCTCTGGAAGGCGCCGGAATCCTCGGTGAAGGAGACCTGGGAGGATCTCTCCCGGGAACGCACCCTCGCCTATACCACCATCATGACCACCATGGACCGGCTCTACCAGAAGGGGCTGCTCCAGCGAGTCAAGTCCGGCAAGGCCTTCCTCTATGCCCCCCGTTTCAGCCGTCAGGAGTTTGAGGAGATCCTGACCGAAGAGGTCCTCCGTGGTCTGGCCGGCGCCACCTCAGAGTCCCTCATGTCTGCCTTCTTGGACCTGCTCGCGGAGAGAGATCCTGCGTGCCTCGATCGCCTGGAGGAGATGATCCGGCAACGGAGGGCGGGAAATGAATAAAGGACTGGTCGCCTCTTCCTTTTTGGTCAACTTCCTGCTTCTGAATCTCTTCCTCTCCCTCCTCTTCTTCGGGGTCTTCCTCCTCCTCCGCCGTCTTCGGCCCCCTAAGTCATCCCGATCCCAGAGCAACCTGCTCCTTTATGCGTTGGGCCTCCCTCCCCTGCTCGCCTATATCACCCTGATTGCCTCCCTGGTGCCTCCCTTCCTGATCCCGGAGGACCATGTCTTCCATTTTCAGCTCCGCATCAGCCATCCTTACCATCACCTCTGTTTCTTTCACTCCCCGGTCAGCCTGCCCTCCAGCCTCATCTTTCGTAGCCTCCTGATCTGCTCGGTCGTCCTCATTCTCTTCTCCGCCTTCCGAGGCCTCTATGCCTGCTGGAGGATGCGAGGGCGCCTGGGATGGCTGATGCGGCACCGGGTGATCGAATTAGGGGGGAAAGGCCTTCATCCCGAGACCCGATCTTTGCTTCAAGAGTTCAGGGAGGCGGGGGGCCCGGGATTGCACCTGATCCAGGCCGAGCTGCCCATCTCCTTCCTCTCGGGGATCTGGCGTCCGCACATCATCCTCTCGACCGGGCTGTTGCAGGCCCTGTCTCCCGGGCAGGTCCGGGCCCTCCTGCAACACGAGGTTGCCCATCGCCTGCGCCTGGACAACCTCTCCCAGTTCCTCCTCTCCTTCTGCAAGAACCTCCTTCTCTTCTCCCCTACCGGACACCTCCTCTTCCGATGGTGGAGGCAGGAGGCGGAGTTGCTCTGCGATGAAATCGCGGTCTATCGCACCGGGAGGCCCTTGGACCTCGCGGAGGCCTTGCTCCAGATGGAAAAGGCGATGATGAACACTGGGGGCTCGCGGATGCAACCCCTGCTCCAATCCGCCTTCTTTTCCCCCGCCCCCTCTGCCTTGGTGGAGAGAAGAATCAAGAACATCCTCCGCCTCTGCGACCAGGGTCTGGCCCGGCCCGATCCACCGTGCTCCCGCTTCGGTCCCCTGGGCCATCTGGTCGCCTTCGGGATGGTCTTTTTTCTGCTCTTGTCCTTAATTGATCTCTGGGTTGATCCCCTGTTCCTCCACTGCCAGTTGGAAAGGATTATCTCGTTCCTGGTCTGACGCGCCCGAGAAAGGAAATTGCTCATGAAGCGACCTGAAGTAAAGACTGGGGCTGGGAAAGTCCTCTTCTTTTCCCTCCTCTTCCTCTTGTGGACGGCGGGGACAGTCGCCGCGGAGCCCCTGACCCTGTCCGATGCCCTGCGGATCGGGCTGGCCGATAACCCCCTGATCGCCGCCTGGGAGGCCAAGGTCAAGGCAGGAGAGGGAGTGCTCTCCTCGGCCCGGGCCTTTCCTAATCCCGAGATCGGGGGGAGGCTCGGCCGGATCACCCGCTTCAACCCGGGGGATTATGAGGGATCCGTGGAGCTGAGCCAACTGCTCGAGGTGCCTGCCAAGCGGAAATATCGCCGCCAGGCCGCTGAGATGGACCTCAAAGCCACATCCTTCGAGAGGGAAGGCCTGAAACTCACTTTCATCTTCGAGGTCAAGACTGCGTTTTATCGCCTCCTCTTGGCGGAGAAGAACCTGGAGGTCGCCCAGGATAACGAAAAATCCGCCCGAACCTTCCTCTCTTCTGCCAAGATCAGGGTGGAGGTGGGGGAAGCCCCGGAATTCGAATTGATCAAGGCCCAGGTGGAGATGGCCCGGGCCACCAACGAAGTGCAGAAGGCGGCGAACAAGGTCTCCCTCGCCAAGGCGAACCTCAATGTCCTGTTGGGCCGACCCGGCTCCAGCCCCCTGGAGATCGCCGGGGCCTTGGAGTCCCCGCCCGAGGAGCTGAACCTCGAATCCCTGATGCAGAAAGCCCTGGAGAGACATCCCTATATTCAGCAACAGAACTACCTGGTCGAAAAGCAATCGCGGCTCCTCGATATGGCAAGGGCCTCGCGCTACCCGGATTTGACGGTGACCGGCTTCTACGACCGGGAGATCGACAAGGAATTGGCCGGACTCGGTCTTTCTGTGCCTCTCCCGCTCTGGAACCATCAGCGGGGGGCCATCGCCACCGCTGCCGCCGAGAAGGCCCGGGCCGAGGCCGAGTTGCGCAACTTGCAGAATGAGACGACGCGGCTGGTTACCGAGGCCTACCAGAACTATGTCATTGCCAAAGATCTGATCCAGGCCTTTTCCCAACAGCTCCTCAAACAGGCAGAAGAGACCAGGAGAATCGCCGAGATCAGCTATCGTGAGGGTGCCTTTGGCATCTTGGAGCTCATCGAGGCCCAACGCACGGCCCGCCAAACCTCGCTGGATTATCAGCAGGCGCTCTATGACCAGAAGGTTGCGGAGGCCGCCCTGGAGCGGGCCACCGGGGCCGGATCCCTTTAGCCTGAGGGAAGGGAAGATTCCACATCGCCAGAAGGGGAAAAGGGCGTCTCACCTAGGCGAGGAAATGAGAACAGGGAGTGGAGAGATGAGAACTTCATCAAAGGTTTGCGCGGTTGTCGTGGTGGCCTTCCTTGGCCTCTTTGTGGCCTCCCCGGGCTGCAATCGGACTGCCCAGGAGGAGAAAAAGGCCCCGGCCCACAGTGCCGCCGAACACCAGGGCGAGGAACAGGGGAAGCATCCGGGCGAGGAAGGGCAACAGCACCAAGAGCCTGCCGGCCTGATCCACATCGATGAGGCGACCAGGTCCCTCATCAAGCTGGAAACCGAGAAGGTGAGCGTGGGCGATCTGCCCGCAGTCATCACCGCCCCGGCCACTATCAGCGCCAATCTGAATGCTACGGCCAAGGTGGGCTCCAAGGTGAAAGGGCGGGCGGTCAAGGTGGTGGTGAATCCGGGAGATCATGTCCAGAAAGGACAGGCCCTGGCCCTCCTCTTCAGCTCCGAGGTGGGAGAGGCAAGGTCCAACCTCCTGCAGGCCAAGTCCCGGATGGATTTGGCCCTGGCCAATTTGGAGCGGCAGAAGAAGCAAGAGGCTCAGGTCGAGATCCTGCAAGCCAAAACCAGGATGGAGCTGGCGCAGAAGATCCTGGAGAGGCAAAGGCGGCTTTACGAAAACAAGATCGTCGCCAAGAAGGACATGGAGAACGCCGAGGCGGAATATGAAAAGGCAAAGGCGGAATATGAATATGTAAAAGACATCAATTACCAGCGGGAGACCCAGGCCCGGGAGACTGAATACGCCAATGCCAAGGCAGATTATGAGAGGGCGAAGCAGGCCCTGTCCCTCATGGGGGTAAAGCCTGACGAGCTGACCAATGAGGTCTCTTCTGCCTATCATATCTATTCTCCTCTTGCCGGGACCGTGATTGAGAGGAAGATCAATGTGGGGGAATTGGTTGATGAGAATACGGACCTGTTCACTATCATGGACCTCTCCCGGGTATGGATGTTCGCCGAGGTCTATGAGAACCTCCTTCCTCAGGTGAAGAAGGGGCAAGGAGTGAGGCTGAAGGTCTTGCCCTACCCTGAACAAATCTTTCAGGGCCGGATCAGCTACATCTCGCCGGTCATCGACCCCCACACCCGCACCATCAGCCTGCGGGCAGAGATCGAGAACAAGTCCCTCCTCCTCAAGCCGGGGATGTTTGGAGAGGCCAAGATCGTCACCGGGATCAACAAGGGGGTCATCAGCGTCCCGGAGAAGGCGGTCCTGGATGAGGAGGGAGAAAAGGTGGTCTTCGTCCAAGTGGGCGATGGATTTCAGAAGAGGATGGTCGAGGTTGGCACCAAGGTGGATGGAAGGATGGAGATCACCAGCGGCCTGGGGGAAGAGGAAGAGGTGGTGACGAACGGGGCCTTCCAATTGAAGGCCCAGGCCATGAAAGGGGCAGGGACCTCAGGAACTCATGCGGAGCACGAGGGACACGAACATTAGAGAGCTTAAGTCCGAACAGGACGGAAAGCCCCGGCCGGCCCGAAAGAAAGCTTGGATCAAGGATAGGCTATGCTGAAAAAGATCGTCATTTTATCTCTGGAACATCGGCTACTTTTGCTCATGCTGGTAGGTCTGGTTACCGCCGTCGGGGTAGGTGCCTTTCTTTCTCTCTCCACCGACCTCCTCCCCGATCTCAGCTCCCCGGTCATCACGGTGATCATAGAAAATCACGGCATGGCGTCTCAGGATGTGGAGACCCTCATTGCTCGTCCCGTAGAAAGTGCACTCCGCGCCATGCCCAATGTGACTCGGGTCCGCTCCGATTCGGGAATCGAGATCGCTACTATAACAGCTGAATTCAAGTGGGGCACCAATTACTATCTCGCCCGACAGTGGCTGGCAGAGCGGCTGGCCGCGGTGACCCCTCTCCTCCCCGTCGGGACGGAGCCCCCGGTCATCGGCTCCGCTCAGTCTCGCCTCAGCGAGGTATTGGAGTATTATATAGAGGGAGACCTCTCGCCCCGTGACAAACGGGAGCTGGCGGATTATCTGCTCCGCTATCGCTTGCAGACCATCCCGGGAGTCTCAAAGCTGCTCAATTTCGGGGGGGAAATCCGTCAATACCAGGTCCTCTTGGATTTGAACAAACTCAAAGGCCACGACGTTACGATAGATGAAGTGGTGACGGCCCTCCACGAAAATAACGAGAACTTCTCCGGGGGCATCGTCATCGATGGCCCGCTGGAATTCACGGTCCGAGGCCTGGGGAGACTGAATAAGCTGGCGGACCTCAATGAGGTGGTTGTCGCCACCCGCCACTCCACCCCGGTTTACCTTCGCGATGTGGCCACCATTCAGGAGGGAGGGCAGATCCGAAGGGGGGTCGCGATCGTCAATGGGCAAGAGGTGGTGGCGGTCACCGTCTTCAAGCAATTCGGCCTGGATACCATGCCGGTCATCAAGGACATCAAGAAGGCCCTGGAGGAGACGCGGGGATTCCTGCCCAAGGGGGTCGCCCTCAAGATCTTCTTCGACCAATCCAAGCTCATCAATCTGGCCATTCGCAACCTGGTGGAGGCCCTCCTCATCGGGTCGATCGCGGTGGTTTTCATCATCCTTCTATTCTTAGGGAGCGTTCGTCCTACTCTTATCCCCTCCCTCACCATTCCGGTGGCCATCATCATCACCTTCATCTTCATGAAGCTCTTTCACATCACCATCAACATCATGTCCCTGGGAGGACTGGCTGTCGTGCTGGGGATCATGGTGGATGACTCCATCGTGGTGACGGAAAATATCTACCGCCATATGCGCATCCGGCACGAGGACCACTATACCGCCACCATCGAGGGCTCGGTGGAGGTCAGACGTCCCATCATCTATGCAACCTTCATGATTATTGCGGTCTTCCTACCCCTCCTCTTTCTGACTGGCTTGGAAGGCAAGTTCTTCGGCCCCTTCGCCTTCACCGTGGTGGTCTCCATGGCGATCGGCCTGGTCCTATCCCTCACCCTCACGCCAGTCCTCTGTTATCTGCTCATCGGCAAGGCAGTCGAGAATAAGGGT
>JAZDMQ010000071.1:0-14793 GCA_043800755.1 bacterium | reverse complement strand
TTCGTGACAAAAAGGTATGACCGAAGAAAGCTGGCAGCCGAACTGGAGGGGGTGCTCCGGGAGGTGACGGGAGAGGTAACGTCGGAAAAGGACAGACCATGAGACTGACGAGAGAGCAGTGGGTATTGTTGGCCATACTGGGTTTGGGCCTGTTCCTGAGGATATATGATTTGGCTGGAGAGAGCCTATGGTTAGATGAAGCGGTATCCATCAGATTGGCTCATGAGGGCGTCTCTGCAATTGTCAAGAACCGTGCCTCCAACGTCCATCCGCCCTTCTATTTTCTTCTACTGCGTTACTGGGTTGCTCTATTTGGGGACTCGGAATTCGCCACCAGGTTCCTCTCCGTCCTGTTTGGCTTCGGCGCCATGTGGATGGTCTACAAGGTGGGCAAGCAATTATTCGACAAGGAAGTGGGCTTGTTGGCTTCTCTGCTCATGGCGGTCTCCAGTTTCCATATCCGGTACTCTCAAGAAGTGAGGGCCTATGGCCTGATGGCCCTTCTGACTTTGCTCTCTTTCTATTTTTTTGGCAGATTTCTGGAGGAGAGAAATCGTTGGACCTCCATTGGCTATGTGCTTTTCACCGCCTTTTTGGTATATACGCATGTTTATGGCCTCTTTATCGTGATTGCCGAAAATCTCTATTTTGCCACCCTGTTCCTCTTTTCCAGGGAGGACTTCAAATCTCATATCAAGAGGTGGACCCTCCTGCAATCCTGCGTAGCGCTTCTCTTCGCACCCTGGATCCCGATGTATGTCAAACAGATGATAAGGTCGCAGGGCCATTTTTGGTTAAAGGAGCCATCCTTTGACACAATACGCCAATCTTTTGAGCAATATGCGGGAAGTGAGAAGTTGATGTTTCTATTGATCGGATTGGCATTTCTTTCCTTGATCACATGGAATAAGACGAGGGAAGGCAGCGATTGGGCGCACCTCTCCCAGTGGCCCAGATTCCTTGGTCAAAGAGTTGTTCTTACTGACCTGCGCCCGATCTGTCTTTTGGGCCTATGGTTACTGGTTCCCATTGTTTTGCCATTCTTGATCTCCCAGGTCTCATCCCCCATGTATAAGTTCAGGTACGCGGTAGCGGCTTCCTTGGCCCTTTATCTGCTGGCAGCCAAGGGAATAAAGAACCTCGCTTATGCCCCGGCGAAGCTGATCATCACCGGCATCATCATCTTCCTCTCACTGAGCACTGTTTGGACCTATTATGTGAAGGTCCAGAAGGAACAATGGAGAGAGGCGGCGAAATATGTCGAGGCCAGGGCTCAACCGGGGGATTTGGTCTTGTTTAATGCCGGCTATTCCCGAAGTCCCTTCAATTACTATTCGAAGAGGGCTGATCTAATCAAGAAGTCGTTCCCCAAGGGGACCCCCAAGCATGAAGGAGAGACGACAGAGAAATTGGCTCCCACCCTAAGGGATCATGAAAGGGTCTGGCTCATCCTGTCTCACGCGCGTGATGAAAAGGGACTCACTGCGAAGGCCCTGGGAAAAGCCTTCCCATTGTCTGATTACCGAAAGTTCAGGGAGATAGAAATATACCTCTTCCAGAAAACGAGAAATGGCAAGGGACCAGAACGCTCGCTCTCCAATCGTAAAGCCCTCACCATATGCCAAATCGGGGAGGAGGTCTCAATTACATGAGGGCCTGTGTGCTGACCACGGTCCACATCTATAACGACAACCGCATCTTCTTCAAGCAGATCCCCACGCTCCTCCAGGCCGGCTACCAGGTCACCTACATCGCCCCCTGCCCGCCGGAGGTGAGCTATCTGAAGGAAATCGACCTAATCCCTTTGCCCCAGATCCCGCGCTCGCGCCGTCCCGTGAACTGGGGGCGGGCGCTCGGGGCCGCGCTCCAGAGCAGGGCCGACATCTTCCATTTTCACGATCCGGAGTTGATCGGGGTGGGGCTGCTCCTCAAACTCCTCACCCACCGGCCCGTGGTTTACGATATCCACGAGAATTATCCCCAGGTGATGCTCAATCGGCTCTGGATCCCGGCCGGGTTTCGCCCGGCGGTGGCAAAGGGAATGAACCTCTTGGAATGGCTTGCCGCGCGTATCTTCGATGGAGTGGTGGTGGCCAACGAACCCACCTATGGCCGATTCCAGCGGGCTAACCGGAGACCTGTGCTGGTCAGGAACTTCGTTGACCTCCACTCCTTCGACGAGGCGCAGGAATCCGCGCCGCTGAAGCTCGA
Source organism: bacterium (assembly GCA_043800755.1). Classification (GTDB taxonomy): domain Bacteria; phylum Methylomirabilota; class Methylomirabilia; order CAVQYV01; family CAVQYV01; genus JAZDMQ01. The sequence goes on along the minus strand of JAZDMQ010000071.1, from coordinate 12,582 downwards.
AGCCCCCTACTTCGTCTATTCCGGCCTCCTATCCCGTGACCGCGGGGCCCTGGACTGCCTGGCCGCCTTCGAGCGACTGTCCGGGGAGAGGAAGGATGCGGGGCTGGTCCTGGTGGGTCGCCTCGACGATGCGGACCCCTCGGTGGCAAATCTGTCCCATCGGCTCCCCCGGGGGGCTCACCTGTTGCCAGAGCAGCCCTTCCGGCGCCTCCCTCCGCTGTTAAAGGGCGCCCGGGCTGGAATGGTCACCCTCTATCCCACGCCCAACTACTTGGAGATCCTGCCCACCAAACTCCTCGAATACATGGCCGCCTCCATCCCGGTGATCGCCTACAACCTACCCCTGGTGAGGCCCATCGTGGAAGAGGCCAGCTGCGGCCTCCTGGTCGAGCCCGGGGACATCGAGCAGATGGCCAAGGCGATGGCCCATATCCTGAATCATCCCACCGAGGCCCAGGAAATGGGCAGGCGGGGGCGGGAGGCCGTGGTCGAGCGCTATTCCTGGGAGAGGGAGGGGAAGAAGTTGATCGGGCTCTATCAGGACTTGCTGGGCCAGGGCGCGCCCAACCCGGCCGGGGAGGCGAAGGATGGCTGAGCCCCTCCTGCCCTTTGTCTCGGTGATCATGCCCATTCGCAACGAGGCCGCCTTCATTGCCGAATCCCTCGACGCAGTGCTGGCCCAGGATTATCCTGCGGACCGGATGGAGATCATCGTGGTGGACGGCCAATCCACGGATGGGACAGCAGAGGTTGCCGCGCGCTATTGCAGATCCGATCCGCGCCTGATCCTCCTCAGCAACCCGGCGCGGATCGTTCCGGCTGCCCTCAACATCGGCATCCGCCAATCGCATGGCAACATCTTAGTGCGGGTGGACGGGCACACGGTAATCGCCCCGGATTATGTGCGCCGGTGCGTTGAACACCTGCAAAGAGGGGAGGCGGACAATGTGGGGGGGCTGATGCGGTCAGTGGGGAGGACTTACTTCGGCCGTGCCGCAGCCCTGGCGACCAGCTCCCCCTTCGGGATCGGCAATTCCCCGTTCCATTACTCGGAGAAGGAGCAGTTCTCCGACACCGTTTACCTCGGGGCCTATCGCCGGGAGGTCTTCGACCGGATCGGCCTCTTCGACGAGACCCTCCAATGCAACCAGGACTATGAGCTGAACTATCGCCTCCGCTCCGCCGGGGGCCGCATCCTGTGCACCCCTGAGATTCGGTCCCTCTACTACTGCCGGGAGTCCCTTCCCGCCATCTGGCGCCAGTACTTCCAGTATGGCCTCTGGAAGGTCGAGACCCTGAGGCGGCATCCCAAATCCCTGCAGCCCCGACAATTGGCTGCCCCTACCCTGGTCCTCGGCCTCGTGGCCCTTGCCCTGCTGGGCCTCTCCTTCCATCCGGCCTGGATCTTGCTGGCCCTGGGCGGCCTCCTCTATCTAATCCTGGCAGCCGCCTTCGCGCTGCCCAAGGCGATGAGGGCGGGGTCGCTTTCCCTTTGGCCCGGGATCGTGCTCACCTTTCTCACCCTGCACCTGGCCTGGGGATGTGGCTTCTGGGTGGGGATTTTCAGGCCCATCTCGGGCAGGGGCTCCAGCAAAAAAGGGGTGGGGTGAGAAATAGGGTGGAAATGGCCGCAATTTCGTGGTAGATAGTAGTTGCAGCATCGCACCGAGCATGAAAACGGGCCTTGAAGCAGGCGAAAGGAGATTGGTTGCATGAGCCGCATCTGCGTCATCGGAGGCACCGGCTATGTGGGTCTGGTGACCGCCACCGGGTTAGCAGAGATGGGCCATCAGGTGATGGCGCTGGATATTGATCGGGAGCGCATCGAGAACATTGCCCAAGGGGTGCTGCCCATTTACGAGGAAGGCCTGGAGGAGCTGGTGAGCAAGAGCCTCTCTGCGGGCCGACTCCATTTCACCCTCGACGTCCGGGAGGCAGTGAAGGGAGCGGAGATCCTCTTCATCGCGGTAGGCACCCCGGCCAAAGAAAACGGAGAAGCAGACCTCTCCCAGATCATCATGGTGGCCGAGGATTTGGCAAAGGTGATGAGTACCTACCATATCGTCGCCATCAAGAGCACGGTCCCGGTGGGCACCTTTGAGATGGTCTCCAATGTCCTGGCCGCCCAGGGAAAGGAGCAGGGGAGGGACTACGATCTGGTCTCCAATCCCGAATTCCTGCGCGAGGGCAAGGCGGTCTACGATTTCTTCCATCCCGATCGGGTGGTGGTGGGGGGAGACTCCCCGGAGGCTGCGGCCAAGGTGGCGGCTCTCTTCTCTCCTCTGGGCGCCCCTCTGATCAAGACCTCCATCCGCAATGCCCAGATGATCAAGTACGCCTCCAATGTCTTCCTGGCCACCCGGGTCTCTTTCATCAATGAGATCGCCCACATCTGCGAACATGTGGGGGCGGATGTGGTAGAGGTGGCCCGGGGGATGGGCTACGACCAGAGGATCGGCCACAGCTATCTGTCCGCCGGGATTGGATTCGGCGGCCCCTGCCTCATCAAGGACCTCAAGGCCCTGATCAAGATGGCCGAGAACCATGGCTATGAGAGCAACTTCTTCCACGGGGTCCAGGAAAAGAACGATCATCAGATTCGCTCCATCGTGGCCAAGGTCCGAAATGCCCTAGGCTCCGTCCTCTATGGCAAGACCCTCGGCATCCTGGGCCTGACCTTCAAGGCGGACACAGACGATGTCCGGACCTCCCTCTCAGTCCGGATCATCGAGGCCTTGCAGCGGGAGGGAGCCCATGTCCGGGCCTATGATCCCAAAGGGATGCAAGAGGCCACCAAGCTCTTGGCCGACATCACCTTCTGCGAGGACTCCTATAAGGCGGCGGAGGGCGCGGACGCCCTGCTCATCCTGACCGGCTGGGACGAATTCAAGGCCCTCGATATGAGGCGGCTCAAGGGCCTGCTGCGGAACCCGATCGTCGTGGATGGGGTCAACCTGCTGATGCCGGAAACGATGAGAGGGTTGGGCTTCCTCTATTTCGGAGTGGGAAGATAGGAGGAGCAATGAAGGTCCTGGTGACGGGTGGAGCCGGGTATATCGGATCCCACCTGGTGGACCGGCTGATTGGCCGCGGCGACGAGGTCTATGTGGTGGATAACCTCTCCACCGGGGGGATCCAGAACATCCACCATCTCCTGGGGAGAGAGGGGTTTCACTTCGTCAACGATAGCATCTTGAATGAAGCCCTGATCGACCGGATCGTGGAACGGGTAGACCTGATCTATCATCTGGCCGCGGTGGTGGGGGTCAAGTATGTGATCGAGGATCCCCTCCACGGCATTTACACCAATGTCAAGGGCACGGAGATCGTCCTCGGCTCCGCCTTCAAATACTGGAAGAAGATCGTCATCGCCTCCAGCTCCGAGATCTACGGCAAGTCCCGGGACATTCCCTTCCGTGAGAATGGAGATCGAATCTTAGGGCCCACCGATGTCAGCCGTTGGTCCTACTCCATGTCCAAGGCCATCGACGAGCACTTCGCCTTTGCCTATTACAACAAGGGCCTCCCGGTCTCCATCGTCCGCTATTTCAATTCCTATGGGCCGCGCCTGGACGAGAGGGGCTACGGGAGCGTGGTGGCACGCTTCATTCAGCAAGCCCTCAGCGGGAATCCGATGACCGTCTACGGCGACGGAGGCCAGAGCCGGTGCTTCACCTACATCGAGGATACCATCGAGGGAACCCTCCTGGTGGGGGAGGTCAAGGAGGCGGAGGGAAAGGCCTTCAACATCGCCCATGGAGAGGAGACCTCCATCCTCGAACTGGCGCGGCTAATCAAAGGCCAGATTGGCTCCCCTTCAGAAATCCAATTCGTCCCCTATCGGAGCATCTATGAGGAGCCGTTCGAAGATACCCCACGCCGGGTGCCTTCCATCGAGGCAGCGCGGCGGATCTTAGGATTCGAGCCCCGGACTACCTTGAATGAAGGCCTGAAGAAGACCATTGCCTGGTGCCAGGAACACTATAATCACCGTTAGAGGAGGCGGAGGAAAATGGGGCTGAAAAAGAAGATCGGGGACAGGACGGTCAAGGTGGCGGTGATCGGCCTAGGGTATGTGGGCCTACCCCTGGCCCTGGAGTTCGCCCAGGCGAAGATCAAGACCTTAGGGATCGATGTGGATCAGGCCAAGGTGGACCGGATTAATCAGGGGATCAGCTATATCCCGGACGTCCCCACGCCCCAGTTGAAAAAGGTGGTTGCCGCAAAAGACCTGACGGCCACCACCGATTTTTCCCGGCTGCAACAGATAGACGCCGCCTTCATCTGCGTCCCCACCCCCTTCACCAAGGCCAAGGCCCCGGACATCCATTATATTGAGGATGCCTCCCGGGAGATCGCTAAATACCTCCATCGGGAGGAGCTGATCGTCCTGCAGAGCACCACCTATCCCGGGACCACCGAGGAGGATGTGCTCCCCATTCTCGAATCCTCCGGGCTCAAGGCGGGACGGGACTTCTATCTCGCCTTCTCCCCGGAGCGCATCGATCCGGGCAACAAGCAATTCGGGGTCAAGAACACCCCCAAGGTGGTGGGGGGCCTCACCCCGAAGGACACGGAGCTGGCCTGTGTCCTCTTCTCCCTGATCATCGAGAAGAAAAAGATCCATCCGGTCTCCTGTCCGCGCAGCGCCGAGATGTGCAAGCTCTTAGAGAACATCTTCCGCTCGGTCAATATCGCCCTGGTCAATGAACTGAAGAAGCTGGCAGACCCCATGGGGATCGACATCTGGGAGGTAATTCAGGCCGCCTCCACCAAACCCTTCGGGTTCATGCCCTTCTATCCCGGCCCGGGGGTGGGCGGGCACTGCATCCCGGTGGACCCCTACTACCTCTCCTGGAAGGCCCGGGAGTATAACTTCTACACCAGGTTCATCGAGCTGGCGGCCGAGGTCAACCAGAGCATGCCCTATTACACCGTCTCTAAGGTCATCGATGCCTTGAATCTGCGGAATAAGCCCCTGAAAGAGGCCAAGGTCCTCGTCCTGGGCGCGGCCTTCAAGCGGGACATCGACGACGCCCGCAACTCCCCCTCCCTGGAGCTGCTCAAGATCCTGGATTCCAAAGGGGCCAAGGTCTGCTATCACGATCCTTATATCCCGGAGATCAACCTTAAAGAGGCGCTCCACGACTCCCGGCCCATCCGTCAGATCCACCGCTCCCGCCCCCTCAGCGAGAAGCTCCTGGCCGGCATGGACTGCGTGGTCATCGCCGTGCACCATTCATCCTTCGATATCGGCTGGATCGTGAAGCACAGCCCGCTCATCGTGGATGCCCAAAACGCCACCCGGGGCCTCAAAGCCCCTGGGGGGAAGGTGGTCAAGATTTAGGGGGACGATTTGAGCTATCTCCTCCCCATCCTGAAGCCCTGGACCATCGCCTTGGTCAGCGCCCTGATCCTGGTCCCTTTGCTCCGCTCCCTGGCGCTGAAGATCCAATTCGTTGACCTGCCGAGCAGCCGCAAGGTGCACACCCGTCCCCTGGCCCTCCTGGGCGGGGTGGGGATCTATCTCTCCTTTGGCCTGGCGGTGGCCATCACCGCGCCCTTTGGCCTCCCCCTGTTGGGCATCGTGGCCGGGGCAGGCCTGCTCATGATCCTGGGCCTGGTCGACGATCGCCGGGGAATGCACCCTTGGATCAAGTTGGCAGGCCAGGCGGCCGCAGCGGCGATCGTCATCGTTTGTGGAATCAATGTCCAGTTCCTGAACGCCCCTTACCTGAACATCCCCTTCACCCTCCTCTGGATCGTGGGGATCACCAATGCCTTCAACCTCCTCGACAATATGGATGGGCTCTCAGCCGGGGTGGCCTGCATCTCCGCCTCGGCCTTCGCGGCGATCATTGCGCGCTACATCTACCTGGGCCCGGAGCAGTCCCTGACCCTGGTGGCGGCGGCCGCCCTCTCCGGGGCCTGTCTGGGCTTTCTGCGCTATAATTTATTTCGGGCCAGCATCTTCATGGGGGATGCGGGGTCCATGGTGTTGGGATTCCTGCTCGCCTCGATCGCGGCCCTGGGAAGCTGGCATTCCGCCCGGATCAGCACCTCCATGCTGATCCCGGTCCTGGCGCTGGCTTATCCCATCTTCGACACCACCCTGGTCACCCTCCTGCGCCTGCAGCGAGGGGTCCCCTTCTACCAGGGGGGAAAGGATCACTCCTCGCATCGCCTGGTGAATTTGGGCCTGAGCAGGCTCGAGGCGGTGCTCTTGATCTACCTCTTTTGCCTGACCCACGCCCTGGCCGCGATCCTGGTCAGCTCGGTCACCTTCCGGCTGGCCCTGATGGCGCTGTTCATGAGCGTCAGCACCCTTTTCATCTTTGGCATGGTCCTGCGCAAGGCCCCGATCGATTAGGGGAGATGAGGGGGAGATGAAAGAAGCCGCCTTTTACGAGAAGCTGCCCGAGGGAGGGGCCCAATGCCGCCTCTGCCCGCACGAGTGCCGGATCAAGGAGGGTGGAGTCGGAATCTGCCGCACCCGGAGGCTCCAGGAGGGGGTCCTCTATGCGGTCAATTATGCCCAGGTTGCCTCGATGGCCCATGACCCGATCGAGAAGAAGCCCCTGTATCACTTCTATCCCGGCAGCACCATCTTTTCCATGGGGGGAAACGGCTGCAACTTAGGATGCCTGTTCTGCCAGAACTGGGAGATCTCCCAGTCCGAGGTGCCCACCCGCGGGCTGGCGCCGGAGAAGGCGGTGGAGCTGGCCGGCCAATCCGGATCCATTGGGATCGCCTATACCTATTCGGAGCCGCTGGTCTGGTTCGAGTATGTGTTGGACTGCGCCAAGCTGGCCCGGGCGAAGGGCTTGAAGAGTGTGCTGGTGACCAATGGCCTCATCAATCCCGAGCCCCTGCAGCTCCTGATCCCCTGGATCGATGCCCTCAACATCGATGTCAAGTCTATGGACGAGGGATTCTACAAGAAGATCTGTAAGGGTCCGCTGGCCCCGGTCCTGCACACCGCCGAGGTTGCCTCCCGGAGCTGCCTGGTGGAGATCACTAATCTGGTCATCCCCACCCTGAATGACTCCGATGCGGATTTTCAGAGGTTGGTGGATTGGATCGCTGAGAGGCTGGGCCCGGAGACCCCACTCCACTTCTCCCGCTACTTCCCCCATTACCAGATGGAGATCCAGGCCACCCCGGCGGAGACCCTGATGCGCGCCTTCCAGATCGCCCAGGCGAGGCTCTCCTATGTCTATGTGGGCAACCTCCTCGATCGGGGGCGCAACTCCACTTATTGCCCCCATTGTCATCACCTCCTGGTCGACCGGGACGGCTACCGCACCTTGAGATTGGGCGTGAAGGATGGAAAATGCGAAAACTGTGGTCGGGCAGTGAAGATAATCGGACCCTGATCGGAGGTTAGAAGATGGCCAAGGCCAGAGACAATGCCGCTATCCTCTTCGTGGTCATGCTCTTTGGAGCCCTCATCGGCTCGGTGTTGGGAGAGCTCTGGGCGTTTTTGGCGCCAGGGGGGCTCACGGAAAAGATCTTTACCCGATTTATCAGCTTCGGCCTCAATCCTCCCGGGACCCTTGATCTCAAGGTCCTCAGCATCACCCTGGGCTTCTCCTTCCGCCTGAACCTCCTCAGCCTGTTGGGGATCTTCCTGGCAACCTTTATCTATAAGCGGATATGAGGGGGGAGGCCCGGAAGGAGCAGAAAGGGAGGGTCTTGATCCTGGCCTCGGCCTCGCCGCGGCGCCAGGAGATCCTGCGGGCCCTGGGATGGCGGATCCGGATCATCCCCAGCGGCCTGTCCGAGGAGGAGATGCCTCACCAGGATCCGGTGCAGGCGGCGGAGACCTTGGCCCTGCACAAGGCCAGAGAGGTCGCCTCCCGCCTCAAGGAAGGGATCGTCCTGGGCGCCGACACCATCGTCCACCTCGATGGCCGCCTCCTGGGAAAGCCGAAGGATGAGGCGGCGGCACGGGAATATCTGTGTCTTCTCAGCGGCAAGGCCCACTTCGTCACCACCGGCCTGGCCCTGATCGATGCGGCGTCCGGCCGCGAGGCGCTAGCCCACGAGACCACCAAGGTGAGGATGCACCCTCTGTCCGAGGAAGAGATCCAGTCCTACCTCAAGAGCGGGGAGCCCTTCGACAAGGCAGGGGCCTACGCCATCCAGGGGAAAGGCTTCATCCTGATCGACAAGATCTGGGGCTGCTATACCAATGTGGTGGGCCTGCCGGTGGGCAGGCTCAGGCAGCTTTGCAAGAGGTTCGGCAAGTGAGCGGGTAAGGCGGTAAAATGGCGCGCGGGAATCAGGTCATCCGCCAGTGGCGGCTCATTTGTTCCCTGGAGGCCGGGCCGGGCAGGACGGTCTCTGAGCTGGCCCGGGAATTGGATTGTTCGGAGCGCACCGTCTGGAGAGACCTCCAGGATCTGGAGGCAGCCGGCTTCCCCCTCACCGACCAGAAGGAAGGGAAGCAATCCCGGTTCGGCCTGGTGGAGGGCTATCGGGCCAAGCTCCCCCTGCCCGTCTCCTATGCCGAGCTCCTCTCCCTTTGCCTCTCAGGAAGCCGGTTGCGGCCCTTGCAGGGCACCCCCTTCCAGGAGTCCTTCGACTCCTTCTTCGCCAAGATCAAATCCGCCCTCTCCGCCCCGATGCTCCAATTCTTACAAGAGATGGAGGAGGTCCTTTCCTCGCGCCCGACCCGCATCGAAGACTACTCTGCCTGCAAGCCCTTGATGGAACAGATCACCCAGGCCATCATGGACCGGCAGACCATGGAGATCGATTACCATTCCTTCAGCCGGCGCAAGGTGCAGGCCCGCAAGATTGACCCCTACCGCCTCTGGTATCAGGAGGGCGACCTCCACCTCATCGCCTATTGCCACCTGCGGCAAAAGACCCTGGTCTTCGCCCTGGAGCGGATTCGGGCGGCCCGGCCCACTTCCCAAACCTTCATCCTGCCCGAGGGATTCCACTTCGAGGAGTACATCAAGGACAGCTTTGGCCTGATCCGGGGGGAGCCGGTGCGGGTCCAGATCCTCTTCTCTCCCCATCAAGCGCCCTGGATCGCGGAGCGCATCTGGCACCCCAGCCAAAAGATGCAATACCAGCTCGATGGCAGCCTGCTGATGAGCTTGGAGGTGACCGATGCCCTGGAGCTGAAGCGCTGGATCTTGGGGTTTGGCCAGGAGGCTGAGGTGCTGGAGTCCAGAGGGCTCCGGGAGGCCATCCGCCAGGAGGCTGAGGCCTTGTTGGTCAAGTATTCAGCCGCGGCCAAAGCGACCCGCAAAATCCGCCCCCCAGCCAAGAGAGAGGCTGATCAACCGAAGGAGAGGCTGAGGATCGAGATCGTCTGAGACGGGGCGCGCTTTGGGTCTCTTGGCAGATTGAATGTATCACTTTCAATCTGCCGGCCCCCAATCCCAAATCTCGCAATTCGAAATCGGAACTCATTTCCATTTGGCAAGACGGACAAAAGGGAGGATAGCATGCCCGCGACCGCATCCTTAGAGGAGCTGAGGGCCGCCCAGAAGGACCTTCAAGACGCCCAGACCCTGGAGGAGCTGAAGGCGGCCTTCCGGAAATGGCGCCGCATCGGATGGAAGAATGTCTGCAAGCTGTGGCTCGACGAACGCAGCCCGGAGCAATTGAAAGGTGAGAGCGGATAGAATATCGGCAACGGAAAACCTTGGGCCGACGTCAAAAGCAAAGACCTGATCCCCCGGCCTTTTTGACCCCGTGGCCTTCCCAAATGGCCAACGGAATGTCAAAAAGCGAGACCTGCCCTCCGATCCTTGCCCCCGATCCTTGATAGGTTTTTCCTGCTGCCGGCAGCACTGAGGTTCATGCGGGGGCGGGCAAACTCGATATCGCGCGCCGGTGCCGTCCTTTTGTAATCGAAGCTCTCTATCGTGCGACGCACCACCTTTTCGTTGAGGACGCGCTCGATGCTGCGCACCACGGCCTCGTCTTCACGGGTAATAAATGAGAAGGCGTCGCCGTTCTTCGCGACCCGGCCGGTGCGGCCGATCCGGTGCGTGTACGCGTCGACGGTATCGGGCATGTCGTAGTTGATGACATGGGATATCCGTGAGACATCGATACCGCGGGCTGCGAGGTCGGTCGCAACCAGAACCTGATACGAGCCATCACGGAATCCGTCGAGTGCCGCCTGGCGCTTGTTCTGCGACAGGTTCCCCTGCAACGATGCGGCCCGGTAGCCGGCCATTTCCAACTGCTGCCCCACGCGCTTGGCGCGGTGCTTGGTGCGCGTAAAGATCAGGACCGACTCCGTGTCGGTACGGCGCAGCAGTTCGAGGAGGAGCGCGGTCTTGAGGTGGTGATCGACCGGGTAGAGCGCGTGCGCGACACTGCTTGCCGGTGCGGAGGGATTGATCTCTACCGTGACCGGGGCGTGCAGGAGGTCGTGGGCCAGCCGTCGGATATCATCGGGCATGGTTGCCGAGAACAACAGCGTCTGGCGCTTGGCCGGCAAGTGCTTGATGATCTTCCGGATATCAGGCAGGAAACCCATGTCGAACATCCGGTCCGCCTCGTCGAGCACGAGCACCTCCAGATTCGACAGGCTGATCATACCCTGATTGATGTGATCCAGCAGGCGGCCGGGACAGGCGACGACGATCTCGACGCCGGCGCGCAGCTTCTGTATCTGCGCGTTCATGCCCACGCCGCCGTAGATCGTGATGCTGCGCAGACGGGTGTGACGGCCCAGATCGGCAATGACGTTGTTGATCTGTTCGGCCAGCTCGCGCGTCGGCGCAATGACAAGGGCGCGGATACGGCCGCGTGGTCCCTTTATCAGGCGCTCCAAAATCGGCAGCACGAAGACCGCTGTTTTTCCGGTTCCGGTCTGAGCGAGGCCCATGACATCTTGTCCCTGAAGGACCGGCGGGATGGCCTGGTGCTGGATGGGGGTTGGCGTGTGATAGCCGAGCGTTTTGACGCCGGCCGCGATCTGCGGATGGAGATTAAACGAAGCAAAACTCATGTGCCCTTCTTTCTGTAGCAGGCTCGGCGTGGCCTGTGGCCATCAGCCTGCGTTTTATGATCACCCGGACGGTGATGGTAAATGCTTGTCCTATAGACGAAGCTAAAATCTGCCGCTACATCCTTGCCTCATACGAAGTGAAGAGTAACGCGTGCCTCGCGAGACGCTACGCTCGGCTGCACGAGCCAAAAGGCTGTCAGGACTCATTTCCTGAAGGCCTGCAATCCTTTCTGAATGCGAGGGGGATACAAGAACTAATAGCGGGGCCGGAGCTGAACCGAAGACCTGCGGATTATGGAGAGGTCTTAAGCTAATCTCTGGGTACGCCTCTATCGTGGCGTCTTGTGTATCGCATTACGATTGCAGTATACCTTGATTCTCTCTGTCTTGTCAACCCATGGATGTTCTTTTGTCAGGCCAAAAATGGAATGCCCGTTTTTTCGGGACCCCTGAGAGCAGGATTCTGGTTACCTGTGCCAAGGGGATCACGCCCTTCTTGAAGGAAGAGCTCCTTCTGCTGGGATTTCCTGTGCTCTCGGAAACCATTGCCGGCATAGCGACCGAGGGGACGATCGACGATACCCTCCGGCTGAATCTTTGGCTCCGCACGGGACATCGCGTCCTCTTTCTCCTCAAGGAATTCACTGCCCGTGATGCCGATGCCCTCTATCGCTCGGTGTCGAAGATCGCATGGGAGGAGTATATCGCCGAGGATGGGTATGTCTGCGTCACCTCCAGCGTGGATACTCCGAGCATCAGGGACTCACGCTACGCCAATGTAAAGTGCAAGGATGCCATTGTCGACCGGATCAAGGAAAAGACCGGGAATCGTCCTGATTCCGGTCCTGCTCAAGACAGAGCCGTGATAAACCTCTACTGGAAGGAAGATGGCTGCTCCCTGTATTTGGATACCTCGGGGGAACCCCTCTCCCGGCGCGGATACAGAAAGATCCCCCTGACGGCACCCATGCAGGAGACCCTTGCGGCTGCCCTTATCCGGGCATCCGGATGGAACGGCAGCGGTCATTTCATCAATCCCATGTGCGGCAGCGGCACCCTGGCTATAGAGGCTGCCCTGGCAGGCCTGAACAGGGCTTCCGGGCTATTAAGGGACAATTACGGGTTCATGCATCTCAAGGGATTCAAGGAATCGCTCTGGAACGATCTGCGTGCCCAAGCAAAAAAGGAGGCAAGAAAGACCTTGGATTGCAGGATTATTGCCACCGATATCAGGAGAGAGGCGGTGGAGGCAGCCAAGAGGAATGCGGCTGCTGCCGGTGTGGAGCATCTGATCGAATTTGCGGTATGTGATTATTCCAAGACGGAAGTTCCTGACGGGGGCGGGATCGCCATGCTCAACCCCGAATATGGAGAAAGAATGGGGAAGATCAAAGAGCTGGAGGGTGTGTACCGGGGGATCGGTGATTACTTTAAGCAGAAGTGCAGGGGATATACAGGATATCTCTTCACGGGAAATCCTGACCTGGCAAAGAAGGTGGGGTTGAGAGCACAACGAAGGATTCCATTTTTTAACGGCGGCATAGAATGCAGGCTCCTGGAGTATGCGTTGTACGAGGGCAGCAGGATGTCAAGAAGCA
>JAZDMQ010000069.1:0-29553 GCA_043800755.1 bacterium | reverse complement strand
GAACGGGGATCAGGTCCTGACCTGTTGCGCCGCCTGCTATAACCGCCTGAAGACGGCAAATCAAGAAATGGCGGAAGATCAGGAGATTCGAAATCAGGTTAACCAGCTTTTGGAAATCGACTATCGCGGGGAGGTGAAGGTCCGCCATCTCCTCGAGGTCATCCTGGAGGATGTGGGAGTAGAGGGCCTCCGGCTCAAAGTGTCAAAGAAGATGGAGGGGCTCAAGGTGGCCTCCTATTATGGGTGCCTTCTGGTCCGACCCCCCAAGGTGATGCAATTCGATGACCCGGAGCAGCCCCATTCCATGGATGACCTATTGACGGCGGTAGGGGCCCAGACCATTGATTGGCCTTATAATATTGAATGTTGCGGGGCGAGCCTTTCCCTGACCCGAACCGAGATCGTCCTTCGCCTCTGCCGCGATATCCTGGCGGATGCACAGGCGAGAGGAGCGGACTGCGTAGCGGTGGCCTGTCCTATGTGCCAGTCCAATCTCGATCTACGGCAGAGGGAGACAGAGGCGGCCTACAGCCTCCGTTTTAACCTTCCTATCTTATATTTTACGCAGATCTTGGGTTTGGCCCTGGGGGCCGGAATCCGTGAATTGGGGCTCAATCGGCATATCATTGATCCTATTCCTTTGTTGAAAGCCAAAGCTTTGATCTGAGCGAGGTGCGAATCTACTCATGGCAAGAATTGGAGTCTTTGTTTGCTGGTGCGGTGCAAATATTGCCTCCACTGTGGATGTGAAGAGGGTGGCCGAAGAATCGGCCAAGATCCCCGGGGTAGCTCACTCCGTGGAATACAAATATATGTGCTCCGATCCCGGCCAATCCATGATCAAGGAGGCGATCCAGGAGAAGAAACTGACCGGGATCGTGGTGGCCGCCTGCTCCCCCCGCATGCACGAGGTAACCTTCCGGCGTGCGGCCAATGAAGCCGGGGTCAACCCATATCTATTGGAGATGTCAAATATCCGGGAACAGTGTTCCTGGGTGCATTCCGAACGGGAGGAGGCTACCGAGAAGGCCATCGATCTGGTGCGCCTGATGGTGGAGAAGGCGAAGCGAAATACCCCCCTCTATGATATCCGAGTGCCGGTTACCCAACGTTGCCTGGTCATTGGAGGAGGTGTGGCCGGTATCCAGACAGCCCTGGATATTGCTGGAGGTGGGAAAGAGGTTGTCCTGGTGGAGAAAGAACCCTCCATTGGCGGGCACATGGCTCAGCTCTCTGAGACTTTTCCTACCCTCGATTGTTCCCAGTGCATCTTGACCCCGAAGATGGTTGAAGTGCGGCAGCATCCCAACATCAAGCTCTATACCTATTCCGAACTCGAGGAGATCTCTGGCTTTGTGGGTAACTTCAAGGCCAAGATCAGAAAGAAGGCGAGATCGGTTGACCTGGACAAGTGCACGGGCTGCGGCGACTGCATGAGCGCCTGCCTGATCAGGAACCAGCCCGAGATCCGTCTTCTTCCGGATGCAAAGGAGGAGTTGACAGCGGAGGAGGTTCAGGCGGTGGAATCGGTCCTCTCACGCTACGGGGCTTACCCCTCATCTCTGATCCAGGTGCTGCAGGATGTCAATCTGCAATACCGCTATCTTCCGGAGAATATTCTGAAATACATCTCTCAAAGGCTCGGTGTTCCCTTGCCTCAGGTATACCATGTGGCCACTTTCTATACCGCCTTCAGTCTGGAGCCGAGGGGGGAACATACCATCAAGGTTTGTGTCGGGACGGCCTGCCACGCACGGGGTGCCGGCCAGGTGCTGGAAGGGGTAGAAAGGGTTCTGGGCATCAAGGCGGGACAGACCACAGCGGACTCGAAGTTCAGCCTCGAAACGGTAAACTGCGTCGGCTGCTGTGCTCTTGGACCGGTGGTAGTGGTCGATAACGACTACCACTCCATGAGACCGAGCAAGGTCGAATCCCTGATTGCGCACTATAAGTGATCGCCATGGGTACCAACGGAAAGAGATTGGAGAGCATAGATCAATTCTTCGGGTTTCAGGAGGCGTTATTCTCCTCTCGGGACTCCAATAGGCCTACGGTGGTGATTTGTAGTGGGACCTCCTGCCTCTATGCAAACAAGTCTCAGGAGGTAGTGGAGGCAGTGAGGAACGAGATCGAGAAGAGGGACATGTCTTCTCAGGTGGCCGTGAGGGTGACCGGCTGCCTCGGTTTTTGCGAGCAAGGGCCGTTACTGATCGTCAGGCCCCAGCGCATCTTCTATCCGCGGGTGAAGGCCAAGGATATTCCACGCATATTTGAAGAATCTGTCATGGGCGGTAAGGTGATCGAAGACTTGCTCTACATCGATCCTGCAACCGGCTCTAAGCTTACCTACGAAGATGAGCTTCCATTCTATAAGAAGCAAATGCCGCTTATCTTTGGCAGCAACAAAGAGATTGAGCCCAGGCAGATCGACGACTACATTGCCATAGGGGGATATAGTGCCCTGGCAAAGGTTCTCCAGGGCATGGAGCCCGAGCAGGTTATAGAGATTATTAAGGCATCCGGGTTGAGGGGAAGAGGCGGAGGTGGGTTTCACACCGGTAAGAAGTGGGAGACGTGCCGCAGGGCCAAAGGGGAACGGAAGTTCATCATATGCAATGCAGACGAGGGTGACCCGGGTGCCTACATGGACAGGAGTGTCCTGGAGGGCAATCCTCACTCAGTGCTGGAAGGGATGATAATCGGTGCCTTCGCAATAGGGTCGGAGGAAGGTTATATCTATGTCAGACAGGAGTACCCTCTGGCAGTAGAGCATTTCAGGATTGCGCTGGAGCAGGCAGAGGAACGAGGATTGTTGGGTAAGAACATATTGGGAACCGGGCTCAATTTTGAGGTGCAAATGGCCAGGGGCGGGGGCGCCTTCGTCTGCGGCGAATCTACTGCCTTGATGGCATCGATAGAGGGTAAGCCTGGTGAACCCCGTGCAAAGCATATCCATACTGTGGAGAAGGGGCTGTGGGATTCCCCCTCCAACCTAAACAATGTCGAAACCTGGGCGAATGTCCCCCTCATAATCAATAAGGGAGCAGATTGGTACGCGAGCATCGGGACAGAGAAGAGCAAGGGAACAAAGATCTTTTCTCTGGTGGGTAAGGTGAACAACACCGGCTTGGTTGAGGTTCCCATGGGGATAACCCTCAAAGAGATTGTATATGACATCGGCGGTGGTATTAAGGATGGTAAAAAGTTCAAGGCAGTTCAGACGGGAGGACCTTCAGGGGGATGTGTCCCGGAGTCTTTGATTGATCTGCCCGTGGACTATGAGCGGCTGACCGAAGCCGGGTCCATGATGGGTTCCGGCGGCATGATCGTCATGGACGAGGAAAACTGCATGGTGGATATTGCTCGGTACTTTACCGGTTTCCTCAAGAACGAATCATGCGGCAAATGCACAGCCTGTCGTGAGGGTCTGGTCCAGATGTATAACCTACTGTCTGAGATAACTGAAGGTAGAGGAAGGGAGGAAGACCTGGCTATCCTGGAAGAGCTATGCTGGGTGGTTTCTGAGGCTTCCCTGTGTCAGCTAGGCGGATCTGCGCCCAATCCTGTTCTCTCTACCCTGAGGTATTTCCGGGAAGAGTATGAAGCCCATGTCAAAGAAAAGAGATGTCCGGCTGGTGTCTGCAAGGCGCTGGTGCGCTACTACATAGATGGAGAGAAGTGCACCGGGTGCATGCTCTGTCTCAAGAAGTGCCCGCAGGGGGTCATTGAAGGCGAGAGGAAGCAGGTGCACACCATAATAGAAGATAAGTGCATAAAATGTGGGATCTGTCGAGAGCTTTGCAGGTTTGACGCGGTGATTCGGGAGTAGGGAGGAGAAGTGGGTACATTCATAATGGATGGTAAGGAGTACGAGGCGGACGAATCCAGAACCGTCCTGGA
Organism: bacterium; assembly: GCA_043800755.1. GTDB lineage: Bacteria > Methylomirabilota > Methylomirabilia > CAVQYV01 > CAVQYV01 > JAZDMQ01. The sequence goes on along the minus strand of JAZDMQ010000069.1, from coordinate 25,653 downwards.
GATAGCGAAAGAGCACGGGATAGACATACCGACTCTGTGTCACCACAAGTCCCTGCCTCCGTATGGCGCATGCAGATTGTGCTTGGTAGAAATCATCTGGGGCAAGAAGTCGAAGCTTTATACTGCCTGTACCTACCCCGCCTGGGAGAGGATGATTGTAAACACCGCCTCTGAGAAGGTGATGAGAGCGAGGAGGCTCATTTTAGAACTGCTCCTGGCTGAGGCGCCAGCCTCCCCTGAGATAAGGGAGGTGGCAGGTAAGTATGGAATTGGGGAGACCCGATTCAGGGGAAGAAGGAAGGGAGAGGATAACAGATGTATCCTCTGCGGCCTCTGTACGAGGATCTGTCAGGACGGTCTGGGCATTTCAGCTATAGGCATCAAGGGGAGGGGGGATAAGAGGGATATCGCCACCCCATTTGATCAGTATTCAGAAGTGTGTACCACCTGCGGGTCTTGTGTGGTTGTCTGCCCAACGGGGGCAATAAAGTTGGAGGATATTTCAAGACATGCTGCCAGGCCTATTACATCGGAGTTTGAGGTGGGTCTTGTCTCCCGGCCCTGCATTTATATCCCATTCCCCCAGGCTGCTCCAAACAAGCCAGTAATCGACAGAAACAACTGTATGCACTTCAAGAAGGGAACCTGCAAGATCTGCCAGGATGTGTGTCCAGCTAATGCCATAGACTATTCGCAACAAGACGAGATTATTGAGGAGGATGTGGGTGCCGTAGTAGTTGCTACCGGCTATGAGCTACTTTCCGACGAATGCTACGGCGAATATGGTTACGGCAAGTATCCAGATGTGATCAGTGGACTGCAATTCGAGCGGCTCCTTTCCGCTTCAGGGCCCACAGAGGGGGAAGTGAAGAGACCCTCCGACGGGAAGGTGCCGGAGAGCGTGGTCTTCATTCAGTGTGTTGGATCGCGAGACCTCTCCAAGGGTATTTCCTATTGCTCCAAGATCTGCTGCATGTATGTCGCCAAACACACCATGCTTTACAAACATAAGGTCCATGACGGTCAGGCCTATGTCTTCTACATCGATATCCGGTCGGGCGGGAAGAATTATGAGGAATTCGTGCGCCGCGCGGTGGAGGAGGATGGAGCCATCTACCTGAGGGGCCGGGTCTCCCGCATCTTTGAGCGTAACGGAAAATTGGTGGTGCGGGGAGCCGATACGATTTCCGGGACCTCGGTAGAGATCGATGCCGATCTGGTGGTACTGGCCACCGCCATGACCGCCCAGCCCGGGATCGAGAAACTGGCGCAGAAGCTGGGCGTCTCCTATGACCAATATAAGTTCCTTTCCGAGGCCCATCCCAAGCTGAGGCCAGTGGAGACTAACACCGCCGGGATCTTCCTGGCCGGAGCCTGCCAGGCGCCCAAGGATATCCCTGAGGCAGTAGCCCAGGGCGGTGCGGCCGCCTCCAAGGTGCTGGGCCTATTCTCCGCCGAGGAATTGAGCCGCGAGCCGATCGTGGCCACGGTGGATGAGGAATCCTGCGTCGGCTGCTTCTATTGCCAGATGGTTTGCCCCTACGGGGCGATAGAGGTTAAGGAAATCCGGGATCGGATGGGAAACCTGGTCCGTACCGTTGCTTCCGTGAATCAGGGCGTCTGTCAGGGATGTGGGGTCTGCGCGGCAATTTGCCGGTCCAACTCCATAGATCTCCAAGGGTTTCTGGACGAGCAGGTGTATGCGGAGATCAATGCCCTTTAGAGGGCTAAGGGATATTTTTTTGTAAAATCATTTCGGAAGGAGCCTGGTGCGGGCACTCCTTCGGTGAGGATATATGGAGAGCAAAGAAAGAGAGACGGAGATGGGTCTGACCCGCGGGGCAGGGAGTAAAGAGGGAGGCAATGGCTGGGAGCCAAAGATCACCGCCTTCGTCTGCAACTGGTGCACCTATGCGGGGGCAGACCTGGCTGGGACCAGCCGTTTGAAACATAGTCCTCAGATTCGTGTCATCAAACTCCCTTGTACAGGGAGAATCGATCCCCTTTTCATCCTGAAGGCGTTCGAGCGGGGCTCGGATGGGGTACTGGTCTCCGGTTGTCATCCGGGGGATTGCCATTATACCAGCGGGAATTATCATGCCCGGCGGCGATTCGCCACCTTTCGCAAGCTCCTGGAGTTTCTGGGGATCGATCTGCGTCGAGTTCAGTTCTCTTGGGTCTCGGCCGCGGAAGGGGCAAAGTGGGCAAAGATGGTGAATGAGGTGACCCGCCAGGTTCGGGAAATGGGTCCATTTGAGGGATACCGCAAGATCAGCGATGGATAGAGCTGAGGATTTTTCGAGTCTATGAGCAGGGAATTACAGGATAAGGCGAAGGAGTTGTTGGAGAAGGAGGAGGTGGCCCAGGTCATCGGTTATGGCGCGGGTACAAGGCGCAGCCGCGCCCGGCCCATCTTCATCACCTCCCCGGAGGAGGCCTCTCAGCTCATCTGGACCCCTGCTTGCGTGAACAACCTGGCGGTCTACCTCACGCGGAAGGAGACGAAAGTTCCGGGGCGAGTGGCCATCACTGCCAAGGGCTGCGATGCACGGGCCCTCTTTGTCCTCATCCAGGAGAAGCAGATCCGAAGGGAGGATCTCTACATCATCGGACTGGCCTGTCGGGGCGTCCTCTCCAAGAAGGCCCTGGATCAGGGAAAGGGAGACCTTGATGAAGAGACCCTGTCGGCCAAATGCAAGGTCTGTCTGGTCCATACCCCGGTGGAGTTTGATTTCTTAGTGGGAGAGAAGATAGACTCGCCTGAGCCTTCTTCCGACCCGTATGAGGTCATCGCGGATTTGGAATCCCGATCCCCGGAGGAGCGTTGGGAGTATTGGCAAGGGGAGCTCTCCCGCTGCATCAAGTGCTATGCCTGCCGCCAGGCCTGTCCCCTCTGTTATTGCAACCGGTGCATCACGGAGAAATCCATTCCCCAGTGGATCGAGAAGAGCCCCCATGCTCGTGGCAACCTAGCTTGGAATATCATTCGAGCCTTTCATCTCACCGGAAGGTGCGTCGGCTGCGGAGAGTGCGAGAGGGCCTGTCCCATGGACATTCCCCTCATGCTGCTGAACCAGAAGATGGCCAGGGAAGTCAAGGAGCAATTTGGGTATGTGGCCGGCATGAATTACCAAATGGAGCCGGCGCTGGCCACCTTTGATCCCAAAGATCATGAGGATTTCATTCGCTGAGAGATGAAAGAGAAGATCCTTTCCATTAAGAACCGAGATAAACTCATTCAGGGCCTGCGGGAGAAGGGCTTCCGGGTCTATGGCCCCCGGGAATCCGAGGGCATCATCCTCTTCGGGGAGATCCAATCGTCCTCGGACCTTCCACCGCAATATACTAATTCTGCCCATTCCATCAAGGAGTTTTTCCTTCCTCCCCATGAGCCTCTCCTCTCCTATGAGGTCCGCAAAGAGGGGATAAAGACCCACCCCCTCGACCAGTATCCCATTCCCTCCGTCCTTTATGGGGTCAGGCCCTGCGACGCCGCCTACCTTCCCATTATCGATAAGGTCTTCGCCTGGGAGGAGAAGGATGAGCTCTATCTGGCACGGCGGGAGAAGACCTTAGTCATCTGCCTGGCCTGTGAGGAGCCGGATGAGGCCTGCTTCTGCGCCTCCCTCGGCTACAGCCCAACGGGGAAGGAAGGCTGTGATATCGCGCTGACCCCCCTGGATGATAAGCGCCTATTCGCGGAGTTCGTCAGCGAGAAGGGCGAGCGATTGCTCGCAGAATTCTCGGATCTCTGGGAGGAGATTAGGCCGGATGATGAAAAGAGGCGAGCAGAGGTGGAAAAGGAGGCCCGGGGAAAGATCAGGCGCCAGGTGGAGATGGAAGGCATCAAGAAGTGGCTGGATGAGCACTTTGAGGATCCCTTATGGGAGGAGATCTCCCGGCGCTGCATCGGATGTGGAGCCTGCTATTACCTGTGCCCTACCTGCCACTGCTTCGATATCGTGGACGAGGGAAACCTCTGGCGAGGAATCCGGCGCCGCATCTGGGATACCTGCTCCTTTGGCCATTTTACCCAGATGCCGGCCCACCAGCCCCGAGGAAGCCAGGACCGTCGCTACCGGCAACGAATCATGCATAAATTCAAATACTATGTGGACCGCTTTGGGCCCATCGCCTGTGTGGGCTGTGGCCGTTGTATTGAGGTCTGCCCCGTGGGCATTGACCTTACTGAGATTCTGGCCAAGATCAAGGAGAGGGTAACTGCGTCCGCCAAGGGCTGAGCTGAGAACCATGCCTCACATTTATGAGCCACATTTGGTGAAGACCGAGGAGATCATCGAGGAGACCCCGGATATCAAGACCTTCCGCCTGGTCTTCTCAGAGGAGGCCCTGGCGCATAATTTCTCCTTCAAGGCGGGGCAATTCTGCCAGCTCTCGGTATTCGGAGAGGGGGAGGCCACCTTCTGCATTGCCTCCTCCCCCACCCGCAAAGGGTATATTGAGTGTAGCCTCAAGAGAGTGGGCAAGGTGACCCAGTCCCTTCACGATCGAGAGGTGGGGGACACCCTCGGCTTCCGAGGCCCTTATGGGAACTGGTTCCCTTTGGAGGAGATGAAGGGAAAAAACCTCATCTTCGTGGGTGGGGGGATCGGTCTGGCCCCGCTTCGATCTTTGATCTGGAACTGCCTGGACACCCGGGGAGATTTTGCCGAGATCATGATCCTCTATGGGGCCAGGAGCATCGCGGACCTGGTCTACAAGGCGGAGCTGAGAGAATGGGAGTCCCGCTCCGATGTGAAATTGGTTAGGACCGTGGACCCAGGTGGAGAGGATGAAACCTGGGATGGACATATCGGCTTTGTGCCAGCCATCCTGGAAAAGATCTCCCCCTCGCCGGAAAAGGCAATACTTATCACCTGCGGCCCTCCCATCATGATCAAGTTCGTGCTGCAGGCAACCGACAAGCTCGGCTTTTTGCCGGAGCAGGTGATCACCACCTTGGAGATGAAGATGAAGTGTGGGCTGGGAAAGTGCGGGCGGTGCAACATCGGCAATATCTATGTCTGCAAGGATGGACCCGTCTTCACCTACCAGCAGATCCTCTCCCTCCCCGCCGAGTTCTGATAGGTCCTCTCCTGCCGCTTCCCTCAAAGTTCAACTCCTCTTCGTCCCTATCCCCTTGCCGTCTGGACTCCCTTTCCGCGTGGGATTCGTGATTCCCCGCAAGACCGCCCCGCGGGCGGCGGACTCAGCCAGCTTGGCATAGAGGGCGAGATATCCCTTTGTGACTTTGGGCCGCGGAGGTCTCCACGCCTTCAGCCGATGATCGATTTCGTCCGGCAGCACCTCCAGGTCGATCCGTCCTGCCCGGATATCGATCGAGATCAGGTCGCCCTCCTCCACAATGGCCAGGGGACCGCCCTCCATAGCCTCGGGAGAGATGTGGCCCACAAAGAGCCCACGATTGGAGCCGGATACCCGCCCGTCCGTGATGAGGGCTACCTTCTCCTCCAGGCCCAGGCCCCGGATGAGCTGGGAGGCCCGGAACATCTCCCGCATTCCCGGTCCTCCCTTGGGTCCCTCGTAGCGCAGGACCAGTACCTCCCCTCCCCCGATCTTCCCCCCTATCAAAGCTTTGCAGGCTTCCTCCTCTAAATCGAAGATGCGGGCCTGACCGCGAAATCTCATCATATGCGGGGGAATGGCCGCCGGCTTGGCCACACCCGAATGGGGGGCCAGGTTTTCATAGAGGATGGAGAGGCCTCCGGTAGAAGAGAAGGGCCTCTGGAGGGGCCGTATTACCTTTCCGTCTGCCCCCTTCACTCCCCTCAGGTTCTCCTTCCAGCTCCGGCCGGTGACCGTTACGGCATTCAGGTGGAGGAGGGGGCTCAGCTCTTTGAGCACAGAGGGAACGCCTCCTGCCTCGTAGAAGTCGACCACATCGTGAGCGGAGGCGGGCATGATGGAAGCCAGTTGGGGGGTTTCCTCCGAGAGGCGGCGAAAGTCCTCCATTTCGATCTGGACTCCTGCCTCCTGGGCGATCGCCGGGATGTGGAGCAGAGAATTGGTGGATCCCCCAATGGCCAGGCTCAGACGGATGGCATTTTCGAGGGCCTCAGCCGTCAGGATCTCCTTGGTGGTTAGACCCTCCCTCACTATGGCCACGATCCTTCTGCCAGCCTCCTCTGCTGACCGAAAACGGGCAGCCATATAGGCCGGTATCAGGGCCGTTCCGGGGAGCGAAAGGCCGAACGCCTCGGCCACACAGCCCATGGTGTTGGCGGTTCCGATGTGGGCGCGGGAACCCAGGGTGGGACAGGCCGCCTCCTCGATCTCCTCGAATTGGCGGCGAGAGATCTTGCGTTTTCGCCAGTGGGCGTAAGCCACCTCCACTGTCGTGCAGTCGCAGTGGCGGCCTTGCACCGTCCCTGGCATCATCGGTCCCCCGTTGATCAGAATGGCAGGGAGACCCAATCGGGCCGCCGCCATCAGCATCCCGGGTACGATCTTGTCGCAGGAGCCAATGAGCAGCACGCCATCCAGCTGATGGGCCTGGACCATGAGCTCGACCTCGGAGGCGATCAGGTCGCGGGCAGGCAAAAATAGCGCATACCCACATGGCCCTGGCGATTCCGTCGCAGGGGCCGATGGTGCCGAATTCCAGGGGCATTCCTCCCGCCTGAAGGATCCCGCGCTGGGCGGCCTCCGCCACTTCCTTCAGGTTGTAGTGGCCCGGGTTGATCGAATTCCAGGCATTGGCGATGCCAATGAGGGGGCCGCGCATCGCCTCCTCGCTGTAGCCAAGGGAGCGGTAGAGGAACCGCATCAGGGTGCATTCGAGATTTCCGAGAAGTCCGCGGCTCCGCCAGCTCATTGTAGTCTCCCGGCATTGGAGGTGAATTTGAAATAGGCAGCAAGAATTTCGATACAGAAATCGTACGATAGGTTACACAAACCAATAGGAATTGACAAAAGGAAGCTTTGGAGGCAAGATGCGCATCAGAAAAGGCGAGAATACGTTACAGGAGAAGTCCAGGGAATAGGATCTGATCGCCAGGGAGTGGAAGGATGAGAGAGGCTCAAGTCAAAGGAGAGGAATGGGCGAGGGAAATCCTGGCCCGGGCGCAAGGCCTGAAGGCGGCGTTGATCAAGATTCGACGGGACCTCCATCGCCATCCGGAGTTGGCCTACCAGGAGGAGCGGACTGCGACAATCGTGGCCCAAAGCTTGACCGAATTGGGAATGGATGTCAAGACCCAGGTGGCCAAGACCGGGGTGGTAGGGCTTTTGGAGGGGAAAGGCAAGGGAAGGGTGATTGGGATCCGGGTGGATATGGACGCCCTGCCCATTGCCGATCAGAAGGATTGCGATTACGCCTCTGCCTATCCGGGGGTGGGCCACCTCTGTGGCCACGACGCCCACACCGCCATCGGACTGGGGGCGGGCAGGATCCTCTCCTCTCTCCGGAGAGAATTCTCCGGGACGGTCAAATTCCTGTTTCAGCCTGCCGAGGAATCCCTCGATTCTGACTGCCCCTCCGGGGCGCTCTCCATGATCGAGGAGGGCGCCCTGGAAGATCCTCCCCTGGATGCCCTGTTAGGGATTCACCTCTGGCCCGAGATGCCGGTCAATCAGATCGGGATCCGTTCCGGGGCCATCCTCACCGGCCTCAACCTCTTCTCGATCCGGGTCAAGGGCAGGAAGAGCCACACCGCCCGCTCCGACTTGGGGGTGGATGCGATCCTGGCCGCCTCCCACATCGTCCTGGCCCTCCAATCGCTCGCCAGCCGGGAGGCCCACCCCAGTGAGCCCATCAATTTGAACGTGGGGCTCATTCAAGGAGGGCAGGCCCCCAACACCCTGGCGGAGGAGGTCAGCCTGAAGGGGTCGGTTCGCGCCTCCAATCCGGCCATGGGGGAGTTGCTCCCCCAGAAGATGAGGAGGATCATCGAGGGCATTGCCGCGGGCCTGGGTGCCGAGGCCTCCCTCGATTATCAACCTTACCTGCCCCCGCTCCATAATGAGGATTACATCACCGCTTTGGCCGAGGAGGCCGCCCGGGAGATCCTGCCCAAGGAGCAGGTCATCCGCCTGGATCTGCCGCGCCTGGCCGGAGACGACTTCGCCTATTTGGCCCAGAGGGTGCCCTCCTGCTACCTCTTCTTAGGTGCGGGAAACGAGGCCAAGGGGATCGTTCATCCCTCCCACCATGGCCTCTTCGACCTCGATGAAGACTGCCTGCCCGTGGGGGTGGCCCTTCTCAGTTTGGCCGCCCTGAGGCTCCTGGAGGGGTAAGGCCGCTTCGCTTGAATCCTAAGGGAGAGAGGATGGAACCGACTTCGCAGTGGACAGGAGCGGGAGCATGAGGTTCAACCATTGCCTCTTGGTCTTCTTGTCCGGTCTCACGCTGATTTCCCTCTGGGGATGTGCCGCCCCTGAGAAGCCTTCCCTGCTGGACTCCCTGCCCACCTATCACGGGACCAGGAAGATCTTTGCGGTCTTAGACTTTGAAAATGCCACGGATTACGGAGGAGAACAGCTGAGTCGAGCGGCCTCCGACATGCTCATCACCGCCCTGAAGAGATCGGACCGCTTCCTTCTGGTGGAGCGGGAGAGGTTGGACCTGGTGCTGGCGGAGCAGGCCCTGGGCCAGACCGGGACCCTGGATCCCAATACCCGGGCCAGAGTGGGCCAGGTCCTGGGCGCCCAGTTCATCATTTTGGGGACGATCAGCGAGTTCGGATTCAAGGAGAGCGAGACTAAGGTCCCGGTGAAGGAGGTCCTGGCCCTGGGGGCCGCAATCGCCGAGGGCATCGAAAAGGCTAAGGATCAGGAGGATAAGGAGAAGAAGCGGAAAAAAAAGAAGGAAAAGAAGGAGGAGACGAAGGTCAGCGATATCCTGAAGGTCGCTGCCGCCACCTCTCCGGACGAGATCTATTCCAAGAAGATGGACACCCGGGCGGTCATTGACCTACGCGCGGTGGAGGTGAAGAGCGGCCGCTTTCTCTGGGCGGAGAAGGCCGAGGGAGGGGATGTGGGCCTCACCGTCCATTGTCGTTTCGGCCCGGAGAAGGTGGGGGGAGGGGTAATCTACGACGAGACCACGGCCACCAAGACCCTGCGCCGGGCCATCGAGCGGTGCGTCTTCGATGTTTGCCTGGTCATGAAGGAGAGGCCCTGGGAAGGGAGGGTGGCCAAGATCGACTCCGGAAAGATCTTCATCGTGGGGGGTCGGGATGTGGGCGTCAGATTGAAGTCAGAGGTAGATGTCTATCGGGCTGAGCCGGGGGTTACCGATCCGGTCACCGGGGAGAGCCTGGGGATCGCCGAGGAGCAGATTGGAAGGGGAACCGTCGTCCGGGTGGAAGAGCACTATTCCGTGGTGCAGATCGCCGAAGGGGGAGGCTTCAACTACAACGACCTGGTCAGGCTGGCGGACCGGTGATCCTCGTGGCCTCTAAGCTTCCCCGACCCCCAGGATCGTGGGATGATCGCCACAGAGGGGACAATCCGGATTTCGTTCGAACTTAATGTCGCGAAAGCTCATCTCCAGGGCGTCATAGAGGAGTAGCCTCCCCAACAGAGGGGTGCCGATGCCCAGGATCCACTTGATCGCCTCGGTGGCCTGGATGATGCCTATGATGCCGGGCAAGACCCCCAGCACGCCGACTTCGCTGGAGGGAGGGATCAACCCGGGCGGCGGAGCGGCGGGGAAGAGACAACGATAGCAGGGCCCCCGACCCCGGGCAAATAAGGTCGCCTGGCCTTCGAACTGGAAGATGCTCCCATAGACCAGGGGCTTGGCTGCGCGATAGCAGGCATCGTTGAGGAGATATTTGGTGAGGAAATTGTCCGCCGCATCCAGGACCAGGTCGTAATCGGCAATGATCTTCAGGGAATTGGAGGGATCCAGACGCTCGGCGTGGGTGGTCACCGAGACCTCCGGATTCAGGGCCTGGATGGTCTCCCGCGCCGAGTCGGTCTTGGAGCGGCCGATGTCCTCAGTGGCATGGAGGATCTGACGCTGGAGATTGCTGAGGTCCACCCGATCCGAATCCACGATCCCCAGCCTTCCCACCCCGGCGGCGGCCAGGTAGATCGAGGCCGGTGAGCCCAGGCCTCCCGCCCCTACTACCAGGGCAGATGCCTGTAGCAACCTCTGTTGGCCCTCCTCTCCCACCTGGGGGAGGAGGATGTGACGCCTGTACCGCTCGAGCTGCTCTGGGGACATTTCGCTCTCCTTTTAGCCCATCTTCATTCTTTTTTCAATAGCGAATTTTGCTGAAACTCCATAGGATCTCCCAGCGGCGCTGGGAAATCTTCAAATTGACAAAGGCCCTTCAATCCGTTATAAGGGCGCAAGGAGCCCTTCAGGCAGACAGGTTATCATCCAAATCATAGGGGGAGGTATAAAGATGAAGGCGGTGGTCTGGTACAAGGAAGCCAAGGATTGCATCGAGGTGCGGGAGATCGAGAGGCCCAAGCCCGGTCCCGGGGAGGTGCTCCTGGAAATCAAGGCCGCGGCCATCTGCGGCACCGAGCTGCACGCCCAGGACGGGGAGACCAATGTCCCGACGAAGTTTCCGGTGGTGCTGGGACACGAATACTCCGGGGTGGTAGCGGAGCTGGGCCCAGGGGTCAAGGGTTTTTCCGTGGGGGACCGCGCCGTGGGAGAGACCACGGCCTATGCCTGCGGCATCTGCCCGGTCTGTCGCATCGGACAATACAACCTCTGTCGCAAGCGCCTGATCGCCGGTTATGCGGCCGATGGGGCCTTCGCCAAATACATGAAGGTCCCCGTCACCTACCTCCATCATCTCCCTCCCTCCATCTCCTTCGAGGAGGGCTCCCTGATTGAGCCCCTCTGCGTGGCCTACAATGCTCTGGTGGAGAAGGTGACGGTCAAGCCGGGGGATACCGTGGTGGTCCTGGGGCCCGGCCCGATCGGCCTCTTTTGCCTGGAGGTCGCGAAGGTGGCAGGGGCCAGCAAGGTGATCGTCAGTGGCTTGTCGGACGATCGGCGGCGGCTGGAGATCGCCAAGGAATTGGGGGCTGACCAGGTGATCAATTCCGAGGCCGAGGATGTGGTGGCGAAGGTGATGGAGGTTACCAACGGCTTCGGCGCCGATGTGGTGGCAGATGCGGCAGGGCCATCCGAGACCCTTCGACAGAGCATCGAGATGGTGAGACCTGCGGGAAAGATCATCAAGATCGGTTGGGGGCCCCAACCCGTGGGGTTCAGCCTGGATAAGCTCCTGGGGAAGGGCGCCACCCTGCAAGGGACCCTGGGGCACAACTTTACGGTCTGGGAAGCCGCCATCCGGCTCCTGGATGCCGGGCTGATTCAGGCATCCCCCCTCATCTCCGCTGAATATCCCATCACCGAGTGGCGCAAGGCCTTCGATGTCATGCGGTACAAGAGCGGGGTGACGGCGGTGCTGAGGCCAGTGGACTGAGAGAAGTGATTTCTTTTCGTAGCGGCGACCTTCCCGGAAAAGGAGAGAGAGAGAATGGAAAGAGAGAGCATGCATGAGGCCGCCAAACACCTTCTCCTGGCCTATATGCAAATGTCCGAGTTCATCAAGGATCCGTTGATCATCAAGAAGGGAGAGGGGGTTCGGATCGAGGATAGCAACGGCAAGACCTACATCGATGGCCTCTCGGGCATCTTCGTGGTGAATGTGGGCCACGGCAATCGGGCCGTGATTGAGGCCATGAAGGCGCAGATGGATCAGCTTTCCTTTGCCCCAGTGCTCTATGCCACCAATCCCGTGGCCTTGGAGCTGGTGCAGCTCCTCTCCACCATTGTGCCGGGGGGCCTGACCACCTTCAAATTATTCAATGGAGGCTCAGAGGCGACCGAGGCAGCCATCAAGCTCGCTCGGCAGTATCATCGTCAGAGCGGAAATCCTCTGAAATACAAGATTATTGGCCGCTATGGAGGATTTCACGGGGTGACCATGGGCGCGTTGAGCGCCACCGGGATTCCCATTCGCAAGGTCCCCTTCGTCCCCCTCTTGGAGGGTTTCCTCCACATCCAGCCCCCCTATTGCTATCGCTGTCCCTACGAAAAGGAATTGGAGAGTTGCAACCTGACCTGCGCTCGTATCCTGGAGGAGGTCATCAAGTGGGAAGGGCCGGAGACGGTGGCCGCCTTCATCATGGAGCCGATCATGAACATGCCGGGGATGCTTACTCCACCCCCGGGCTATCTCCAGGTCCTGCGGGAGATCTGCGACCGCTATGAGGTGATCCTGATCTATGACGAGATCGTGACCGGGTTTGGCCGCACCGGGAGTATGTTTGCTGCTCAGACCTACGGGGTCGCCCCGGATGTCCTCTGCATGGGAAAGGGGATGTCCAGCGGCTACGCCCCCCTGGCGGGGATCGCCATGACGGCGAAGATCGCGAAGGCCTTTTGGGGACCGGCGGAGGCCAAGGTGGAATTCTCCCACGCCCATACCTATGAGGGGAATCCCCTCTCCGCCGCGGCGGGGTTGGCCAACTTGCAGGAGATCCAGCGGCGGGGCCTGGTGGAGAACTCCCGGACCATGGGAGAGTATCTGGGGAGGAAGCTGCGGGAGAGGATCTTTCCCCTGGGAGTGGTGGGAGAGATGCGGGGCTCAGGGTTGATGATGGCCCTGGAGCTGGTGAAGGATGGAAAGACCAAGGCCCGCTTCTCTCCCACCTTGGGCCTGAAGATCGCCTCGGCGGCGCGGAGCAATGGCCTGATCTTGAGGATAGACCCCCACTGGATTGGCCTGGCCCCGCCCCTGATCATCACCCCGGCCGAAATCGATGAAATAGTAGATATCCTGGAGCGGAGCATCAAGGAGGTCGTTTAAGGCCTGACCGGCAGATGCCTAATCGGATTGCGGATTGCGGATTTCGGATTTCGGATTGCAAGCCTGGGTTTTTGCTTCCCACCCGGGACTGTAACCTAAACCCCCAGGACCTCCCGGACCCGCTCGATTGCCAGGCGGGGACTGGTCAGGACGGGCACCGAGACCTCTTTGGCCGCGAGGGGGGCCAGCCGGGCCATAGAGGCCTGGGCCAGGACCAGGGCCTGGGCTCCCTGCTTCTCCTGGGCCTTGAGTCCCTCCAGGACGATGGAGTCGTGCCTTGCCGCGTCCCCCTGCATCAGGGCAGAGAAGGCCTCTGCATATAGGGAGGCCTGGAGAGAGACCTCTTTGTGTGCCTCTTTTGCCTTCTCTCCGATGAGATCGACCGTCGGCTTCAGGGTGGTCTTGGCCGTCGCCGCCACCCCGATGCGCTGAGCGATCCTGACCGCCTGCTCGGCCATGGGGTCATCGATCCGCAGCACCGGCACCTCGCACAGGGGTCGAGCCAGGGGCACACAGGGGCCAATGGAGGAGCAGGTCACCAGGATCGCATCTGCCCCTCCCTCGCGGGCGGAAAGGATCGTCTCCACCACCCGCCTGTTCGTATAAGGGGTGATCTCCCCGATCTCGAGCAGGTTCTTGAGCAGGCTCTCCTCCACCAGATTGAAGACCTCCACCCCAGGCAAGAGTTCTTTGCATAATTCCGCAAAAAGGCCTACCAGGCCGGGAACCGTGTGGATCATGGTCAGCTTCTTGGGCATCTCTCTCTTCCTCCTCTTCAGGCCTCGATTGGTTGGTCATCTCTCCCCCGGGACGACCTCCGGGGGGTTGCAGTCGGCCCCCCCGGGCTTGCCGGAGGCGACCAGGGCAGGTCCTTTCTTACCACAAAATTGGGGAAAAAGTGAAAATAATGCTTTACAGGCGGAAAAAATTATGCTATTAGGCTCCTAAAGTGAAGTCAGAAGGGGAGTTGACAGCAATTACCTCTTTACGAGGCTCACGGGGAGCAGGTTTGTAAGGTTTGACCTCAACCGAAAGGAGGCCGGGAATTGACGAAGGCGAATCTCGTGGCCCAAATGTCCAAGGATGCAGGTGTTACCAAGGCCGCCGCTGAGAAGGCCTTGGGAAGCTTTACCAAAGCGGTCAGCAAAGTCCTTTCCAAGGGTGGAAAGGTAACCCTCGTCGGATTTGGAACCTTTTCCGTCAGGGAGCGTAAAGCCCGCAAAGGCCGAAACCCTCAAACCGGCAGAGAGATGATGCTGAAGGCCAAAAAAGTTCCCAAGTTTTCTGCTGGCAAAGCCCTCAAGTCAGCGATCAAATAGGGGTTCCCTCGAAGACAAGTTCGACCTCTCCTTAGGCCTCGTAGAATTAAGCCTCTTCCGGTACGCCGGGGGAGGCTTCATTCTTTCCGGCGACCCAGGAGCAGATCCTGGTCCATTCCCTCGACCACGATAGAGACTAATTGACCTATCCCCTCCTCTCCCCGGTCCTGAATCAAGATGGGCAGGTAGTTATCGGAAAGGGCCAACCACCCCCTCCCCTGTCGATCCCTCTTACGGAGCACGACCACCTCCAGCTCTCTTCCTATAAACCCGGATCGAAACTGCAAGGATTTCTCCCGGCCCAAGGAGCGAAGCTGGCGAGCCCGGTCCTTTTTCTCCTGGGGCGATGGGGCATGGGGCAGGGTGGCCGCCGGTGTGCCTGGCCGGGCAGAGAAGGGGAAGACATGAAGGTAGGACAGGGGCATTTCCTCCAAGAAGCGAAAGGTGCGGAGGAAGTGCTCTTTGGTCTCGCTGGGGAATCCCACAATGATGTCCGCACCCAGGCCGATGCCGGGCAGTCCTGCGGCCAGGTCCTGGAGCAGGCTTCGGTAGCCCTCCACCCGATCGGTCCGGCCCATCAGGGCCAGGATCTCGTCATCCCCGCTCTGGAGTGGCAGATGAAGGTGGCGACACAGTCGGGGCGATCCCTGGAGGGCCAAGACTAGGTGCGGGGAGATGTCGTGGGGCTCCAACGAGCTGAGCCTCAATCTCCAGGTCCCGGGCAGGGGCAATAGGTTACTGAGGAGTTCGGATAGGTTAGCACGCGGCGCCAGGTCATGGCCGTAGGCGCCCAGGCGGGTGCCGGTCAGGACGACCTCTTTGAACCCTCGGGCCAATAGGCTCACCAGCTTGTCTTTCACCTGGGCGGGAGGGAGGCTGCGCTCCGGCCCCCGAGCCCGAGGGACAATGCAATAGGTGCATTCTCCACTGCATCCCTCCTGGACCTTCAGGAGGGGACGGGTGCGAGGGGTTTCCTCGCAGGCCCCCCGGTCCTGGAACAGGGTGCCTTGGGAGATATCTCCCACCGCGATCCGGGGCCGTCCCCCCTTGGCCAGATCCTGCAGATAGCTCTTCAGATCCAGCTTTTCCCGGTTCCCTAAGACCAGATCCACCCCTTCGATAGAGGCAATGGCCCCGGGATCCACCTGGGCGTAGCAGCCGGTGGCAATGATCAGGGCAGAGGGGTTGGCCCGATGGGCCTGGCGGATAGCCTGCCGGGATTGCTGGTCAGTGCCGGCAGTCACCGTGCAGGTATTGATCAGATAAAGATCAGCCACCTCCTGCCAGGGGATAATCTGGTAGCCCGCCTCTTTGAGGATCCCCGCGAGGGCCGCCGTATCCGCTTGATTGAGCCTGCATCCGAGGGTCGTCAGTGCCGCCTTCATGGCCTTTAAGGTAGCATAGACCTGAAAAAATTCAAGCTGAAAAGGGGAAACCTCGGAGCGGGAATCAGGGGCGCCTTCTCCTTGACACCACTTAGGGGGGATGGTAAGTTACACGCGTCCAGAGGGGATGAATCGTCGGAGGGGGAAAAGGGAAAAGGGACGATGAAGATAGGGATCTTAGGATTGCCCAAGGCAGGAAAGACCACGGTCTTCGACCTCCTCTCGATCTCAGGCGGGATCCCTAAGTCCTCGGGGGCCAAGGCGGAGGCCCATATCGGGATCATCAAGGTGTCGGATCCCCGCTTGGAAGAGCTCGTCGCAATGTTTCAGCCCCAAAAGGTCGTCTCGGCCACGATAGAGTATCAGGATTTGCCTCCCCTCAGCAAGGGGACGGCCAAGACGGACAGCCAGCTGCTGGGGCAGTTGCGACAGATGGATGCGCTGCTGGAGGTGGTCCGTTGCTTCGACGATCCCCGGGTGCCCCATGCCGAAGGAAGCATTGGGCCGCGCCGGGATGTAGGCTTCATTGATGATGAACTCCTATTGGCCGATCTGGAGGTTATTGAGAGGAGGCTGCAGAGGATCGAATTAGATTACAAGCGGGGAAAGAAGGAGGATAAAGAGAGGGAGTTTCCGACCCTGAAGCTCTGCCAGGATCAGTTAGGGGCCGGGAGGCCCCTGCGGGACTATCCGATGCCGAGGGAGTCGTGGTCCATACTCCGTGGTTATCAATTGCTGACGGCCAAGCCCCTCATCCTCCTCCTCAACCTCGATGAGGAGCAATGGGCCCGAAGAGAAGGATTTCATGAGGGATTTCAGGATCTCCTGAAGTACCGGCAGACGGCCCTGGTAGAGCTATGCGCGAAACTGGAGCTGGAGATCTCCCAACTGGGGAAGGAGGAGCAGGGGGAGTTTATGAGGGAGATGGGGATCGCCGAGCTGTCGCTCTCTCGCCTGATCCGGGCCTCCTACGACCTCCTGGGGCTCATCTCCTTCTTCACCTATATGAACGAAGAGGTGAGGGCCTGGACCCTCCCTCAGGGCAGCACAGCGTTGGAGGCCGCAGGGACGATCCACACCGACCTGGCGAGGGGCTTCATTCGGGCAGAGGTGATCCCGTTCGCGGACCTGAAAGGGGCAGGATCGCTGGTCGCTGCCCGTAAGAAGGGACTGCTGCGGCTGGAGGGGAAGGAGTATCTGGTGCAGGACGGGGATGTCATCGCGGTGCGATTCCATGTGTGATGCCTCTGTCGCCAAAGGAGCAGCTTGAAGATCTTAGTGACTGGCGCAACGGGCTATGTGGGCAGCCATCTTCTGCCGGAGCTCTTGAAAGGGAAAGGGCAAGTCCGGGCCCTGGTGCTCCCGGGGGAGGACGACTCGGGGCTCCGCTGCCTCGGCGTAGAGGTCTTCCCTGGGGATTTGCGGGATAGCGCCTCCTTGTCCTCGGCCCTCCAAGGGGTCGAGCTCTGTTATCATCTGGCCGGCATCAATAGCTTTTGGATCCCTCGACGGAAGGATTATTATGCGATCAATGTGGAGGGGGTGCGACACCTGCTGGAGGCGGCCCTAAGGGCTGGGGTGAGGCGGGTGCTGCACACCAGTTCGGCGGTGACGATTGGCGAGAAGAGGGGGCAGATCGGGAATGAAGAGACGGCCCACCGTGGCTATTTCCTCTCCGATTATGAGCGCTCCAAATATCTGGGGGAGAAGGAGGCGCTGGCGATGGTGGCCAGGGGCCTGGAGGTGGTGGTGGTCAACCCTACCTCTGCCTACGGGCCTGGCCGTACCCGGGGCTCAGGCAAGGTCTTCCTCGATTTCCTGCGCGGTCGGCTGCCGGGATTGTTCGGGGGCGTCATCAACCTGATTTTCATCGAGGATATGATAAAGGGGCACCTCCTGGCGGCAGAGAAGGGAAGGTCCGGAGAGCGCTATATCCTGGCCGGAGAGAACCTCACCCTGGAGCAGGCCTTCTCTGCCGCGGCGGAGATCGCTGGACTGACCAAGATCCCCGGCCGGATTCCCGTCCCCCTGGTCTGGGCCGCTTCCTGGGCAGGTCATCTTCGCTCCCTCTTCACCGGCCAGTCTCCCCGGCTTCCCCGGGATCAGGTCCGGGCCATGCTGCACGGCATCTGCGTCGATCACTCCAAGGCGGCCCGGGAATTGGGATTGGAGTTTACCCGCTTCCGAATAGGGCTGGCCAAAACGATCGAGGGGTACCAAAAGGCAGGCCTGGTCCCCGCCCTTTTGTAACCCCTTTTTTGCTTGACAAGGCCTTAGGGGGACGGGATAATGAGCAGTGAAAAGTAGGTGTTGAATGATTCTCCAGGAAAGGAGGGATGGAAAGGAGGGATGGAGCGGAGAGTAAATATATCTTGGAAGATCGAACCTGGGATTTGGCCCATGAGTGGCCGATTTCAAGGAGGAGAGGAAGAGAATGAGCGAGAAAGAGAAAATCACGAGGAGAACCTTTTTTGAGAAAGTCGCCAAGTATTGTGGCGCAGGCGTGGCGGCGGTAGGCCTGGTCAGCCTGGCGAAGAAGTCGGGCGCCGTGGCCGACCTGGACACCCCGGCCGACGACATGACCTGGAGCATGAGGGATGTGCAGTTAGACCAATATGGGGAGTTCATTGGGAATGCCCCCATCCCCAAGGACTATTTCGATCGCGACCTGGCCAAGTTCGTGGATGGCGGAAAGCCGGTGAAGTGGTCCCATCTGCATCCCAACTATTATGCAATGGGCGGCAAATCCCCGGTCAGCATCGTGGAGGCCACCCCCCTGGATAAGGATCTGAAGGGGGACATCAAGAAGGTGATGGACCGGATTGGTGGATTTGGCAAGGCCCTGAACAAATCGGACAAGATCCTGATCAAGCCCAACTGGAATACCGGGGATCCCTGGCCACAGGGTGGGACCGATGCCAACTTCCTGCGGGCCCTGATCGAGGTGCTGCAGGATGCCGGATACGCGAACCTGACCGTTGGCGATGCCTGCGGCCCCTGGGGCCCCACCGAGAGAGTCTATAAGGCCCTGGGCCACGATGTGGTGTGCAAGGAGACTGGAGTTCCGCTGATCGACTTCGAGAAGCTGCCCTGGATGCACATCACCAACTCCAAGGCCGAGTTCCTGGGCCGCTTCCCCGGCGGATACGGCAATCAGGACGGCACAGTCGCTTACACCGCGGCGCTTCGCGACTTCGACAAGGTGATTTACTCGCCGGTCATGAAGACCCACTTCCTGGGCCACATCACCATGGCCCTCAAGCTCTCGGTGGGCATCCTGCACCGGGCAGACCGCGGCGGACAGCTCCACAACTTCAACCATATCTTCGTCGGCCCGCAGGCGGCGGAGATCAACCTGCCCTTCCGTCCTGACCTGGTGATCATGGATGGTCGGCGCTCGCTGATCTCCGGTGGTCCCTCTCACGGCCAGCTGGTGAAGCCTGGGTTCATCCTGGCCTCTGGGGATCAGGTGGCCAATGATGTGATGGGCATCAAGATCCTGCAGGAATGGTATCCCCGGGTGCAGAACAAGATCACCATGGATGCCTGGCAGGTCAACCAGATCGCCCAGGCCGTCAAGCAGGGGATCGGCTACGCCAAGAGCGATGCCGATATCAAGTTGTTGATCTGGTAGACAGGTCAGCAGGGAAGTTGCCTTTGAAGGTGGTAATAACTGCTGCAGCCCTCCCCGAGGAGGGCTGCAGCCATCTTGGAGAGAAGAGGAAAGAAGAGAGAAGGAAGATGAAAAAGGGATTCGCGTTCTTGATGTTGGGGATTCTCTGTTGTGGGGTGATGATGACGGCCACCTCCTGGGCGGCCGAGGAGAAGGGGGCAAGTGGCCCTGCGGTCTCCGAGTTCCGCGCCTTCTCCCAGTTCCGCTCAGTGAAGCTGGTCTGGCAGTCAGGCCTCCCTGCGGCCACCGCCAAATCCTTCCAGATCACCCGCAGCATCTTTTACGAGCAGGGCCCCTACACCCCTTTGGCAACCGTGGAGGCCAAAGAGGGCGAGACCAGCTACACCTTCGTGGACAAGGAGATCAAGTCCTCGGAGAACTACTATTATAAGATCACCATAGAGGGGACCGGGGAGACCTTTGGGCCGGCCGTGGCCAGGCCGTTCCTCTCTCAGCCCGCGACCTAAGACCAGGAGGAGGAGATTCGAAGGGTGAAGGAGATGAAAAGGAAGAGGGTTCGCTTTCTGATCCTATCCGGCACTCTTCTTGCCCTCTTCTTTTGTCTTTCCCTCAGCTCCGCTGCCCTGCCAGACTTCAACCGCCTGAAGATTCTGAGTATCTCTCACGCCCTGAAGCAAGGGCCCCAGATCGATCCAGACCCCTTCTATCCCGAATATCTTTCCCTCTTCTATCAGATCCGGCTGGAGATCAAGATCGAGAGGCCACCGGGTTGGGATTTCTCCCTGCTCGAGCTTCCGGATGAAGTGGTCTCCCATATTGGCAGGACGGTCCTGGACCTCTATCAGAGGGACGGACGGAAGAGGGAGGACCTGAGCAGCTTGAGGGTGAGGTGCGAGATACATCCGATTTGGGTCACGACGAAGGAAGAGGTGACAGAAGACCCCAGTCAGATCAGCTATTACATCCCGGCCCACCTTTTGGAGAAGGGGGCGAGAGGCCAGATCGGTCCCAAAGAGATGCTGGAGCGTGGCCGGGCCCACCTTCGGGCCCTGATGAGGCAAAAGGGTGGATCGAGGTAGAAGGGAGGTGAGGGAAGATGTGCGGATGTCGGTGCGGCGGCCATGGTGCCCATGAACATCCCTGGCCTCCATTCGGCCCTCCCCGATCTCATCAGATCCTCAGATGGCTCATTCTCTTGCTTTCCTTGCTGTCCTTCCTCCTCTCCTGCGCGCCGGCCAGACAGCCTCCCTCTCCACCTTCGCCAGCCTCCACGAAAGGCCAGATTTATCACGAGGTCGGCTATGCCTCCTGGTACGGGAAGGAGTTTCATGGCCGTCGGACCAGCAGCGGGGAGGTCTATGACATGCACGCCCTCACCGCGGCCCACCGCACCTTGCCTCTGGGAACAGTCGTCCAGGTGACCAACTCCGCAAACGGCAGATCGGTCCAGGTGAGGATCAACGACCGGGGTCCCTTCGTCGCCAATCGCATCCTGGACCTCTCCTACCGGGCGGCCCAAGAGATCGACATGGCGGAGAAGGGCCTGGCCTGGATTCGACTGGAGGCCTGGCCGAACGAGAGAGAGCTATCCCTGCGGCGCTTCACCGTCCAGGTGGGGTCCTTTCAGGTGGAGGAGAATGCCAGAAGATTCAAGGAAAAGATGGAACGGTATGGCCCGGCCTCCATCAAGCTATTTCAGACCGACGATCAAAGATTCTATCGGGTGAGGGTGGGGGATTTCGCCTCCGAGCCCCAGGCCCAGACCCTGGCGCGTCGGTTGACGAGAGAAGGGTTTTCGTCCCTGGTGATGTGCGCCGATTGAAGAGAACGGGAGGGATGGGAATCAACCCTGGTGAAGGCCTGCTCTTGCCGAGCGGGCTCCGAGCATGCTTTTTGCTTGACAGGTTAGGGGAAATCGGGGTATGAAGCGAAAAGGAAACTCATGAAATGGAAAGTCGACCCTCTCCCTCACAGCGCCTGCTTTCCGAACTGAAGTCCCAAGGATTCCGGCTCTTCTGCACCCTCCCGGACATCTGGACCACCGAGATCATTGACCTGTTGCGGGCCGATCCGGAGGTCATCCATGTCCCCCTGGCCCGGGAGGAGGAGGGGATCGGGATCTGCGTGGGCGCCTCCCTGGCCGGCACCCCCTCGGCCATGATCATCCAGAATGCAGGGTTCTTCAATTGCATCGGGACCATCGCCTCCATGCCGCTGCGCTACGAGGTCCCCTTCCTGTTGCTCATCTCTTATCGCGGCCTCTGGGGCGAGGATAAGCCCTTTCATGTGCACAAGGGGATGTACACCGAGCCCCTGCTCCAGGCGCTGGGCCTGACCTATAAGTTGGTCAGCTCCCCCGAGGAGTTGGTGGCCGCCGTCCCAGATGTCTGGAGGCAAGCCCAGTTCTCGCAGCGGCCGATGGCGATCCTGATGAGCCGGGAGGCCTTAGGGGCGTGACAATGTTTAGAAAAGAGTGCTTGGAGATATTGGCGGAGAAGGTGTGGGACGAGATCGTGGTCACCAACCTGGGCTATGCGGCCGGCTGGTGGCTGAAGCTCAAGCCTCGGGATGGCAACTTCTACCTCCACGACTCCATGGGCATGGCCTCCTCCGTGGGATTGGGGATTGCCCTGGCCCTCCCGCAAAAGAAGGTAATCGTGCTGGATGGGGACGGAGGCCTGCTGCTCAACCTCGGCATCCTGGTCACCATGGCCGAGAAGAGCCCGCCTAACCTGATCCACCTCCTCTTCAACAACCGGTGCTACGAGTCCTCCGGCGGGCAGTGCCTGGTCAATGTGGAGAAGACCGACTTCGTGGCCCTGGCCAAGGGGGCCGGAATAGCCAACGCCCAAGAGGTCAAGACGCCCGCGGAATTCGAAGCGGCCATCGAATTCGCCCTCAGGCAGCCGGGCCTCGCGTTCCTCTCTGCCCGCATCGAGCCGGAGGGGACTCCCATGCCCGACTTCCCCCTGACCCCCGCCGAGATCAAATTCCACTTCCAGTCCTACATCCGCTCCTTAGGCAAGTAGTAGCCGCCGAGGTCGCCATCAGGTCCGGCGTCTCTTCCATCTATTCGTCGATCATCACCCGGTCGTGGCCCGTGTTCGGCTGGGGAGGCATGAAGACGGAGATGAAGCAGAGCTCGGAGTCCCCCACGGTCCTTGAGGAATGGGCCACGCCCCGCGGGCAGACATGCAGATCGCCCGCCTTCACCGGCATCCACTCGCCGTTGATGTAGATCTCGCCCTCGCCCTTATACACGAAGATGATCTCGTCGGTGGTGAGGTGGATGTGCCTGCCAATAACCGGCAGGGTGTCCTTTTTGGTGAAGAGGGAAACGGTGCCGCGCGGCGAGGAGAAGACCTGTTCCCCATAGCTCGCCTGTCCCTCTTTCAAGGGATGGGTAGAAAACCATTCATCCAGGTGAATCAACACGCCCTGGTCAGGCTTGGAATCGATCAGGTACTGGGCCTTGGGAGCCGCCCAGGCTTGCCCACCGATGAGGAAAAGAGATATCAAACCGACGGCCAAAATCGTTCTCATTGGATAACCTCCCCTCAATTCTTGGTCCTCAAACCTTCCGGGTGCAACCCCACAGGCCATGCCTCTGCCTTCGTCGGAGACCCAGCCCCCACTTTTTCTGCGGACTTCTACGCCCCTCTTCCTCACCCCCTTTTCTCTTTCCCATTTCGTGGATCTGGCTGCGGAGCTCGAGTTGATGCGCTCGATAGGGCCAATATAGCATTTGATCGGGGGATTCACAACGATTTAGATGGAGATGAAATCCCCCCTCTGAGAAGCAGTGTGGGGCGAATGAATTCGATGCTCGAGTGAGAAACCCCCGGCCCACAGAGGGGGCTTCAAAAAAGATTGACAAGGGAGATCGAGGAGAGTAAATAACAGCGAGGAGCCAATTCAGCTGCCCGGGATTTGCTCTAAGGCTCCACATCCTGGTCGAGTTCTACTTTTGCCGCACTTCGGCGGGAGGTGGAAGAGTATAGGCACCGGATGGACCTCTTCTCAGAAGATCACGGTGCCTTTTTGTGTTTGCGGAAGGAGCGTTATGGAGCGCCATAGGGGCGTAAGCCCCTGTGGAAGTGCTCCGTTTCCGGGAAATAATATGTTAGAGCATTTATGAAACGGAGCACTGAGACCCCTCTGCAATCGCGAAAAGTCGCAAAAGAAGGACCGCAATCCATGACCTCAATCAAGCTGAACTACCCGGTACGCACCCTGGATAACCAGCTCTTGCTCCCTGCCGAGACGGTACTCTCCCCAAAGGCGATGGATACTCTGATCTCCACCAGCAAGGAAAAACCACGGGAAAGGATTCCCCTGTCGCAGTGCGGGTCCGTGCTCCAGGACATGGTCGGAATCATGATTCAAGGCCCGTATCAGACAATCTTCAGCGACCGTAAGAAAAACATCTCCCTCCTGGACCTGATGGAAAAGATTAATCTGATTGAGCCGATCCTAAATTCCCTCAATTACTTCAAGAAGCACGATTATTACACCTATTGCCACACTCTGATCGTCTTCGCCCTCTCCACCCTGCTGGCCCAGGATCTGGTGGAGGATCACCAGGACCTGATCCGGGAGGCCATGGCCGGTCCCTCCCATGACTTTGGGAAAGTCGGCGTCCCGCTTTCCATCTTAAAGAAGACCGACCCCCTGAGCCGGACGGAGAGGGGCATCCTGGAGCATCACACCGCGGCAGGATTTGTGCTGCTCAGCTTTTACCTTCAGGACGCCCAGAGCTTCGCCGCCAAGATCGCCAGGGATCATCATGAAAGAAGGGATGGCTCCGGCTATCCTGGGGGGGTTCCGGCAGCAGATCCCATTGTGGAGATCATCGCGACCTGCGACATCTTTGATGCCCTCATCTCTCCCCGGCCTTATCGAAGGAGGCCCTATGATACTCGGACGGCCCTGGAGGAGCTCACGGAAATGGCGCTTCAGGGCAGGATCGGCTGGGGTGTGCTCCAGGCCCTGGTGGCCCATAATCGCAACAGGAAACTTCGCCATGAGGAGTGTGTCGTCTCCCAAGAGAGGAGAGGGACGCCACCTGAAGGCAACCTCTATGGTGTCTTTGTAGATGATTTCCCTCTTGGCTGGCGCGAGCCGGCGATTCTGTCGTAGCTGTAAGTTGCGGTTATTTCATCGTAAGGGAAAGGAGGAAGTGAAATGGCTGAGTTGAAGATCGATCCGGGAAGAATGCCAGATTGGGGAAGGGCAGACCTTCCTGCCCCTCCGCCCTTCAATCTGAAGAATGTCCTGGCCGTGATCGGGCCGGGAACGATTGCCCTCTCCATGGCCATCGGCAGCGGCGAGTGGCTGGTGGGGCCGGCTGCAGCAGCGAAATACGGTCCGGCCATCCTTTGGATTACGCTGGTGGCCGTCTTCTTCCAGGTTATCTGGAACCAGGAGATTGCCCGCTATGTGATGTATACCGGCGAGACCGCCTTCTCCGGGTTCATGAGGACCAGCCCGGGCCCCAAGTTCTGGGGCTGGGTCTACTCTATCCTGGGGGCTTTGCACGTGGGGTGGCCGGGGTGGGCCGCGGCCTCAGCGGCCGCCATCTTCGCCGCCACCGCCGGGCATATTCCCGGAGCCACAGACAAGGGGGCGGTGCTCGCCTGGGGGTATGTTTCCTTTGGAGGCTGTGTCCTGGTCTTGCTCCTGGGGGGAGTGGTGGAACGGGCGCTGGAGAAGATCAGCACCTTCATTGTCCTGTGGATTGCCTTCTTTCTCCTGGCCTTCAATATCGCCTTCGTGCCCGCCGGGACCTGGTGGAAGGTATTCAAGGGCTTTTTTGCTTTCGGGGTGGTCCCACCGGGGGCAGACTGGCTCCTCCTGGGGGCCTTTGCCGCCTATTCCGGAGCCGGGGGCATCGGCAACATCTGGACCTTGAGCTGGCTC
This sequence comes from bacterium, assembly GCA_043800755.1. Classification (GTDB taxonomy): domain Bacteria; phylum Methylomirabilota; class Methylomirabilia; order CAVQYV01; family CAVQYV01; genus JAZDMQ01. The sequence continues at coordinate 590 of JAZDMQ010000069.1, read as the reverse complement.
CGGGATAAGGGCTATGGCATGGGAAGCGTCGTGGGGGCCATTCCCAGTGCCATTGGGGGGAAAGAGATCCCCCTCTCCAAGATCGGCAGCGTCTTCGACCCGAAAAAAGAGAGCAACATGGCGGCGTGGAAGACCTGGTGGAAATACCTCTGGGTGGACCAGGGGGCGATCTTCGGAATCGGCTGCCTCCTGGGCATGTACCTCTGCGTTTTGATTGCCGTGGGGATTATTCCCGTCGGGACCGACCTGAAGGGGTTAGCCGCCGGGGCTTACCAGGCGGAATACATGATGAAATACTGGAAGCCCCTCTGGTTCATCTCCCTATTTACCGGGTTCTGGATCCTCTGGGGTAGTCAGCTTAGCATCGTGGACGGCTACAGTCGGGTGATCACCGACATCATCTGGTCCACCAGCAAAAAGCCCCATGCCTGGAAGTCCGGGCAGAAGATCGTCTATTACATCGCCCTGCTTTCCTTTGTAGGGTGGGGATGTATCGCCATCAACCTCGCCGCACCCATGATGCTCCTCTTGATCGGAGCCAACATGGCCGCGTTGATTATGGTGGTCGGTGGCATCCACATCTTAGTGGT
>JAZDMQ010000060.1:0-11263 GCA_043800755.1 bacterium | reverse complement strand
GCGTGGACTACCAGGGTATCTAATCCTGTTTGCTCCCCACGCTTTCGCGTCTCAGCGTCAGTATCGGACCAGAGAGCCGCCTTCGCCACTGGTGTTCCTCCCGATATCTACGAATTTCACCTCTACACCGGGAATTCCACTCTCCTCTCCCGTACTCCAGTCGAGCAGTCTCAAATGCACTTCTTCCGTTAAGCGAAAGGCTTTCACATCTGACTTACCCGACCGCCTGCACGCGCTTTACGCCCAATAATTCCGAACAACGCTCGCACCCTCCGTATTACCGCGGCTGCTGGCACGGAGTTAGCCGGTGCTTCCTTCGGTGGTACCGTCAAGTGCCGATAGTATTCATATCGGCATGTTTCTTCCCACCTGACAGGGCTTTACGACCCGAAGGCCTTCATCACCCACGCGGCGTTACTGCGTCAGGGTTTCCCCCATTGCGCAAGATTCCCCACTGCTGCCTCCCGTAGGAGTCTGGACCGTGTCTCAGTTCCAGTGTGGCTGGCCATCCTCTCAGACCAGCTAACCATCGCAGCCTTGGTAGGCCGTTACCCTACCAACTAGCTAATGGTACGCGGGCCCATCCTTAAACAATAGCTTGCACGCAGAGGCCATCTTTGACCCCGTTTTCCAAGGAAAACGGGGTGTTATTCGGTATTAGCCCCGCTTTCGCGGAGTTATCCCCAATTTAAGGGTAGGTTACCCACGCGTTACTCACCCGTGCGCCACTTTACTCATCCCCTTGCGGGGACTTTCTCGTTCGACTTGCATGTGTTAGGCACGCCGCCAGCGTTCGTTCTGAGCCAGGATCAAACTCTCCAATTTAAAATCACTAACCCAAAGGTTTGGGTCCCTTAATCCAATTCGCCCACGAACTCATAGCGCTAAATTTTCAAAGAGCGATACCGAGTGCACCTGCACTCCGTCATTCCTAACGCACTACCGCCGGCTTTTTCGCTCGCCGGACCCTTTGTGCGTCTCGGACATCCTATATAACAGCAACCATTCCCCCTTGTCAACAGATTTTTGCAATTCCTTTCAAAAAATTTCCGCCTCGGTCAAGACCGCTTGCAGATCCTGAAAAACCCCTTTTTCCCAACCTTCAGCAAATGGCCCCGATCGCAAGCCACCCTAAAGCCTATCTCCCTGACGGTTTCCCCATCCAGATCCACTGCCCCTTGTGCGATCAATCGCCTGGCCTCGGAATTGGTTTTAGCCGCGGAACAAAGCACCAAAAGGCGCACCAACCATACTCCGCCCTTCTCCACATCATCAGGACCTATACCTACCTCTGCGATCTCATCGGGGAGTCCCTTCTCCCGAAATACCCGGTTGAACTCGGCTGCTGCGGCCTTAGCCGCCTCTGGCGAATGGTAGATCTTCACCAACTCAATTGCCAACTGCATCTTTGCATCTCGTGGATTGAGCTCACCCTCTTCCATCCTACGCCTCAACGCCTCGATCTCTCCGATGGGAAGCGAGGTAACCAGTTGAAAATAACGAGGGATCAAGGAATCAGGGATGGACATAATCTTTCCCATGATCTCGCCAGGGGGTTCATCGATTCCAATGTAGTTCCCCAGGCTCTTACTCATTTTCTGCACCCCGTCGGTTCCCTCCAGGATGGGAGTAGTAAGGATAACCTGGGGTTCCTGTCCATAATCCCTTTGCAGATCTCGACCCACCAAAAGGTTGAATTTCTGATCAGTCCCACCCAGCTCCACATCCGCATGCAGTATCACCGAATCATACCCTTGGATCAGCGGATAAAGGAACTCGTGAATGCTGATTGGCCTTCCTTCTTCATAGCGTTTCTTGAAATCGTCCCGCTCCAGCATCCTGGCAACCGTGTGTTTGGCAGCAAGCTCGATCAGACCTTGAGCGTCGACCTGACTCATCCACCGGCTGTTAAAATCGATCACCGTCTTTTCAGGGTCCAGAATCTTGAAGATCTGCTTTCGATAGGTCTCGGCATTCTCCCTGACCTCCTCAGCGGTGAGAGGCTTTCGCGTCTCCGACTTCCCGGAGGGGTCGCCGATCATCCCCGTGAAGTCCCCGACGAGAAAGATGATATTATGGCCCAATTCCTGAAATTGTCTTAGCTTCTGGATAACCACCGTATGGCCGAGATGAAGATCGGGGGCTGTGGGATCTAATCCAAGTTTGATGTTCAGCGGGGTCTGGTTCCGCAAGGACCTTTCCAGCTTCCTTAGCAGTTCTTCTTCCGTTATGATCTCCGCGGCCTTTTCGCGAAGGATTTCTAATTGACGGCATGCATCCATCGTCATTCTGGAGGATCCCTCAGGAGGTTAATGATAAACGGCTTATCTTCTTAACACAAAGCTGGTCCTGGCGCAAGCCTTTTCCCTAGACGGAAGGTTTACGGGACGGCTGTGGCGATTCCTCTCCAAAGCAGGAGAGGCGAGGAGGGGCTCATTCCCCTTTACAAGAATGCCGCCACGGGTTATACTAAAAAGTTATGCAGGTGGGGGAGAATTGTGGCCTCAAAAAGCCCTTCAGGACGAACCCCGCCTCAAATGAAAGGGACATGATCCAGCCTAATATGAACGCTAAGAAGAAAAAGAATTGGAAACTCCGGCTGATCGTCGCAGCCTTTTGGGCCCTCATTCTCCTCTTAACCATCGGGATAGGGGTTTCTGGGGGGGGGTTCTTCGCCTACATGCGCGACCTCCCCAACCTCGGTTCGCTGGAGGAATACCGCACCAACCTTATAACCAACATCTACTCCGACCTGGACGAGGCCTTCGCCTCCTTTTACGAGCAGAAGCGCATTCCTATCCCCTTGGAGAAGATCCCCCGTCACCTCAAGAACGCCATTATCGCGGTGGAAGATGCACAGTTCTACAAACATCACGGAATCAATCTTCGAGGAATCGCCCGGGCGGTTTTGGTCAACCTCCGCGCCGGGGGCGTGGTAGAGGGAGGAAGCTCTATCACCCAACAGTTGGCCAAAGTATTTTTCTTGAATCCCGAAAAGAGCTTCTCGCGAAAAATCAAGGAGGCCTTGCTCGCGATTGAGATCGAGAAACAATTCTCCAAGGACAAGATCCTCGAGCTTTACTGCAATCACATCTATTTTGGCCATGGCGCCTATGGAGTGGAGGCAGCGGCCCAGACCTATTTCCAGAAACCGGCTGTCAAGCTCAGTCTGGCAGAGTGCGCCATGTTAGCTGGCCTTCCCCGGGCACCCGCCTATTACTCTCCCATTGTGGACAAGGAGCGCGCCGCGAAGCGCAGGTCGCATGTATTGACCCGGATGATGGAGGAGAATTTCATCACCAAGGAAGAAACGATTGCAGCATTGAAGGAACCCTTCGATGAGAAACGCTTTTCCCGGCTTCGAACCCTCGGCCCCTATTTTGTGGAATATGTTCGCCAATACCTGGAGGAAAAATATGGAAGTTACGCCATCTATCACGGCGGGCTCCATGTTTATACCACTCTCAATCTCGATATACAGAAGGCCGCTGAGGAGTCAATACTGGCGGGACTGAGGGATATCGACAAGACGAGAGGGTATAGAGGGAAGGGTGCAGTCCAGGCCGTCAAACCCCGAGAGGCCAAGAGAGGAAGGTTATTTATCTACCGGCCGCAACTGGGAGACATCCTGGACGCCACGGTAGAAAGGGTTGATTCCTCAGGTCTGGAAGTACTGGTGGGTCCTTATCAGGGGAAAGTTCCCTTTGCTAAGATGGCCTGGGCCAACATCAAAGATCCCCGGGACTTGTTCAAGCCCGGGGAAATGATCAAGGTCCAGGTTCTCTCTGTTGATGACAAGAGGAAGGCGCTCACCTTGGGCCTGGAACAAGACCCGGAGATCCAGACCTCATTTCTTGCACTCGACCCCCGCACTGGCGAGATCAAGGCGATGATTGGGGGGTACGATTTTGTGCGCAGCCGTTTCAATCGCGCAATTCAGGCCAAGAGACAACCTGGTTCCGCTTTTAAACCCTTCATTTATGCAGCCGCTTTCGATATGGGCCTTTCTCCTGCAACCTTGATCGATGATTCCCCGATCACCTATCGTACGGTCATCAACGGTCAGCTCGCCGACTGGAGTCCCCAGAATTATGATGGACAATTCCGGGGCTACATTACTCTCAGGGAAGCATTAGAGCATTCAGTCAACGTGGCTACCGTGAGGCTGACTGAGAGGATCGGGGTGCATCGGGTGATCGAAATGGCCAATCAAATGGGTATTAAGAGCGAGCTCCGGTCTGAATACGCTATCGCCTTGGGCGTCTTCGATGTCTCCTTGATGGAAATGGTCTCCGCCTATGGCGTATTGGCCAATCGGGGAATGCGGTTCGAGCCCTTCGCCATTCGGAAGGTTAGCGATAAGGACGGAAAGATCTTGGAGGAGCATTTCCCGGAAGGCCAGCAGGTCATCAAAGAGGAGACCGCATACACCACGGCGGAAGTGATGAAGGGAGTGATAGAGCGGGGCACCGCAGTCAGGGCCCGCGCCCTCGGCCGGCCCATAGCCGGAAAGACAGGGACTACCCAAGATGCGACCGACGCCTGGTTTATCGGGTTCACCCCTTCCCTCGTGGCCGGCGTCTGGATTGGCTATGACACCCGCAAGTCGTTGGGGCCGCGCGTCACCTCCGCAACCCTCGCCCTCCCGATCTGGGTCAATACTATGAAAAAGGCCCTGGCCAGAACGCCCATAGAAGATTTCACCCCGCCAGGGGCCAATGAACCCTCTCCCAATGAGTCCGAACCGGAAAAGGCCCTGGAAACGTCAAAACCGGGGGGCACCGAAGCCCTTGGGGCGAAGGAATCCCCTGACTCCAGATCAAATGCCCAGAAGCCACTTCCGACGCCAGTCTCACCGCCCTCTCCCCCAGAAAAGCCCTGAGCCCTGAAGGATGGACCTTCCCCTGGCTTTACGATCCCCGGCACTCAAATGAACCCCCTGCTCCTTCGACGAACCGTCCTGCCCCCGGCTGAGTGGAGGAGCGTGACTCCCCCTATTTGACTTGCCTCAGCTTGTCCTTGGCCAATCCGGCTTCCCGAGTCTGGGGATACCGCTTGACCACCTCCTCCAAGATCGGCCGGGCCTTGGCTTTATCCTTCAACTCCAGATAGGCGTAGGCCTTTTTGAGCAGGGCACTCGCGACTCGGGTGCTCTTGGGGTAACCCTTGATCACCTTGTCAAATTCATCGATCGCCTTCTCAAACTCCCTCTGGCTATAGTAGCATTCCCCTAACCAGTACTGCGCGTTGGGGGCCTGGCTTCCTTGGGGCAAGGAAGAGACATAGGAACTGAAGCCCTCCATCGCCAGATCAAAATTCCCCTTGTTGTAATCGGCATAGGCTGTTTGATAGATCTGGTCCGGACTTAGAGCTAGGAGAGGCTCCGGGGCTCGCGATTCGGGAGAAACCTTGGGAGGGGCACTTGCCTCCGGGGAAGGCGCTTTCACCTCAGCCGCTCCGGCGCTCGGGCCCGGCTTCTCGGGGCTGGCGACTGGAGGTTTTTTCGCCTCCTCATCCCGCTGCTTGACCGCCTCGATCTCCTTGGCCGCGTCCGCCTGCACCTTCTTCAAAGCATTGATCTCTGCCTCCACCGCCTTCAGGGCGCCGACGAGCTGGGAGATCTGTTGGATGGTGGTGGACCTCTCGGCCTTCAGGGCTGCCAGGGAAGCATCAAAACCCTCGGCCCTCTTGGCAAGCCCTGATAGCTCATCCGAGGCCTTGATGTTTGCTCCTTTGGCGGAGTTGAGGCCTCCCTCCAATTTCTCTATCCGCTCGCTCAGTCGGCTCAGATGTTGCATGGACCCGTCGAGCCGTGTCCCCACTTCCGACACCGCCTGGTTATTTTCCTCGATCTTGCCTTGAATGATGCGGGCATCCGCCGCGAGCTCGTCCATCTTCAGCCCGATATTTCCCTGGGAGCGGAGGTACTCCTTCGTCTCCTTGTCAATCCGCTTCTCAATGCGGTCGATGGCCTGACTCATCTGTCGGTCCAGGTTGACAAAGATTTCCTTCTGATTCGCCTCCAGGGCGGCGAGGCGTTCCTTCTGAGCCGATTCGAGGGCAGCCAATCTCTCGGATTGTTGCTGACCCGAGGTGGCCTGGCGGGATCTCAACTCGGATTCGATGGATACATAGACCTTCTGCTGGGCCTGGATAGACTCGAAGGCCTTCCCCATCTCCGCCTCCAGCTTGGCAAAGGCCTCCTTCTGATTCGCCTCCAGGGCGGCGAGGCGTTCCTTCTGCTGGGATTCGAGAGTCGCTACCCTCTTGGAGAGCGTCTGATCCAGACTGGCCTGACGGGCCCTCAGCTCGGATTCGATGCCCGCATAGGCCCTCTGCTGGCCTTGGACGGACTCGAGGGCCTTGCCCATCTCCGCCTCCAGCTTGGCGAAGGCCTCCTTCTGATTCGCCTCCAGGGCGGCGAGGCGTTCCTTCTGCTGGGATTCGAGCTCCACCAGTTTTTCTTCTGAGAAACTCTTCGTGGTTACTGTTCCCTTCCTAACCGCCGCCAGCTCCCCTCGGGTCGTTTGGAGCTGCCGCTGCAAGTCCAAGAGATCCTGTTGGGTGGCACAGGAGGAGAGGAGAGGGGCAATCATCAGAAATCCGAATAGGACCATCCATCTTTTCAAGGCTGCTCACACCTCCCTGCATTTTTGAAACTCCCCCCTGCAAGCTGGGGAGTTTTCAATTGATTGATCATTCTCTTCGCTCGCGACGCATCTTCATGGAATCAGGGAGAACGCAGGAGGAAGTGGGCCCGGCGATTCTGGGCCCAGGCTTCCTCGTCATGACCCAAGGCAAAGGGCTTCTCCTTTCCGTAGCTGATGATCGAGCTGCGGTCGGAGGAGACTCCCAGGTTCACGAGATAGTCCTTGGCGGTCTGGGCCCTCCTCTCCCCTAAGGCCAGGTTGTATTCCACCGTGCCCCGCTCATCGCAATGGCCCTCGATCAGGATCCGAGCCGAGGGGTGCGACCTCAGCCACTCCGCATCCTTCTGCAAGATCCCCTGCGCCTCTTCGCTGAGAAGGAATTCATTGAAGGCGAAGAAGACGTCGTGAAGATCTGGAATCGATTGAAGTCCCCCCGAGGTCTCAGCCGCCCGCTCAGGTTCTGGTGAAAATCCCCACTTCTCCGCCGCTGAGGCTGAAGATCCTCCTTCCATCTGGCCTTTCTCTCTCCCCCCTTGGCTGCCTGCCTCCTGAGCCAATCTCTCCGCTTCTTTTCTCAGCTCCTCCGCCCGGCGAGAGATCTCGTCCGCCTCCTTTTCCCTCTCAGGGGATGCGGGGGCTGGCGATACCTGCTCCCCTTTCTCCTGGCCAGGCACGGAGGCGGCGGGTCCTGTCTGCGATTCCTGGGGAAAGGAGTCTCCCTTGACCGACCACGCCCTTCCGCAGCCTGAACTCAGCGCAGCCATGCCCAGGAGGAGCAAAGGCAAAAGGAGAGCGAGAGTCTTCTTCTTTGCCATATTCTGGCCCCCCATAAGAAACATGGCCTCAGGCCTTCTTTTCCGTCTCTACAGGTCCAATCAAGATTATCAATCTCGTCGTCTGCATCGCCCTCTTCACGATACTCAGGGTGCAATTCCATCCGGGCTTCTGGAAGGTGAGGTTCGCCTCTTCGTGCTCGAACACCGATACCAGCTTCCAGTTGTGTTGAGGCATATTCTCCCGATAATACTTGACCAGATCCGCGGGATCGTCCTTCCCCTCGTAGATCATGATCGCTGCCCGCACGCCTCCCGCTTCGAAGATGTAGGACTCTCCCCGGACCAAGTTCATGGTGGCCGGGACGGGCAGATCCTCAAAGCGATAAGCTGGAGGAGGGGGAAGGGCCGGCGCTTCTACTGGGGGGGCCGAGGTGTAAGCCCCCGGCATGCAACCCCAAAGTGCCAATCCCATCAAGAAAAGAGCTACAAAGACAAAACCCTTTCGCATCTTATCCTCCTTTCCGAAGTCTAATGGACAGGCAAATCTATTTCAGATTCGCCAGTCGCGATTTGGCCAGGGAGGCCTCCCGGGTCTTTGGATATTTATCCAAGACCTCCATCAGGATTTCCTTTCCTTTGGCCATGTTGCCCAACCCCAGGTAGGAATACCCCTTTTTCAAAAGGGCGCTGGGGGCCTTCTCGCTGGCAGGGTAATTCCTCAGGACCCCCTCAAATTCGGCGATCGCTTGCTCATATTTCTTCTGGCTATAGTAACACTCCCCCAACCAGTATTGGGAGTTGGCGGCCAGGCTCCCTTTGGGGTACTGACTCAAGTAGGAGCGGAATCCCGGGATCGCCAGGTCATAGGCCCCCCGGTTGTAATCATCCAAGGCGGATTTGTAGATCTCATCACCTCCGGGGGGAGGGGCCGGGGCCACCGCTCCCTTGGAACCTGTGGGCTCCTTCGGCTCTGCCGGGAGAGGGGGTTCTGTCGGGCTGGCCGCCTTAGCTTCCTTGCTGGCCTGTGGTGGAGGCGTCATGCTGGGCTGGCGGTAGGCCTCCTTTATCCTCCCCATCTCCTGCTCCAGGGATCCCAACCGCCTCTCCAAATCCCCCATTTGGCTCAGGCTCCGATTCGCCTGTTCCCGCCAGGCCTCCCAGTTCTTCACCAGGCTCGCCACCTGTCCTTCGACTCGATTCAGCTTCTCCGCCTGGGAGGACTGCGCCCCTTTTATCGCCTTCAGATTGGCCTCGGTGGTCTCCACCTTGCCTCCAGAGCGGGAGGCCTGGTGGCTCAGGTCATCGAAGCGCATCCCGTGCTCTGCCAGCAGGTTATTGTTCTCCTCCAATTTCCCCTGAATGATCTTGACCTCTGTCGCCAACTCCTCCAGGCGGGTCCCCAGATTTCCCTGAGAGGCAAGATAGCCTTTCTCCTGGTCCTTCTTCCGCTCCTCGAACGTCTTAAGTCTCTCCTCATTCTTGGCCTCCATCGCCGAGAGTCTCTCCTGGACAGAGGAATTGGAGGAGGCAATTGCCTTCTGTTGAGCCTCGATCGTATCCAAAAGCGCCTTTATCTGCTCCGTCATCCGCGAGTAGGACTCTCTCTGCTCGTTATCTGCAGAGCGGAGTTGTTCCGTGACTGACTTGACCTCTTTCGCCTCCTTCCTCACCGCCGACAGCTCCCCCCGGGTCGTTTGGAGCTGCCGTTGCAGGTCCAAGAGACCCTGCCGGGTGGCACAGGAGGAGAGGAGAGGGGCAATCATCAGAAATCCGCATAGGACCATCCATTTTTTCAAGGCTGCTCACACCTCCCTAAGATTCTCAAGAGATCAGGGGGAGCGTAGGAGGAAGTGGGCCCGGCGATTCTGGGCCCAGGCTTCCTCGTCATGACCCAAGGCAAAGGGCTTCTCCTTTCCGTAGCTGATGATCGAGATGCGGTCAGAGGAGACGCCCAGGTTCAGGAGGAAGTCCTTGGCGGTCTGGGCCCTCCTCTCCCCTAAGGCCAGGTTGTATTCCACCGTGCCCCGTTCATCGCAGTGGCCCTCGATCAAGATCTGGGCCGGTCCATGTGACCTGAGCCACTTTGCATTCTTCTGCAAGATCTCCCGCGCTTCCTCGCCGAGGAGGGATTCGTTGAAGGCGAAGAAAATATCCTCGAAGGGCGACTTCTCCTTTGGCTTCTTCTTTCCCAATTCCTGCAACGAGGGGAAATACTCAGCCTCTTTTTCGGGCACCAGGGCAGCAGGCACCTCCACTACCGTGGGCCCCTTCGCTTCCGGCCCAGTAGGACCAACTACGGGCGGGGGGATGGTCACCTTTTCCCGCAGCTGCTCCGCGTCCTGAGACAAGGCCTGGGCCTGAACCCTCAGGGTACTGGCCGTGTCCAGGGCAGGGGCGGCCAGGGAAGGAAGGGGCCCTGGCTCTGCCGGAAGGGAGGCCAATGGAATGGGCTCTTTCGCCTTCTCCCGCAGCTGCTCCGCGTCCTGAGAGAGGGCCTGGGCCCTTTGGGACAGGGAGGAGGCCGATGCGGACAGCTCCTCCATGGAGAGGGAGGGTCGCTCCTCAAAGTAGGCACGGCCGGCCTCCCCAGCCCCTGCCGACCCGGAGGGGCCTATCTGTCCAGTGGGGGGCACCTTGGCCATCTGAGCGCACCCCCCCAGAAGGGAGAGCGCCGCCATGGCCAGAAAAGCCAGGAGGAATCCGATCCGCTGAATGTCCACTCTCTGTTTGAACTTCATGATTATCTCTCCTCAGCCCTCATTTGGGAGACCAGTCCGGGGTGAAATAGTCGGCATCGTTCTGAGTGATGCGTCGTTGCCCGGCGCCATCTGCTCGCATGATATAGACCCCTGATTTTCCATGCCGCGTGGAAGAGAATGCAATATAGCGACCATCCGGGGACCAGGAGGGGCTTTCGTTGTCGCCCCCTCCCCGGGTCAGGCCAGCAGTCCCGCCACCATCTGAATTCATGACGAATATATTAAAAGGTCCGTATTGGTTGGAGACGAAGGCGATCTTATCCCCCCGGGGAGACCACGCTGGGGAGGTATTATAATTGCCCTTAAAGGTCAGCCGGCGGATGTTCGTCCCCTCCGCATCCATGACATAGATCTGGGGAGTCCCCCCCTGGTCGGAAACGAAGGCCAACTGGCGGCCATTCGGGGACCAAGAGGGCGAAACCGAGATAGCCGAGCCATTGGTGAGCTGTCGTAGGCCGCCTCCATCGGAGCGCATGAGAAAGAGATTGGTGATTCCGTTCTTGCTCAACGCCAGGGCGATCGATCCGCCATCAGGGGACCAGGCCGGTGAGATATTGAGGCCGGGAAGAGCGGAAACCTTGCTTCTTCTCCCGCAGGTGACATCGAGCAGGTAGAGATCGGGATTTCCGTCCCGGTAAGAGACATAGGCCAAGACCTTTCCGTCTGGAGACCAACGCGGGGTCAGATTGAGGGAATGGTTCCTGGTCATCTGCATCAGGTTATCGCCATCGAAATCCATCACATAGATCTCCTTGGCCCCCGTTCTATTAGAGGCTAAGGCCAACTTGGTCCGGGCGATCCCCCGTTCCCCGGTCAGGTAATAGATGATGTCATCGGATAGGCGGTGGACAGCCGGTTTCAGTCCTTTCGGGTCACCCACATACCGGTTGTGAAATATCTGTCCCCTGGTGGCCACATCGCTTAGCTTGGCCTCCAGGACCAACCGATTCCCATCCCGCATCAACTCGGCCGTCAGCATCACTTGAATCCCCAGCGAGGATAGCCTGGGAAAATAATCCTTTTCCTGTCCGAGTTTCACCGAGGTGGCGTCAAAGGGAAGGGAAGAAGGATCCGCCAC
>JAZDMQ010000051.1:0-6914 GCA_043800755.1 bacterium | reverse complement strand
CGCGTCCTTGATCTCATCGGAGACCATGATCCCGCCCAAGGGCACATAGCCACTGGTGACCGCCTTGGCGAAGGCCATCATGTCCGGCTCCACCCCCCAGCGCTGCAAGGCAAACCGCCGACCGGTGCGGCCGAACCCGGTAATGACCTCGTCGGCGATGAACAGGACCTGATGCTTGTTGCAGATCTCGCGGATGCGCGGGAAATAATCATCCGGAGGTGCGATGACCCCGCCCGCCCCCTGCACCGGCTCGGCGATGAAAGCGCCTACCGTGTCCGCCCCCTCCCGGAGGATCGTCTCCTCCAAGGACCGGGCCGCCGCCTCTCCGATGCTCTCCCCCGGCCGCGCCCCCTGGAACCGGTAAGGATAGGGGGAGGCGCAATGGAGAAATCCCGGGACCCTGGGCTCGAACATGGTCCAGTACGGAGTGATGCCGGTGGCCGACATGGCCGCCAGCGTGACTCCGTGGTAGCCGTGTTCGCGGGCGATGACCTTGATCTTGTCCGGCTTGCCCTTCACCTTCCAGTAGAAACGGGCGGTCTTGAAGGCCGATTCGCTCGACTCGGCCCCTCCGCTGGTGAAGAAGGTCATATTGAGGCTGGGATAGGCCATTTCAGCGAGGCGGTCGGCCAGCTCGATCGCCGGGATATTGGAGGAGCCCACATAGGAGGAGCAATAGGCCAGGGTCTTCATCTGCGACGCCGCCGCCTCCGCCAGCTCGGCCCGGCCTTGACCCAGCACCACATTCCAGAGGCCAGACAGGCCGTCGATATAGCGTTTTCCCTTCACATCAAAGAGATAAATCCCCTCCCCGCGCGCAAAGATCAAGGGCTGCTGATGATCGCCCGGATGATAGAGAGAATGGATGAGATGCTGCTGATCCTTTTGCGTCAGCTCCGTCTCGTTCCATGCCGCCATTGCTGCCTCCTCCTGTTCAGGTTCATTGGAAATCAAGATAGAATGTAGGCCGCCAGCCGGAAAACGGAAATCCCTGTTCCCCGTTCGAGGGAAGATACGCCTTATTAAGATAATTGAAAGCGGCCTCGCTTGCAATACTTTTATGAGGCGGCGCCGGCGCAGAGGTCCCAAAAGGGTTGACAAGGGCCGGGAAATCGGACAAAATCCCAGCCATCAACTCTTGGCCTGATCAATCCTATCACCCTTCGCTGGACAGGAGGAACCAATGGCACAGAAGGTCTTCAAGGTCCCGGACCCATTTCCCTTGACCCTCATGGGGATCACCGCGGCACTGGGGCCCATGGCCATCAACTTCGGGGTTTCGGTGGGCGGCGGGGAGACCATGCTGATCCCCTATGTCGCCTCCCTGGGGGGTTCCAAGCTCTTCTGGATCATGACCCTCTCCTGCATATTCGAGACCTTCCTGGTTTATGAGTGTATCAAGTACACGATGCTGACCGGAAGGTCCTTCTTTTCCATGACCCGGGATATTCCTCCCCGTGGATTCTGGCCCTGGTTCTGGGGAGCTTATTCCATTCTCTGCTACGTGTGGCCCTCCTGGCTGGCCGGGTCCGCCTCCGCCATGTTCAAGCTGACCGGCTGGGGAACTTTTTATCTCTGGTGCGTGGCAGCATTCGTCCTGGTCATTCTGGTCTTTGCCTTTTCCCGCCACATCTACAAGGCCCTCTCCACGATCTTCACCTTCGTCATGGTCATCAATTTGGTCTGTGTTGTCATCATTGCCGCCCTGGTTGCTACGCCGAAGGATTACCTGGATGTGCTCTGGGGATACTTCAATTTCGGGCTGGCCGGCTACCCGAAGGGTTTCCCGCTCCCGTTGGCCTTCTCCCTCTTCCAGCAGCCGGGCGGCTCTCTGATGTGGATCACCTTCTGGGTGCTGGAGGCAGGATGGGGCCTGGGCAAGCATACTGGACGGATGACCGGTGCTTTGCGACCGCCCGAGGAGATCAACACCGATCCGATCACCTTCGATGTGCGAGATCCCTCCGAAGTGGCAAAGATGAAACAGTGGTGCCGGATCGCGTTATGGAGCCTGGTCGTCTGGTGGTCGATCATCGGGGCCATGATCGGGAGCTTCCTCTATGGGGTGGCCGGGCATGCCTACCTCTATAAGAACGGGATCGTGGCAAGCGGCCTGAATGTCCCCCTGCAGATGGCCACCATCGCGGGAAAGTTCGGGCCCTGGGCCTTCGGCCTCTTCCTGATCTTTATTTTTGTAACCCTCTACGATGCGGAATTTGCCACCTATGACGCCTTCATCGGCCGGACGATGGCCGATGCGGTCGCCACCACTCCCGGATTGCGGCAGAGACATTCCTATCGATTCTACTATTTCGTGGCGGTGGGCCTCTCCATATTGGCCGGATTTTACCTGGTGCGGCTGGCCATGCCTTTTACTCTCTGGCTCATCACCTCTTTCATGGCCCTCCTGGCCCGGGGGATCGGGGCCGCTCAGATCCTCTATGCCAATAAGCGATGGATCCCCAAGGAATTTCAGCCTCCCTGGTACACCAAGGCCGTGCTCTGGGTAGGTTGCGTCCTGGGAAGCGGCGTGGCCTGCCTGATCTGGGCACTGGCCCAGATGAAGATCATCAAGTGAGGAAGGTATGAGGATGCGAGAGAAATTCCTGAGGCGATCCCTGCTGATTCTTTCCGTGATCCTGGGCTTGTGCCTGGGTGCGATCGGTCTCCCCCTGGCCCAGGCCCAGCAATTTCCGGTCTCCCGCCACGCCCTGAAAAATGGCCTGACAGTCCTCATCTCTGAGGATCACTCCCTGCCCATCGCCTGCTTCTGCGTCTTCTTCAAGGTGGGCTCCCGCAATGAGCGGCCGGGAATTACCGGGATCTCCCATTTGCTGGAGCACCTCCGATTCTCCAGCGGCTCGGCGAAGTTTCCCCCCAAGGAATTCGACCGGATCATCGAGGCCGCCGGAGGATACACCAACGGAGGAACCACCAAGGACTACACCCTCTACTGGGAGGAGTTCGTCAGCTCCGCCCTGGAAAAGGTGATAGAATTGGAGGCCGACCGGATGCGGGCTTTGCAGATCGAGCCCGCCAATTTTGCTCGGGAATTGCAGGTGGTCAAAGAGGAGCGGCTCATGCGGAGCGACAACGATGTCTACGGCACGATGAGTGAGCATCTCTTCGCCAATGCCTACCTGGCCCATCCCTATCGCTGGCCAACGATCGGCTGGATGGGAGATCTGGATGCCATTACCCTGGAGCAGGTCCAGGCCTATCTCACCACCTACTATGCCCCCAACAACGGGGTGGCCGTCCTGGTAGGGGATGTGGAGGAGGCCTCGGCCCTGGCCCTGTTGGAGAAGTACTTCTCCGACATCCCTGCCCAGGCCCCTCCTCCACCAGTGGTCAATGCCGAGCCTGCCCAGCGGGGGGAGCGGCGCGTTTGGATCAAGAAGGAGGCCGAGCTCCCGGCGGTCATGATCGCCTACCCCGCGCCATCGGTCAAATCCGATGACCTCTATCCCCTTTCCCTGTTAGAAAGCATCCTCTCTGCCGGGGAGAGCTCCCGGATCTATCGCCGCCTAATCTATGAGCAGCAGATCACCACCTCGGCCTGGGGCGGCCTGCATGAGAGTATTGATCCCGGCCTGTTTCTCTTCTATGCCCAGATGAAACCAGGGCATGAGGTTAAGGAGGCGGAGGAGGCCCTGCAACAGATCTTGCAGGAGATTCAGGAAAAAGGGGTGCGGGAAGAGGAGCTGCAGAAGGCGAAGAATATCGCCCAGGCGAGCTTCGTCCGGGGCATGGAGGGCAATGCCTCCCGGGTCCGCCTGTTGGGCTATTACGAGGCGGTCTTCGGCGACTACCAGGAACTCTTCCATATTCGAGAGAAGCTGGACAAGGTGAGCCTGGAGGATATCCAGCGGGTGGCTAAGATCTATTTCGATCCGGACCGCCGCACCACCCTAACCTTGGTGCCGATCAAGGAGGGGAGGTGAAGGAGATGAGGAGGATGAAAGGCATTCGGTACTGCGTGTTCTTTCTGATGCTATTGGTCGCCCTCCTCTCCTCATCTTTCGCCTCAGCCGGGTCAGGAGGGCCGACGCGCATAGATCTCCCCAACGGCCTGAGATTGGTATTGAAAGAATATCGCCAGATTCCCGTCGCCCATTTCCTGCTCCTGGTCCCGGGGGGCGCCTCGCAGGAGGGGGCCGAGAAGGCCGGCCTCGCCGCATTGACCGCGGACGTCATGCTCAAGGGGACGCAAGGCCGGGATGCCCAGCAAATCTCGGAGCACATCGACTTTTTGGGGGGAAGCCTCTCGTCCGGGGCCAATGACGATTACTGCTCCCTCTCCTTAGAGGTTCTCTCCAAGGACATCGACAAGGGCCTGGACCTCTTCCTCGATTGCCTCCTCCACCCCACCTTCCCGCAGGAGGAGCTGGAGCGCCAGCGGGCCCAGGCCCTGGCCGCCCTCTCCCAGGCCAACGAGGATCCGGCGACGATTATCGGAAAGCGATTTCGCTCCCTGCTCTATCAGGATCATCCCTATGGCCATCCCCTGGTCGGGACCCGGCAGTCATTGGCCTCGATCAGCCGGGAGGAGGTGGAGGCCTACTATCACCGATTCTTCGTGCCCAATCAGGCCATCCTGGTGGCGGTGGGAGACTTCGAGGCCACCGAGATGGCCGATAAGCTGAAGAACCTGTTCTCCTCCTGGCCGAAGGGAGAGGATCTGGACTTTCCTCTCCCCGCGCCCCAGGCCCTCCGCGGCCGAAGGGTGGTGCTCATCGACAAGCCGGACATCACCCAGGCCAATATCCTGATGGGAAACATCGGCGTGCCCCGGAACACCCCTCGCCTCTTCCCCCTGGCCCTGGCCAACGGGGTCCTGGGCCGCATGGGCTTCAGCTCGCGGCTACTGGACCAAATCCGGGCCAACCTGGGCCTCACCTATCATATTGACAGCGGCTTCTCCATGGGCAAGGCCGCAGGGCCCTTCCTCATCGAGACCTCCACCAAGAATGAGACGGCAGGGAAGGCGATCTCCGCTATCTTGGAGCAGCTTCGGATCTTCCGAGAACAGGGCCTGAGCCCGGAGGAGCTGGCCAAGGTGAAGACCTACAAGAAGGGCATCTACTACATCGCCCTGCAGACACCCTCCGCCCTGGTCTCCCAACTGGCGGACATCGAGTTCTACAATCTGCCGCGGGATTATATCGATACCTATCAGGAGCGGGTCGATGCCGTGACCCGGGAGGAGGCCAACGCCGCTGCCCGCGAGCTCTTTCCCTATGAGGATCTGCTCATCCTCATCCTGGGCAAGGCGGAGGAGATTGAGGGCCAGCTCCCCAGCTTGGGTCTCGGCCCACTGTCCATCGAAAGATTCCAGCCGGAGTAGGAGGGAAAGCAGAGGTCTTTCCTCGTTTGCGCCGGACATGAAAAAGGTGATCTAAGATTTCAAGTCGGAACACGGCTCGTCCATGCGGAAAGGAGGGGGTAGTTATGGACAGCAGCAGGGTCCTGCGGAGCCTTTTCTTGAGTCCGATGCAGGGATGGATCGGTAGGGCATTGACAATGCAGCCCCTGCGCAGGAAGGCTTTGTATTGGTTGGAGTCGAAGATGTGGGAGGATTTTGTGGTCCGCAATCCTTACCGGCGCCCGCGCAAGGCCCAGGAAGACAAATTCTTCATGTCGCGGGCCATGCTCCGCAGTATTGACCGGGCCCTGGCCGAAGGGAGGATCTCCCGGAAGGTCTGGCTCCAATTCATTAGGTCCTTCGGCTGCGTTCACCTGCAGGGGGCTGATCGGAGGGAGGCCTTTCTCCGGCAATTTGGCGCCGATCCCCCTGCCTTTCTGACCATCTCACCCACCGGCCTCTGCAACCTGCATTGTCAGGGCTGTTATGCCAATAGCTCCCATCAGGCCCAGGTGATGCTTCCCTATCGCACCGCAGATCGAGCTATATCAGAACAGCAACGCCTGTGGGGATCACATTTCACCGTAATCTCGGGTGGCGAGCCGTTCCTGTGGCATAGCGAGGGGAAAGGGGTGTTCGATTTGGCCGAGGAATATCGCAACCACTTCTTCCTCATCTATACCAATGGCATGGCCATCAACGACACCGCGGCCCGGAGGCTGGCTGAACTGGGAAATATCACCCCGGCGATCTCGGTGGAGGGCTTTGAGCAGGAGACCGAGGCCCGACGCGGAAAAGGAGTATTCGCTGCCATCCTCAGGACCTTTGAACGCCTGAGGAGCGTCGGGGTTCCCTTCGGCATCTCGGTTACCGCCACCTGCGAGAATGCCGAACTCCTGATGAGCTTAGCCTTCATGGACTTCTATCTGCGTCAGCAGGGGGCCCTCTATTGCTGGATATTTCAGTATATGCCGATTGGAAGGGAGTTCCGGCTGGACCTGATGCTCACCCCGGAGCAGCGCTTCGAGATGCTCCAGCGGACCTGGCGCTATATCTACGAGGAAGGTTTCTTCATCGCAGATTTCTGGAACTGTGGCACCTTCAGCGACGGCTGCATCTCTGCGGGCCGCCATGGAGGTTACTTTTACATCGACTGGAATGGCAATGTCATGCCCTGCGTCTTCAATCCCTATTATCTCCAGAACATCCACGAGGTCTATGCCTCCGGCGGGGACCTGAATACTATCCTCGATGCTCCCTTTTTCCAACGCATCCGCAGGTGGGCGGACGAATATGCCTACGATCCGCCCCCAGAGGCGATGGGAAATGTCTTCGCCCCCTGTGCCATCCGGGATCACTACCCAATGATGTATCAGCTCATCCAGGAATTCGGCGCCAAGCCGGCAGACGATTCCGCACAAGAGGCCCTGGCCAGTCCTGAGTATTACCGCGGACTGGTGGAGTACGATCGGCAATTGGAGGATTTGACCCGGGGGACCTGGGAGAGGGACTATCTGGAGCCGGAGAGGCGACGGAAGGATGGGGAAAA
>JAZDMQ010000039.1:0-6961 GCA_043800755.1 bacterium | reverse complement strand
GTGTAGATCACATCCCCGGGCGTGAGGGTAACATACTGGCTGATCCAGCTCACGATGGTGGGAGGATCGAACAGGAGGTCGGCGGTGGACTCCTCCTGAACCACCTGGCCGTTCAACCGGGTACGGATCAACAGGTTGCTGTAGTCGAGCCCGCGCGCAATGACCGGGCCGAGGGGTGAGAAGGTATCCGCGCCCTTAGCCCGCCACCACTGCAGGTCCCTCTCAGGACCGATCTGCCAATCCCGCTCACTGACATCATTGCCGCAGGTGATGCCGAAGATTGCCTCCGCCGCCTGAGAAACGGAGAGATGACTGGCGGTTTTTCCAATGACCAGGACCAGCTCCCCCTCGAAATGGACATTGCTGGCCCCTCGCGGGATGATGATGGGGTCCCCTGGATTTTGCAGGGCACTGACGGGCTTGAAGAAGATCTCCGGATGAACAGGCGGCTTTTTATCCCCGATATGACTCTTATAATTGCGTCCCACGGCCAGGATCTTGGGTGGCTCACAAGGATAGAGGAGCTTCACCTTGGAGAGCCAGTGCAGACCCCTGGTCTCCTCGTACTTGCCGAACATATCCCCTCGGATCTGGCGAAGCCTTTCATGATTGAAGAGGATCGCCGGGGCCGGAGGGCCTCCTTGACGGAACCGCAGAAATCTATTGACGGAGGCGGCTGATTCGTTCGATATCCATTCAGCAGGGGTGTGCCAACTTTCCAAGACTTGCCTCCTTTTTTGGCAAGGTTAGCTTGCGGAGCCCGGCCCGGAGGGTTTGAGGGGGGAGGCTCGAAGAGGTCCTCAGGCGGAGGCCTTTTCGCCTTGGCCCCCGATCCCGATCGTTACAACCTCCATCTCCCGGATGCCCCCGGGCGTTTCGACCGTCACCTGTTCTCCTTCCCTCTTCCCAATGAGGGCCTTTCCCAGGGGGGAGGTGACGGAGACCAGCCCTTGCTTGATGTCCGATTCATAAGGACCAACCAGTTCGAATCTGGTCCGCTCCCCGGTGGCCAGGTCCTCCACCGAGATGGAAGCCCCGAAGATCACCCTCTCCGGGGGCTGAGTCGGATAATCGACCACCTGGCATCCGGACAGCTTGCCTTGGAGGTCCCCGATCTTGCCCTCCAACCATCCCTGGTGTTCCCTGGCCACCTGAAACTCGGCGTTGTCCGTCAGGTCTCCGTGCCCGCGGGCCAGCTCGATCGCCTTGATAGCCTTGGGCCGTTCCTCTCTGAGGAGATGATCCAACTCCTTGCGCAGTCTTTTATACCCGGCTCGGGTGATCGGAATTCGATTCAGGGTCCTGCCTCCTTTCTAAGATGCCGGACCGCCAATTGGTTTAAGGATGGGTGATCAGGACCTTCACCGCCTTCTCTCGCTTGTCCAAGAGGAGCTCAAAGGCCTCCTGGATGCGGGAGAGGGGGAAGGTGTGGCTGATCAGAGGCTTGAGGCGAATGCGGCCCGCGGCGACCAGATCCAGGGCGGTTTGAAAATCCCAGACATAGGCTAAGATGGCGCGGATCTGCAATTCCCGATTGACCATATCCTGTAGGTTCAGCTTGACCTCTGGGTTCTCGAAGACCCCCAGGGCCATGGCGGTTCCTCCCTTCTTCAGGGCGGCCAGGGACTGGCGCATGGTCTGCTCCAGGCCCACGCATTCATAGGTGATGTCCAAGCCCAGCCCTCCACTCAGCTCGCGCAGGCGCTGCACCGGATCCACCTGGCCAGCATGGACGGCGACATCTGCCCCCAACTCCTTTGCCAGATCCAGGCGATAGTCCACCACATCGACGATGGCCGCCCAGGTGGCCCCGTGGGCCTTGGCCGCCTGCAGGGTCTGAAGTCCGATCGGCCCCGCCCCGAATACCGCGATCTTGGTGCCCAGTTGGATCCCCGAGGATTGGGCGGCATGGACTGCGGTGGCAGTGGGTTCGATGACCGCCCCCTCTTCGAAGGAAAGGGAGTCAGGGAGGTGATAGACCCAGTCCTCGTCCCGGTTGATGTATTGGGCAAACCCGCTCTGTCCGACCCGGTAACAGAAGGTTACCTGGACGCAGTGGTTGAACTGTGACCGCCTGCAGTAGTAGCACTTCCCACAAAAGAGCATGGGGTTCATACAGACCCGATCTCCCACCTTGAACCGGCTGACCTCCTTGCCCATCTCGGCCACCACGCCGGAGAGTTCGTGTCCGGCCCCGGCGGGCAGGGGAGCAGCCGGGTGCATGCCTTTGAAGACATGGACATCGCTGCCACAGATGGCGCAGGCCTTCACCTGAATGGTGACCTCTCTCGGCCCGGGATCGGGCAGGGCAACCTCCTTGAAGCTGATCTGGCGGGGGCTTTCGATAATGGGCATGGTCACTTTTCTGGGCATGGTCAGCTCCTTCTACGAATAGATGAGATCAGTGAAAGGCCCCTCGGGCAGCGATAGGCCAGATCGCTTCCAGGGAGCCATTTCGGATCGCAAAATAGCGATCGTGCAAATTGATGGTGGTGCAGCAGTGGCTGACGATGAGCTCGATCTTGTCGCCGACCCTCCAATCCTGGTCCGTCTCCTCGAGGGTCACAATTCCATGTTCTTCGGCCAGGGCGACTAATTTAGCCCCGGGGTGATCTTTGATCTCAGGGAGGCCGAAATCCTGGGCGATTGCCTTTCTCCCGGAATCGATGACGGCTCGGCCCTTTTGGGGTCGGGAGATCACCGTGGCCAAGAGGGTGAGGGCAACGTCAAATGCGTCCAGCCCCTCGATCCCTCGGTATCGGGTATCCATAAAGAGATAGGACCCCGCCTGAACCTCGGTGATGCCTGGGATATCACCGGTGATCGCATAGGTGCCGGTCCCGCCCCCGCTCACGATCGAAACCGGGAGGCCTGCCTTCTGGATGAGATCCTTGGTCTCCAGGAGGAGACCCATCGCCTCGCGACATCGCTCCGTCCGCTCCTTCAGGGAAGGAACGAATACCAGGTGGCCTTCATAGCCCATGAGCCCGGCAAAGGAGAGGCCGGGGGACCGATCGACCTCTTGCGCCAAAGCCAGGGCGGTTTGTCCGGGCGCCACTCCACAGCGGCCCATGCCGATGTCCACTTCCACCAGGACACTCATCTTAACCCTTTTGTCCGCAGCAGCACGGGAGAGGGCGCTGATGTTTTCCGGATTGTCCACGGCCACCGTAAGATTTGCCCTCTGGGCCAGCTCGGTGAGCCGGGAGATCTTGTGCTCTCCCACAATCTGATTCGCGATGAGGATATCCTGGATTCCTCCCGCGATCAATGCCTCCGCCTCGCCCAACTTGGCGCAGGTGATGCCGACCGCTCCCAGGTCGAGTTGCCGCTGAGCGAGGAGAGGGGACTTGTGGGTCTTGGCGTGAGGCCTCAATTTCGCCCCTCTCCCGACGAAGAAATCTGCCATTCGCATCAGGTTGGCCTCCATCACGGCAACATCGACGAGCAGGGCAGGGGTATCGATTTCTTCTTTGCTGCACCCGATCTTCACGCCCTTTAGGTCCATCTGGGACCTCCTCTCGTTCTCGGTCGGCCTATTGTAATTTTGGAGGGGGAGCCTGTCAATCTCATTCCGCGAAAAGGAAGGAGAAGCGCTTCGTGAAAAGGTATGGCGAGACGGGCCGAAACGACCTTGGGGAAGGCGAAGCGAGGATTGGGGAGAGAGGACTGGATGCTCCTGGCTGCCATGACAGTTAAGAGGATTTCATGCTTTGGTATTTCTTCACGGCCGCGGCGACGCTGGCAATGTGGCTGCGGATCGACTTTTCTGCCGGTCCAGAATCCTTGCTGCGAAGGGCTTTCAGGATTTGCTTGTGGTACTGATTGCCCGTCTCCGCCATGCCCGGAAGGTAGAGGACGACCTCCTTGAGGAGTTGCGAAAGTAGGCCCCGGATGTCCTCCAGGATCCTCTCCAACACCTTGTTCTTGGAGGCGTGGGCCACTGCGAAGTGAAAGCGGAGATCAAGGTCGCTGTATCTCGCATAATCCTTGGTTCGAAGATAGCCCTCCATCTGCCTAATCAGCCGCTCCATCTCCTCAAGGTCAGACGGATCGGCATTCTTGCAGGCGAGGGTAACCGTTCCCAGTTCCACCACCAGGCGGGCATCCATCAGCTCCATGACCGTGGCCCGGTCCATCAGCAGGGAAGGGGCCAGATTGTGCATCAGGGAGGAGGGGCTCAGAGACCTGATGTGGGTGCCATGGCCCGGCTTCATCTCTAAGATGCCCATCAGGGTGAGGTTCTTGAGGCCCTCTCGCAGCGTGGAACGGCTGACTCCCAATTCCTTGGAGAGGAGGTCATGGGAAGGCAGACGGTCGCCCTCCCTCAATTCTCCCCGCATGAGGCGGCCCTTGATCTCCTCCATGACGTGATCGCTCAGGCTGGTCCTTTTGAAACTCAAGAATCCATCTCCTCAGCTGGCTGAGATCTTCTCCACCTCCGGCATTCCTTCTTCGACCTGTCGGGCCGACGGCCGTCCCTCCCGATCCCAACCGTGCAGAGCATAGTATTCATCCCGCATGATTGCAAGCTCTTCTTGCTTGATGAGCGCGCCATGCGGCAAGGGCCGCTCGAAAAGGGACTCGGGGAGAGTAGCGCAGAGGGTCATAAGAGGGATGAGGAAACGAGGAGAAACGTTCCGCATCATCTGCAACTCATCACTGGATATATGGGAACGTGGAGCCACCCACGGGCAGCACGATGGCCTCTGCCTTGGGATAGACCTTGCTGGCCTTGTGCAACGCCTCACCAATGGACGGGGCATAGTCCATCTCCATGTCCCGAATCTTGGCCTCGGGCAGCCCGTCAGTGACCAGAAGGATGCGCTTAGTCTTCAAGATGTGCCGGAACTTAGCGGCCATGGGCCCACCGGTAGGCGAGGCCTTCCCCTCAATAATCCACTGGACGATGGTATCTGGCTCCGGGCTCTGGCTAAGCGTCTCGTAGAGCATCGGGCCAGCGCCATCGTAGCAACCGGACAGGACGATGATGGTGCCACCGGGCATAGTGACACAATCCGCCAGGGACACGGCCTTGCCAGATTGGATGAGGTCGGCCTCTAACGGGTAGCTGCTGGTGATGGTGACGTCGGCCATCTTGGGCACCGGCACGCCATAGAGCTCGAGGACGGCCCGCGCCGCCTCTTTTTGGGCCTTCTCCATATCTCCAGCGGTGACCTTGTAAACTTGCATCTCCGTGTTCATCACCAGGTCGATCTTCATGTCCAGGCCCACGATGCGGGCCATTTCCACTATGTCTTCCCAAATGGGATTGCCTTCCATCTTGCCTTCCCTGCAGTTGGGGTCGCTGCTCCAGGTATGGTTGGCTTTGGCGGTCTCCCGGCCCGACACGCCGGGAAGGATGATCTTGGCCCCGCCGCTGTAGCCGGCGAAGTAGTGGGGGTTGCAGAGGCCGATGCCGATCTTGAGCCCCGCCTCGGCGACGACCTTGTTGCACCACATCGGCGTGCCGCGACGGGTAGTGCCGAGGTGAACGAGGTCGGGAGCGTCTGGGTCGTGGACGCTGACCCGCAGGCGCTGGAGGACCTCCGGACCCAGCTTCTTCTGCAGATCAGCCTCCAAGGGCATCCGATGCGTGCCGGGAGCGATGACCACATCAATGTCCTCGTCCTTGACGCCCAGACGGTTGAGCTCAGCCAACAGGGGAAGGAGAACCCCTCCCACCGGTGTTGGGCGGGTCTGATCGTCGCTTATGATGGCTACCCGCTTGTTGGGTCGACGCAAAATCTCGAATAGCGGCGGCATGCCAACAGGGTTCCTCAGTGCCGTCACCACCATGGCCTCCAGGCTGGCGGGCGGCTTGCCCTCCCGCGGTTCAACCATGGCCAGCAGCTTCCAGCCAGCGGGCAGATCAAATGTGACGGGTTGACCCTTGAGGAATCCTTTAGCTCCAGTTTGCAAAGTTGCCTCCTCTCATCTAGGAAAGCAGACAGATAATCGGTTAATCAGATGATCAGATTTATAAAATAGTCTCCTCCCATTGTCAAGGAGATTCTCAGGCGAGCCGAGCCCCAAAGAAGGAGCTACAAAGAGATATTGACAGGGAATGCAGAAAGGATTAGATAGGATTCATCAACACACATAGAAAGCCCCGCGCAAGCGCATTCCCCGCAGCTTGTTGCAGGAGCTTTCACGGTATCCCTCAGAATTCCCCTCCCCCCCCCTCAATCCTGCCCCTCGAGGGGGAGGAGATGGTCCCAAGCCAAATACGATGCCCTGCATGGAAGTCCATGGCAGGTTCACCAACATGAGTTCCGCGGGGAAAATTTAGGAGGGTCTGATGGACGAATTGCGCAAGAATCCTGTCAACAGACGGGCACTGACCTCGGTCGCGATGCTCTTTTCGTTTGTGTGGCTGCCACCGTCAGGCATTGCACTCCACCTCACGGAATCAGCTTCCTTCCAGCCCGTCCGGCATGCTCTCATGGCCCTTCACAACATCAGCGCACTCCTTTTCCTGGTCGCAGCCGCCTTCCACCTGGGGCTGAACCGGAAGGCGATGGCCCAGTATCTTGTTTCCAAGGCTGCTGAATACAGGACCGTCAGGAAGGAGGCGGTCATTACCGCGCTCGTGGTCACGATGATCATCGTCTTTTTCGCGTCCCATGCGTTCCACGTCCAAAGGTAGCCGCGTAGGGCTTCGGAGTGAGCCATGAAAACTGCAGGGAACACCATTCTCATCACTGGCGGGGCTACAGGAATCGGTTTCGCTCTGGCTGATGCCCTCTTGGAAGCGGGCAACGAAGTTATCATTTGCGGGAGACGACAGGGCAAGTTGGATGGAGCGAAACGCAGATTGTCCAAAGTGAACGCTATCAGGTGCGATATCTCCGATGCGAAAGAGCGGAGTGCGCTGTTCGATTGGACGATCAGGAACTTCCCCAACCTGAACATCCTGGTCAATAACGCGGGCATCCAACGACCGATCGATTTCAGGAAA
>JAZDMQ010000038.1:0-2884 GCA_043800755.1 bacterium | reverse complement strand
GCCTGAGTCCCGCCCCGCTCCTCTTCTCCTACAGAAGGAGCAGGCGTCTTCCCCTGGGAGGAGGCGTCCAGCTTGCTGACTTGCGAACTCTGGTTCTCCCGGGGTCGATCCTCGACCCCGCATTGCGGGGAGATTCAGGTGGGCACCCCTAACTTGGGCAGGATGTAGCCCATGAGCAGGAGCCAGGCCAGAAAGAACAGGACCAAGGCCAGCGTCGAAAACATCGGGTGCGATGCTGCGTGATTCATGATGGATTCCTCAAACCCTCCTCGTGTCAGTGGATGACTGAGCGGGGCAGACTACCCCGTTCATGCGCCTCAGCGAAAGCCGGAAGAGGGTTTACAGCCGCTGCTTGCAGCCCCTCCTCCGGAACTGGAGCCGCTGGAAAAGCAGGAGAATTGCCTCTCCAGCCCCTGGTGGCCACAAGCGGAACAGGAGAGGGCCTTCTCCTCCTGGCTCGACCTCAGGAATACCTCAAAGGTCTTTGCGCACTTCTTGCACCGATATTCATAGATGGGCATCACTCACTCCTAATGACCGGTCGCCCGGAATTCCGACCGCTGTCGGGTAAACTCCTCAAAATCCATCTTCTTGTAAGCCTTCTCGTGGACATAGACCAAGATCTTGCGCATCCGGTCCTGGTCGATATAACCAGGCACCGAGCCGATCGTGGTCCCGTTCGACTCTAAGAACACGGTGGTGGGAAAGCCCCTCACCCCGAATTTGCGGGCCAGGTCCGCCATCTTGGTCTCTTTCCCCTCTACCTTGATCATCTCCCTCGATTCGCCGTTGATCTTGATGGGGATGAAGCTGAGGTTCAGAAACTCCTCGATGCGCGGATTGGCGAAGGTCTCTCCATCCATCTTCTTGCACCAGGTGCACCACTCGGTGTAGAAGTGCAAAACGATGGGCCGATTGCTCTCCCGCGCCTTCTTCGCCCCCTCTTCGTAGGCATGCCATTTCACCCCGCTGGTGGTCTTGGCCCCCGGGGGGGGGGATCCCCAAAAGGAAAGGCTGCCCGCCAGGATCAAGGCGATCGCCCCTATCCAGAGGGCCTTCGCCCGCGCCCATTTTTTCATTGCTCGCCTCCTAAGGCATGTATCTTGGCTCTGGTCAAAGATTCTCGAGCCGAGGGGTCATTCCCAACCAGGGCTGCCTCCCTGGAGGCCTTCCCTTGGCTCGGGTCTTCCCTTGGCTCTTCATCCGGATTGAATTGTCTTCAAGATCTGCAAGGCCCTCTTATCCTTGATGGAATAACACATCCTCCCCCCCTTGCGCTCTGCAGAGAGGATGCCTTTATGCCTCATCATGGTTAGATGCTGAGAGACATTGGCCTGATTCAGGCCCAGCTTCTCCCAGATATTCTTCACGCATTGCTCTTCCTCCAGCAAGAGCCGGAGGATCTGGAGCCGGGTGGGGTGGCCGAGGGTCTTTAGCAGATCTGCTTCTTCTTCCAAACTCCCTGAGGTCTTTTTGTACGGCATTGTCTCACTTATTCGCATATGCGCATATTAATATAATGGATAGGATCTCGCTTGTCAAGATTTTTTTGATCTATAGGGGTTCGAGGCCTAATAGCCGGGCCGGATTCCCCTTGACCATCCAATCCATCTCCCCCCGGCTGATCCCCCGCTGATCTAAGGCCCGGATGAACTCTTGCATCCCATCCGCGGGCGTGGGGTTCAGGAATTGCCCCAGGTCGGTGGCGAGGAAGCAGTGCTCGGCCCCCAGGGCATGAATCGCTTCCACATAGGCCTCCATCGGGACCTGCCGCGCTGCCCGCATCCACTCCTGATGGGCCTGGGGTCCGACCAGATGAGCCACATAGACATGCTCGATGAAGGCCCCCATCTCGACGCACCGCCCCATTTCCTCCAGGGACATCAGCACCGGGGAGTGCATGGCATGGGAGACCACGATCCGCCTCACCCCCTCCTCTTTCGCGGCCTGGATCACGGCCAGGGCCTCCTGGGGAGAGACATGGGCGGTGGCCAGGATGATATCGGCCTGGGCGACCACTTTGAGGATCTTCCTCAGCTCTGGCACAATATTCCCTGAGCCATCCAGGACCCGAATCCCACCCGCATCCGGCCCCTTCCCATAGAAGGCCTTGTGCTGGGCGGCATCGTAGGTGGGCAACCAGACAATCTTGCCATAGCCCCCGGTGAACTGGATCATCTTCTCCACCGCCACCGGGTTGAGGCCGCCTACCGAATGATTCAGAACAATCCCCCCAAAGACCTCGATCCCCGGTATGACCTGTCGCACCAAGTAGGCCCGATCGTTGGTGATGAACTCGTGGTTCTTGAGGACGATCCCGCGCATCCCCATTTCCCTTGCCTTCTGGGCCAGCTCGATATCGTTGACCGACCGGGCGGCCACATCCGGGGCGGCGTGGATGTGCAGGTCGAAGGCGCCGACCAGACGATTCTCCCCCGCTGCCGTGGGCATCTGGGCAGCGGCCTTTCCCGCCACGGCCATCGCCCCGATCATGCCCACCGTCTTCAAGAAGTCACGGCGGGACCACCCCCCTGTTTCTCTCTCTGACTCCTTTTTCATGAGGGCCCCTCCTGAGTGAAGTTCCCTGCGTGCGGCCGTGCATACACCCACTTCTTCGGGTATCCAACTTATCATGCTATCCGATTCATTTCCATAACAAAGACAGGGCCCTCTCTATTCTTGCCTCCTGGCGCCTGTCTTCCGGGCCACTGCTTTCTGCCGACCGGTCCCTGGCCTCGGCCCCCCGCTCAATCCCCTTTGCCTTGACAGAAAAAGGCCCGAGGTGCTACATTGCCCATGACCACGACCCATTCTCCAACCGAATCGCTCTCATGAAGGAGGGGAAGATGTTCGACGTCGTCACCTTCGGCGAAACCATGCTGAG
>JAZDMQ010000035.1:0-2669 GCA_043800755.1 bacterium | reverse complement strand
CCCGGTCGGTTCCGCGGGCCGGGATGACATCGCCGGTAGCGAGCAGGACCCGGAGCCGACCGCGATCAAGCTGGAGGGCTGACAGATCGCGGGGCGGAAAGATATCGGCTAATTCGAGGTTCTTGATCTGCTCAGAGACGGTGAGGGATGGCCCTGGCGGCACATAGGGCAAAGGCAACGCGGCCATTTTCCCCTGCGCAGGCGCCGAGATCAAGGCCAGCCAAATCAGGACGACGATGCGCATGACGATTCGTGGAGAGGGGCGGAAAGGGCCGTCCATCAGATCACTTCCATAAGCTTGCCTTCTCCCATTTCCATGATCTGGGGGGATGCAGATTACCCCCAGAATATCCCGGTCGGATCTTGGTCTATCTCTCTCAGGAGTTCGTCTATCTTCTTCGCGGGCAACACATCGAAGTACGCATGCCACCTATCGTTCCTATCCGCACAATAGAGGGTCCATTCGCCTGTCTTTGCATCATATCGCATCTGAGCAATTGCCATACGGCTCCACTCCTTCAAGCTTTCATGCAACGGCGCCCTTTCCTCAAAGAGGGTGACGCTGTTGCCCCTGAACTTGTACGAAAGCTTCACCATGTCTCGCGCACGGGCCGGGACTCTCCATTTGCAGAATTCAGCCACCTTCTTCTCGGCCAACGTCCTGACCAATAAGGGAAGTGCCATTGGGGCCCCCGATTGAGATTCCAGTTGGCAGAGGACTCTTCGCCCTCAAGCCTCGACTCTGCTACCGAGAGGCCTTGACGCCGCCGCCGGCCAGCGCCCGTTTGACCTCTGCCAACACCACCTTTTCGTCGATCATGGTGATGTCCCCCGGCGTCTCCTGGACCAGCATGCCATGGGCTGCACCCCACTGGACGGCCGTCTCCAGGTCCTTCCCCTTGAGCAGGGCGGCCAGGACGCCCGAGGTGAAGGAATCCCCGCCCCCGGTCCGGTCGGCAATGGGGATGTCGCGTCGCAGGGGCGCCACATAGAAGATATCGGCCCCGCAGTCGTAGAGGACCGCGCCCCAGCTGATCACATCGGCGTTGGTGGCACCCCGCCATTGGGTGCCGATCAAGCTCAGGTTGGGGAAGTCCTTGACAACCCGCCGCACCGTATCCTTATAGGCCTCCACCCACTCCTCGAAGGGAGACTTGGAAGAGATCTTGGTCTCATAGTTGAGGGCGTCGGCCAGGTCGGAATCGTTGCCCACCAAAAAACCCAAGAAGGGAGCGATCTGCTGGTTGATCTCCCGGGCCCGGTTCTTGTTGGGCTCCGCCTTGGAGCGGTAGTTCAGGTCGGCGACCACGAAGGTCCCGTGCTGGTTGGCCGCCTTCACCGCCTCGATCGCCAGGCCCGCAGAGGTGCGGGAGATGAGGGTATAGATGCCGCCAGTGTTGAAGGCGCGTACCCCCTCTTTGTCGAAGAGGGCGTCCCAATCGTAATCTCCCTCGCGTAGCTCGCGGACAGCCGAGTGGGCGCGATAGTAGAGCGTATCGGAGGGGATCACCCCTTTGCCGGCGAAGGTGAAGTTGATGCCGTTCATCAGGGTGCCCTTCTGGTCGGTGGAGAAGCGGGAGCCATCGCTCTTGGTGTTGAACCAGATGATCTTGCTCGTATCCACTCCCGCGGCGCGCAGTTGAATACAGATGTTCCTCCCGAGATGATCGTCCACCAGCGCCGTCAGGACAGCCGTCCGCAGCCCGAAGGTATGTGCAAGGCCACACGCCGCATTCGTCTCCCCGCCACCCTGAAAGACCCTCATCTGTCTGGCGAGGGCAGTAGGCACATCATACGGGTCGAACCGCAGCATCACCTCGCCCAGAGAGACCCCGTCGTAGCGGCAGGCCTCGGCCGGCTTGATTTCCTGGTAGCGAGTCACCCTGTTGGCCATGATTCGCCTCCGGTTCAGTAGTACGGTAATTCTTCTGATTGCTCTGTGACAGAAAAAATGCGGGTTCGATTCCCTCGCCCGGGTGACTCCGGCGACGGGGGGAGGGCGGGGAGTGATTCAGGAACTGTAGGCAAACCTCTCCCCAGAGTGGCTCCTATTTCGCCACCGGGCGGCTGATTTGTCAAGGCCTAAATCATCTGTAGGCCCAGATCGCTGGGGGGGCGGGGATATTCGTAATACGATGCGCTGGGGGGGCGGGAGGCACACGGGATCATGCCTCGCAGGATTTCAGGCGATCACCTCGAGCAGCTCGGCAAAATCC
This sequence comes from bacterium, assembly GCA_043800755.1. Classification (GTDB taxonomy): domain Bacteria; phylum Methylomirabilota; class Methylomirabilia; order CAVQYV01; family CAVQYV01; genus JAZDMQ01. The sequence goes on along the minus strand of JAZDMQ010000035.1, from coordinate 453 downwards.
TGGATCACTGCGTCCGGCTTGTATTTCGTCGTGGTACTGTAGTTCCGCCAAGCTTCACCATATTGACTGCCATCCACAGAATAAAAAATTACATTCAAATTCCTGGCCTTCGCACCATCAACATCTCTTGTGGGGTCATCTCCAACATAGGTTACGAGGTGAGGTGGAAGCCTGAAGTGGTCTAAGATGTGATCGAAGACTCTGGGATCTGGCTTCTCAATGCCGATTGATTCAGAGGCTTCTATGTATTCAAAATACGGTCTGATACCCATGTGACTTAAAGTCATGCCCAGGCTGACGGTCCTATCATTTGAAAAGACCCCTAATCTCTTGCCGCTGGCCTTCAACTCTTGCAGAGTCCTCCTTACTTCCTGCGTTCTTGGATCGGACTCTATCACTGCCTTCAATCCGGTTCGGTATTCCTTCAACAATTCGAGTCCCAAGAAGGCAGCC